>JBAVXH010000045.1:0-30941 GCA_049698215.1 Xanthobacteraceae bacterium | reverse complement strand
GCGCGAATGTGCTCGCGGTCGCCGGCAGTATTTTGCAGGCGACACCAAACGTGCTCGACATTCGTGATGGTGTCGTTGTCGACCGGGACACCGGCACCGAGCGCATCGGCCTCGATGAGGTCGCGCGCATCGCCTACTTCCGGCCCGACACGCTGCCGCCGGGCTTTCAAGCGGAGCTGGTCGCGACGCGCCACTACGTGCCGCGTGCCTGGGCGTTCTCGTTCACCAACGGCGCGCAGGCGAGCTGGCTCGAGGTCGACAGCGACACCGGCTTCATCAAGCTCTTGAAGCACTGGTGCGTCGAGGACTGCGGCACGGTGATCAATCCGCAGCTGGTCGACGAGCAGGTGCGCGGCGGCATCGTGCAGGGGCTCGGCGCCGCGCTGTTCGAGCATTGCCTCTATGACGAGCGCGGGCAGATGCTCAACGGCAACATGGCGGACTATCTGGTGCCGATGGCCGCCGAAATGCCCGACATCGAGGTCGGTCATGTGGTGACGCCGACGGCCGATTCCGAACTCGGCGCGAAAGGCGCGGGCGAGGCGGGCACGGCCGGCGCGCCGGCTGCGGTGATGAATGCCGTGAACGATGCGCTGGCCCCGCTCGGCGCCAAGCTCATCACCGAGATGCCGATCACCCCGACGGTGGTGTTGCGGGCGCTGGGGAAGGTCTAGGCGTCATCCCGGGGGCCGAGCGGAGCGAGGCAGCCCGGATCCATAACCACGATCCGGGATTTGTCGCGCGGCTGGTGGTTATGGATTCCGGGCTCCGGCCTTTGGCCGGCCCCGGAATGACAAACTAGGTATGCGCTTCTGCGTATTGCGCTTATTATAAGCTAGCTTATCTTATGCGGGCCCAACAAAGCAGGAAAAAATGCGCCCGCGTAACCCCCGCCGTGAATTTGCTTTTGTTCTCAATGACGTAGCTCGCCTGCTGCGGACCTATGCGGACCAGCGGGCGCGCCGGCTGGGGATCACCCGCGCCCAGTGGGCCGTCATGGCCCGGCTGGAGCATCAGGAGGGCCTGAAGCAGTCGGAACTTGCCGAGATGCTCGACCTGCAGCCGATCACGCTGACGCGGCTGGTCGACCGGCTGTGCGCCAACGGCATGATCGAGCGTCGCCCCGATCCGAACGATCGCCGCGCCAAGCGGCTGCATCTGACCCCGCTGGCGCGCCCGCTGATGGACCGGCTCGCCGAGCTTGGTCAGGACATGATGGGCACGGTGCTCGAGGGACTCGACGGCGAGACGATCGAGCGCATGATCCGCGAGCTTTCGCAGACCAAGAACAATTTGAAGACCGCCATTTCGCGAAGGGCCGTGGAAAAAATCGCGGCCGCCGCCTGAGGCACGTCATGGCCGACAAGGTTGTCGAGCTACGGAAAACGCAAGAGGAGGCCGCGCCGCCGCCGACGGTGACGCGTCCGCGCGCCTCGAATGCGCGGCTGCGCCTCGTGCTGCTCGTCGTGATCCCGCTGATCGCGCTGGTGACCGGCGGCTACTTCTATCTCGCCTCCGGCCGCTACATTTCGACCGACAACGCCTATATCGGCGCGCAGAAGGTGCTGATCACGCCGGATATCTCCGGCAAGGTCGCCAAAGTCACGGTGACGGAAGGGCAGCGCGTCAACGCGGGCGATGCGCTGATCGAGATCGATCCGGAGCCGTTCCGCATTGCCGTGACGCAGGCCGAGGCGCGGCTCGCCAGCGTGCGCATCGAGTATGCGAATCTCAAAACCAATCTCGCCTCGATGACCCGGCGCATCGCGTTCGCGCGCGAGACCGTGGACCTGAAGCAGCGCGATCTCGACCGCAAGAACACGCTGGTCGCCAATCGCACCGGCTCGCAGGCCGATCTCGATAATTCGATGACCTTGCTGGTGGTGGCGAAGACGGCGCTCGAACAGCTCGAGCAGCAGAGCGAAGCCATCCGCAACCAGTTGCTCGGCGATCCCGCCCTGCCGATCGAGCGCTATCCACCTTATGCGCAGGCCGCCGCCGCGCTCGACCAGGCCAAACGCGATCTCGATCACACCGTGTTGCGCGCGCCGATCGCCGGGATGGCCACGCAAGTCGCGAGCATCCAGCTCGGCCGCTATCTCACCGCCGGCACGCCGGTGTTCAGCCTGATCGACGACACCAGGCCCTGGATCGACGCGAACCCAAAGGAAACCGACATCACGCATCTGCGTGTCGGGCAGCCGGTCGACATCTCGGTCGACACCTTCCCGGGCCGCAAGTTCCGCGGCGTCGTGGCGGCGGTCAGCCCCGGAACCGGCGCCCAGTTCGCGATCCTGCCGCCGCAGAACGCGAGCGGAAACTGGGTCAAGGTGGTGCAGCGCGTGCCAGTGCGCATCGAGTTCGCGCCCGGCGAGAACGTGAGCGATCTGCGCTCGGGCATGAGCGTGAACGTCGATATCGACACCGGCCGCCAGAACACCGTGCTCTCCTCGCTCGGGTTCACCAGCAAGGCTGCGGAACCGCGCAAATGATCGGCGCGGCTGCCGCGCTGTCGCCGACCGCGCGCCGCGCGCTGCTGACGATCTGCACCATGACGGCGACGATCATGCAGGCGCTCGACACCACGATCGCCAACGTCGCGCTGCCCTACATGCAGGGCTCGCTTTCCGCCTCGCTCGATCAGGTGAGCTGGGTACTCACCTCCTACATCGTGGCCGCCGCGGTGATGACCGCGCCGGTCGGCTGGCTGGCGGACCGGTTCGGCCGCAAGAAGCTGTTCATCGTCTGCGTCGGCGGCTTCACGTTCGCCTCGCTGCTCTGCGCGCTGGCGCAGAACATCGAGCAGATCGTCGCCTTCCGCCTGATGCAGGGCATGTGCGGCGCCGCGCTGGTGCCGCTGTCGCAGTCGGTGATGCTCGATGCCTATCCGATCGAGCAGCGCGGTCAGGCGATGGGCATCTGGGGCGTCGGCGTGATGCTCGGGCCGATCATGGGCCCGACGCTCGGCGGCTGGCTCACCGAGAACTACTCCTGGCACTGGGTGTTCCTGGTCAACCTGCCGGTCGGCGCCGTGACGGTGCTCGGCCTGCTCGTCTTCATGGACGAGACCAGGCGCCAGGCGCATCTGAAGTTCGACTGGTTCGGCTTTCTCGCGCTCGCGGCCGGCATCGGCGGCATGCAGCTGATGCTCGACCGCGGCGAGCAGCTCGGCTGGTTCGGCTCGCCCGAGATCGTCGCCGAGCTGATCATCTCGATCGTCGGCTTCTATTACTTCTTCGCGCATTCGTTCACCACGCCCGAGCCGTTCGTGCGCTTCGCGATCTTCAAGGACCGCAACTTCCTGATCGGCTGCTTCTTCATGGTGATCATGGGGCTGATGCTGTTCTCGTCGATGGCCTTGTCGGCGCCGTTCATCCAGAACGTGCTCAACTATCCGATCGAGGCGGCCGGCTGGGTGCTGGCCTCGCGCGGCCTCGGCACGCTGGTCGGGATGCTGGTGATCGGCCGGCTGCTGCGCATTTTCGAGGCGCGCTACCTGATCATGATCGGGCTCACGCTGACCGCGCTGACCATGTACCAGATGACCGGGTTCACGGCGGATACCTCCGGCCGCACGATCGTCATCATCGGGCTGGTGCAGGGCTTCGGCATGGGCTTCGTGTTCATCCCGCTCAGCACCGTCGCGTTCCTGACGCTCCCGCCGCGCTACCGCACCGACGGCACCTCGATGCTCACCCTGGTGCGTAACGTCGCAAGCTCTGCCGGGATCTCGGTGGTGATCGCGAACCTCACCAACATGACGACGACGTTCCGCAGCCAGCTGGTCGAGCACATCTCGCCGTTCAACGACGCGCTGCAGCACCCGGACGTGTCGCGCTGGATGGATCTGGCGACCGATCAGGGCCGCGCGCTCGCCGAGCAGATGGTCACGCTGCAGGCGGCGATCATGGCCTACGCCAACGACTTCATGCTGCTCACGATCATTTGCGCGCTGTCGATCCCGTTCGTGTTCTTCATCGGCTCGACCGCCTCGCTGCGCGGCGGGCGTGTCTCGGTGCGCGAACATGCGCCGGCGGTGGAGTGAGCCCAGGCCCTCATCCTGAGGGAAGCGGCAAAGCCGCCGTCTCGAAGGATGGCAACAAACTCCGTCGCTCGTGGCCATCCTTCGAGACACTCGCTGCGCTCGCTCCTCAGGATGAGGACTGTCCAAACTCCTTCCGCACCCGCTCCGTATGCTCGCCCAGCGCCGGAATGCGCCCGTAGCTGCGCGCCTGATCGCGGGTCGGCGCCGGCGCCGGATACGACACCGGCCCATGCGGCGTGTCGACCTCGATGCGGCGCAGGTGCGGATGCCCAATCAGGCCGGCCACGTCGTTGACGCGCGCAAACGCGATATCGGCGGCCTCGAGCTTCTTCGACAGTGTCGCGACATCCATCATGGCGAACGCCGCCGCGACCTTGCCGTCGGTTTCGGCGCGATGCTTCACGCGGTCCACGAGCCTGGCGAATTTCGAATCGACCGCGAGCGCCGTGTCGCCCATCACCTCGGCGGCGAGCACGCGCCATTCGCGGTCGTTCTGGATCGAGATCAAAATGTCTACGCCGTCCTGCGACTTGAACACGCCGTAGGGGGCGATGGAGGGATGCGCGAGGCCGAGGCGCTTGGGCGATTGACCGCCTTCGTGATGTAAGAGCGGCACGGTCATCCAGTCCGCCATCGCGTCGAACAGCGACACGCTGATCGCGGCGCCTTCCCCGCTGCGGCCACGCGCGATGATCGCTTCCAGCACCGCCTCGTAGGCATTCATGCCGGCGCCGACGTCGGTGACCGACACGCCAACGCGGGCCGGGGCCTCGGGCCCGCCGGTCACCGAGGCAAGCCCGCTCTCGGCCTGCACCAGCAGATCGTAGGACTTGCGCTTGGCGAAGGGCCCGCTCTCACCGAAGCCCGAGATCGAGCAGCAGATCAGCTTCGGATAGTCACGCCGCAGCCGGTCGATCGCGAAGCCGAGCTTCGCAATCGCGCCGGGCTTCAGATTCTGGATGAACACGTCCGCCTTGGCGAGCAGCTTCTCCAGCAGCGCTTTGTCGTCGGCTTTGGTCAGGTCGAGGACGACCGATTCCTTGCCGCGATTGAGCCAGACGAAATAGGCGCTCTCGCCGTTTGCCAGCGAGTCATACCCCCGTGCAAAATCGCCTTCCGGCCGCTCGATCTTGATCACGCGCGCGCCCGCGTCGGCGAGCCGGCACGAGCAGGTCGGCGCCGCGACCGCCTGTTCGAGTGCGACGACGAGAAGGCCTTCGAGGGGGAGGGGCATGATGCTCCTTCTGTCATCCCGGCCGAGAGAGCGAAGCGAACGAGAGCCGGGACCCATGTATCCCGAATCGAGACGTTGGCACTGACAACTCAACCATCATTCGATTGTTTCTCATGGGTCCCGGCTCTCGCTACGCTCGGCCGGGATGACAGCCCGTGACTTCAATACGACCGCGGCAAGCCCAACACATGCTCGGCGAGATACGAGAGAACCAGGTTGGTCGAGATCGGCGCCACCGAGTAGAGCCGCGTCTCGCGGAACTTGCGCTCGATGTCGAATTCCTCCGCGAACCCGAAGCCGCCGTGGGTCTGCACGCACATGTCGGCCGCGGCCCATGAGGCGTCGGCGGCGAGCATCTTCGCCATGTTGGCCTCGGCGCCGCAGTCCTTGCCTTGTTCGTAGAGCGAGGCCGCTTCATGCACCATCAGCTCGGCAGCGCGCATCTGCGCATAGGCGCGGGCGATCGGAAACTGGATGCCCTGGTTCTGCCCGATCGGGCGGTCGAACACCTTGCGCTCCTTGGCGTAGTTGCTCGCCTTCTCGATGAACCACTTGGCATCGCCGATGCATTCCGCGCCGATCAGAATGCGCTCGGCGTTCATTCCGGTGAGGATGTAGCGGAAGCCCATGCCTTCCTCGCCCACCAGATTCTCGGCCGGCACGCGCAGGTCGTCGAAGAACACTTCCGTGGTCGCGTGGTTCATCATGGTGCGGATCGGGTTGATCTTCAGGCTTTCGCCCGCCGCTTTCATGTCCACGAGGAATACCGAGAGGCCCTCGGTGCGCTTCTTCACCTGGTCGCGCGGCGTGGTGCGCGCGAGCAGCAGCATCAGGTCGGAGTGCTCGGCGCGCGAGGTCCAGATCTTCTGCCCGTTGATGACGTAGGAGTCATTGCCATCGCGCACCGCGGTGGTGCGCAGCGCCAGCGTGTCGGTGCCGGAGGTCGGCTCGGTCACGCCGAAGGCCTGCAGGCGCAGCTCGCCGGTCGCGATCTTGGGCAGATAACGCTGCTTCTGGTCGGCGTTGCCGTGACGCAGCACGGTGCCCATCACGTACATCTGCGCGTGGCAGGCTGCGCCGTTGCAGCCCGCCGCATGGATTTCCTCCATGATGGCGACCGCCGACGAGAGCGTCAGACCGCTGCCGCCGTAGTCCTCCGGGATCAGCGCGGCGAGAAAGCCGGCTTCGGTGAGCGCGTTGACGAACTCCGAAGGGTATGCGCGGTCACGGTCGAGCGTGCGCCAGTATTCGCCGGGAAATTTCTCGCACAGCGCCCGTACGGCGGCGCGGATGCCGGCGATCTCTTCGCTGTCGCGTGCGGCAGTCATCACATCCCCCGCTCATTCCCGCGCAAGCGGGAATCCAGGGCCAAGAACTGGGTCCCCGCTTTCGCGGGGACGAGCGGAGAAAGCAAGCAGTTCCCTCACGTCACGCTCCAATCTCGGCTCTGCCGTTGTTCAGCACAACGACATCCCGCTCCACAAGCCGGGCGCGGAAGCTCACGATGTTGCCGTCTTTCCACATCTCGGTGCGGATGGTCTCGCCCGGATAAACCGGGGAGGAAAACCGCCCGGCGATCGACTTGAAGCGCGCGGGCTCGTAGCCGCACATCGTTTTCAGAATCGCATGGCCGGCGACCCCGAAGGTCCCGAGCCCATGAAGAATCGGGCGCGGATAGCCTGCCGCCTTGGCGATTGCGGGATCTGCGTGCAACGGGTTGAGATCGGCGTTCCAGCGATAGATCAGCGCCATTTCGGGGCGCGTGGGCAAATCGCATGTGGCGTCGGGCGCGCGATCGGGGATCGCGTGTGGCGCAGGTGTCGGCCGCTGCGGGCCGCCGAAGCCGCCGTCGCCGCGCGCGAAGGTCGTCTGGTTAATCGTCGCGAGCAGGTCGCCCGTCGCCTTGTCGTGCAGTTTGCGTTCCGAAAAGATCAGCGCGCCCTTGCCGGGGCCCTTGTCGACGATGTCGAGCAGGCGCGTGCGCCCGACCAGCGATCCCTTCGCCGCAAGCGGCTTGTGCAACTCGACGCGGTGCTCGCCGTGCACGCCTTTCACCCAGTCGATGCCGGTGTCGAGATGGCGCGCCCAGAACCCCGGATGTGCAACCACGCAGGTGAATGTGGGCAGGACTTTCAGGTCCTTTTCGTAGACGAAGCGGAGCTCGTCCTGGTTCATCGGGTCCTGCCCGAGCCCAAGGCTGAGGGCATAAAAGATCGGATCGCGCGCCGTGTAGGACTGCTCGGAGTCCGGAATCTTCAGTGCCATCAGCTTGTCGTAGACGATCGCCATCACACCGGGTCCCAATTAAGCACGTCGCCGGAGCGCTCGAGCGGCGTGAACGACTGCTTGAAAGCGTTCTTGAGCTGCGCGTCGAGCTTCTCGACCGTCCAGCCGTCGGAGCGATGCAGCACGCGAATGGGGCGCGGCTGCGAGTAGAGGAAGATCTCGTTATTGCGCACGCCGATGATCTGCCCGCTGACGCCGTCGGCCTTGTCGGAGCAGAGATAGACCGCAAGCGGCGCGATCTTGTCGGGCGTCATCTGCTTCAGGCGCTCGACGCGCTGCTTCTCCTGTTCCGTTTCGGTCGGGATCGAGCCGATCATGCGGCTCCAGGCGGAGGGCGAGATGCAATTCGAGCGCACATTGTAGCGCGCCATGTCGAGCGCGATACCGCGCGCGAGCCCGTGAATGCCGAGCTTCGCCGCCATGTAGTTCGCCTGCCCGAAGTTACCGATCAGGCCCGAGGTCGAGGTCATGTGCACCATGGCGCCCGAGTTCTGGTCGCGGAAATGGCTCGCGACCGCGCGCGCCATGTTGAACGAGCCGTTGAGGTGCACGTTGATCACATCGTGCCAGTCCGACCAGCTCATGCGGTGGAAGATGCGGTCGCGCAGGATGCCGGCGTTGTTGACCAGGATATCGACGCGCCCGAAAGCATCGATCGCCGCCTTCACGATGGCTTCCGCGTTCTGCGGCTCGGTGATCGACAGCGTGGAGGCGATGGCTTTGCCGCCGGCCTGCTTGATGTCGTTGACGGTCTCCTGCGCCGGGCCCTGATCGCTGCCCGAGCCATCGAGCGCGGCGCCAAGGTCGACCACCACGACGCTGGCGCCTTCCTTCGCCATCAGCATCGCGATGGCGCGCCCGATGCCGCGCCCCGCGCCGGTGACGATCGCAACCTTGCCTTCGACGTAGCCTGCCATGGTTTCCGCCCCTTCTCTGTCCTCATCCTGAGGAGGCCGCGGAGCGGCCGTCTCGAAGGATGGCTGCAGACACCGGCGCTCGTGGCCATCCTTCGAGACGCGGCTTCGCCGCGCTCCTCAGGATGAGGTCAACCCCACACCTCGTTCGCCAGCTCAACGATCATGCGCAGCTTGGCCCATTGCTCGTCCTCGCTCAACAGGTTGCCCTCCTCGGTGGAAGCAAAGCCGCATTGCGGCGAGAGGCAGAGCTGCTCTGGCGCGACGTACTTGGCCGCTTCGTCGATGCGGCGCTTGAGGTCGTCCGCCTTCTCCAGCGCGCCGAGCTTGGACGAGACGAGGCCGAGCACGATCTGCTGGTTGCCCTTGGGCACGAAGCGCAGCGGCTCGAAGCCGCCGGCGCGCTCGGTGTCGTATTCGAGGAAGAAGCCGTCGTAGTTGATTCCGAACAGCGTCTCGGCGACCGGCTCGTAGCCGCCCTCCGAGATCCAGGTGGAGCGGAAGTTGCCGCGGCAGACATGCGTGGTGATCGCCATGTCGGCGGGCTTTGCGGCGAGCGCAATGTTGATCATCCTGGCGTACTTGCCCGGCAACTCGTCCGGATTGTCGCCGCGCTGGCGCGACTGCGCGCGCTCCTTCTCGGAGCACAGGAAGGCCCAGATCGTGTCGTCGAACTGCAGGTAACGGCAGCCCGCGTCGTAGAAGGCGCGCACCGCATTCGCATAGGCCTTGCCGAGATCGTCGAACAGCTCGTCGAGGTCGGAGTACAGCGTCTTGGAAATCGAGGCGCGACCGAAACGAAAATGCATCAACGTGGGCGAGGGGATCGTCATCTTCGCCGTGACCCGCGTGTTGCTTTTAACGAACTTGAAGTGCTCGATCATCGGATGGTTCGAGAAGCCGATCTTGCCGACGATGTCGGGGCGCTCTGCCTTGGTCTGCACGCCGGCGAACTGGATGCCGTGCTCGATCTGCTTCATTTCCACGCCGTCGAGCGCGCAGAGGAAATCGAAGTGCCACCAGGAGCGGCGGAACTCGCCATCGGTGGCGAGCTGCAGGCCGCACTCCTCCTGCCGCGCGATGATCGTCCTGATCTCGGCGTCCTCGATGGCCTTGAGTTGCTCGGCCGTGACCTGACCCGCCTCGCGCTTCGCGCGCGCGCCCTTGACGGCCGCAGTGCGCAGGAATGAGCCGACATGATCGGCGCGGAAGGGTGGCTTGATACGATTCATTGTTTCGCTCCGAACTCTCTTTCGTCATGCCCCGCGAAGGCGGGGCACCCGGTAATCGCTGCGCATCCGTTGTGGCTCAGGTCTTTCATCAAATTCAGGCCGGTGTTTACTGGGTCGCCCGCCTTCGCGGGCGATGACGAGGAGAGATTATCCCCAAACCTCTTGCGCCACCTCGACGATCCGCCGCAGCTTCGCCCACTGCTCGTCCTCGGTCAGGATGTTGCCCTCCTCGGTCGAGGCGAAGCCGCATTGGCCGGAGAGACAAAGCTGGTCGAGCGGCGCAAACGTCGCGGCCTCGTCGATGCGGCGCTTCAAGTCGTCCTTGCTTTCGAGCTTTCCGGTCTTCGTCGTCACGATGCCGAGCACGACCTGCTTGCCTACGGGGAGCATGCGCAGCGGCTCGAAGCCGCCGGAGCGCGCGTCGTCGTATTCCATGAAATAGCCGTGCACGTTGATCTTGTTGAACAGGATTTCCTGCACGGCCTCGTAGCCGCCCGCGCCCATGTGGGTGGATTTGTAGTTGCCGCGGCACATGTGCATCGTGATCGTCATGTCGGCGGGAATGTCCGACATCGCGACGTTGATCAGGTCGCCGTAGATGTCGCCGAGCTTTGCCGGATCGTCGCCGCGATCGCGCATCTGCTGACGGTATTTCTCATCGCACAGCATCGCGATGAACACCTCGTCGAGCTGGAGATAGCGGCAGCCGGCGTCGGCGAACGCGCGCACCGCCTCGCGGTACGCCTGCCCGACGTCGTGGAAGAAGGAGTCGAGGTCCCCATAGGCCGCCTTGTCGATCGGGGTCGCCGTTGGACGCCCGTAGATCGCAGACGGCGCCGGAATGGTGATCTTCGGCGTGACCTTGGTGTGCGCCGCCACGAACTTGTAGTGCTCGATCATCGGATGGCCGGAGAAGCCGACCTTGCCGGTCACCTTGATGCCTTCGGCGCGCGTGTTGACGCCCGCGAAGGCTATCCCTGAGTCCATCACATGCCGCTCGACGCCGTCGAGGCCCCAGAGAAAATCGAGATGCCACCACGAGCGGCGGAATTCGCCGTCAGTCACCGCCTGCAGGCCCACCTCTTCTTGGCGGCGGATGACGCGCTCGATCTCGCGGTCCTCCATCGCCTTGAGGTCGGCGGCCGACAGTCCGCCTTTCGCCCGCCTCGCGCGCGCCTCTTTCAGCGAAGCCGGCCGCAGCAGGCTCCCGACATGGTCGGCGCGGAAGGGCGGCTTGGTGCGCTTCATGCGTTTCCCCATACCTCGTCGGCAATCTCTACAATCATGCGGAGCTTCGCCCATTGCTCGTCTTCGGCCAGCACATTGCCTTCTTCGGTCGAGGCGAAGCCGCACTGCGGCGACAGTGCGAGCTGATCAAGCGGCGCGAATCTCGCGGCCTCATCGATGCGCCGCTTGATCGAATCTTTCGTCTCAAGCTGGCCAGTCTTTGATGTCACGAGGCCGAGTACGATCATCTTTCCCTTGGGCAGCAAACGCAGCGGCTCGAACCCGCCGGCGCGCTCGGAATCATACTCCATGAAGTAGCCGTGTACGTTGATGGTGTTGAACAGGATGTCGGCCACCGGCTCGTAGCCGCCGCTCGCCACATGATTCGAACGGAAGTTTCCGCGGCACAAGTGCATGGTGATGGTCATGTCGGGCGGAATGTCTGCGATCGCCGCACTGATCATGCGCGCATAGGTGAGCGGCAACTTATCTGGATCGTCGCCGCGTGCGCGGACATGCTCGCGCAGCGACGGATCGCAGAGGTAGGCGAGGTTCACCTCGTCCAGCTGCAGGTACCGGCAGCCCGCATCTGCGAAGGCGCGCACCGCCTTGGCGTAGAGCGTACCCAGATCGCGGTAGAACTGCTCCATGTCGGGATAGATCGCTTCCGGCACGGCGGCGCGGCCCTGCCGGAAATGCAGCGCGGACGGGGATGGGATCGTCACCTTCGCGGTCTGCCGCGTGTGATCCGCGACGAATTTCCAATGCGCGATCTGCGGGTGGCCCTCGAAGGCCCCGAGCTTCTCCTTCACCCGCGAAACCCATTGCTTCGGCTGCACGCCCGAGCCCTTGAAGGCGATCTTGCGGTCGCCAAGGAAGGTCTCGATGCCGGGCAGTTCGCGCAGGAAATCGGTCTGCCACGACTCGCGTCGGTATTCGCCGTCGGTGATCGATTTGAGCCCGATCGCCTCCTGCCGGGCGATCAGCGCCTTGATCTCGCGATCCTCGATCTCGCTCAGCGCCTCCACCGAAATCTCGCCGCGCGCGCGTTTCGCGCGCGCATCTTTCAGCGCAGCCGAGCGTAGCAGGCTGCCGACATGGTCAGCCCGGAAAGGCGGCTTACGCGACACAGGAACGACTGGCTATTCCGCGGCCGCGAGCTGCGCCTGCTTCTGCTCCATCACGAAGTCGTATTTCACTTCGTAGAACGGCGTGTCGATCGTCTCGCCGTTCGGCGCCTTGCCGGGCGGCTTCTTGACGAACTCGACCACCAGCGGCTCCTTCACGCCATAGACCACGTCGTTGTTGATGTACTCGTCGCCCTTCTGGAACAGGTGGGTGACGAGATAGTGGTGGCCCGGAGCCGAGACCGCAAAGTGGATGTGCGCCGGCCGGATGTGGCTCATGTTCGTATGCGTGAAGAAGTTGCCGACTGGGCCGTCCATCGGGATGCTGTAGCTGATCGGCGCGACGGTGCGCACGCAGAACGAGCCGTCGGCATTCGTGTGATAGATGCCGCGCATCCACGCATCGGCGGTGCGGCGCTGCTCCTCGTAGAGGCCCTCGCCGTCGGTCTGCCACAGGTCGAGCAGCGCGCCCGCGATCGGCCTGCCGTCCAGGCCCGTGACCTTCCCGGTGACGAAACACGGAATGCCGGGCGCGCCCTTCGCCATGTCGCCGCCGTCGGCGATCTCGGGTGAGTTCGGAATGTGGAACGGGCCTTCGACGGTCGAGGGCGTCGCGCCGGCGACGCGGCGGTTGTTGATGTCGTCCACCAGCATCGAGACGCCGAGCGTGTCGGACAGCAGGATGAATTCCTGGCGCTTGTCGTCGCACTTGTGGCCGATGGCGGTCAGGTACTGGATCGCCTTGAACCACTCTTCGCCGGTCGGTTTCACCTCGCTGACGAAGGCATGCAGGTGCTTGACCGCCGCCTGCATCACCTCGCGCAGACGCGGGTTCGGGATGTCCTCGTAGCGCTTGAGGACCTCTTTGGTGAAGTCTTCGCCGGTTTTCAGGGCCATGGGGCTCTCCCAATTTTGCAGGCGCGGGACGCCATCTCGTTGCCCGGATAGTGGTTTTCCGGGCGGGGAAAATCAACAGCGGTTTTGGGGTTGCCTGCCCCTGAGGGTGGGCTAGCCCCACACCTCCCTGGAGAGCTCGACGATCGTGCGCAGTTTCGCCCACTGCTCATCCTCGGCCAGCACATTGCCCTCCTCGGTCGAGGCGAACCCGCACTGGGGCGAGAGGCAGAGCTGGTCGAGCGCCACGTATTTGGTCGCCTCGTCGATGCGCTTTTTCACGTCGCCCTTCTTTTCCAGCGTGCCGGACTTCGACGTGATCAGGCCGAGCACCACCTGTTTCTTGCCCTTGGGTACGAAGCGCAACGGCTCGAAGCCGCCGGCCCGCTCGGTGTCGTATTCGAGGAAGTAGCCGTCGTAGCCGGTCTTGCCGAACATCACCTCGGCCACCGGCTCGTACCCGCCCTCCGAAATCCAGGTGGAGCGGAAATTGCCGCGGCACACATGCGTGGTGATGACCATGTCGGACGGGCGGTCCTTGGTCGCGTCGTTGATGACCTGGGCGTAGATCTCCGGCAGCCGGGTCGGGTCGTCGCCGCGCTGCCTGGCGAGTTCGAGCTCCTTCTGCGAGCACAGGTAGGCCCACACGGTGTCGTCGAACTGCAGATAGCGGCACCCGGCTTCGTAGAAGGCTTTCACCACGTCCTTGTAGGCCTGCCCGAGGTCCGCGAAGAATGCGTCGAGGTCCGGGTAGACGTCTTTCGAGATGCCCTTGCGTCCGCCGCGGAAGTGCAGCACCGACGGCGCCGGAATGGTCATCTTGGGCGTGACCTTGGTGTTCTCCTTCACGAACTTGAAGTGGTCGACAAAGGGGTGCGGCTTGTAATGCACCTTGCCGGTGACGCGCACGCCGCGTGGCTTGGTCTCGACGCCCGCGAACTGGATGCCGTGGTCCGCCGTGTAGCCCTCGACCCCGCCGAGCCCTTCGAGAAAATCGAAATGCCACCATGAGCGGCGATACTCGCCGTCGGTCGCCAGCTGCAGGCCGATCTCCTCCTGCCTGGCGATGATCTTCTTGATCTCGGCGTCCTCGACCGCCTTGAGCTCAGCCGCGGTGATCTCGCCTTTCTCGCGCTTGGCGCGCGCGTCCTTCAGCGGCGCGGAGCGCAGGATGCTGCCCACATGGTCGGCGCGGAACGGCGGCTTGGCACTTGCCATCGATGTCATGTCCTCGTGTTTGGGCGGCTGCCCATCATACAAGATTTTCTGAGTGGGAACGTTGGGACTTGCAAGCAGCCGTTCATCCGTCCGGCCGGAAATGATAGCCTCACGCGACAAAAATCATCAGCCGGAGGAGGAGATTAGCCATGGCGTACAAGAACCTCGAGGAAGCGCTACAAGCCGCGGGCGATCCGGTCAAGATGCTGCGCAATTCGCAGATCGGCGCCTATGTCTACCCGGTGGTTGCGCCCGAATTTTCCAACTGGCGCGACGAGCAGCACGCCTGGGCGGAGACCTGCGTGCTGTTCGACCAGTCGCACCACATGGTGAACCTGTTCGTGCGCGGCAAGGATGCGCTGAAGCTCCTCTCCCACCTTGCCACCAACTCGTTCAAGAATTTCGCGGTCGACCAGGCGAAGCAGTTCGCCCCTTGCACCTACGACGGCTACGTGATCGGCGACGGCATCCTGTTCCATCTGGCCGAGAACGAGCTCTGTTACGTCGGCCGCAACCCGGCCGCCAACTGGATCGAATTCCACGCCAAGACCGGCGGCTATGACGTCGAAACCGAATACGACGACCGCTCGCCGTCGCGCCCGATGGGCAAGCCGGTGTTCCGCAGGTTCTACCGCTACCAGATCCAGGGCCCGAACGCTCAGGAGGTCATCAAGAAGCTGAACGGCGGCACGTTCCCCGACATCAAGTTCTTCCGCATGGGTCATATCGCCATCGCGGGCCGCAAAGTGCGCGCGCTGCGTCACGGCATGGCGGGCGCGCCCGGCCTCGAGGTGTGGGGGCCGTACGCCGAGGGCGACGAAATCCGCGCCGCGATCCTCGAGGCCGGCAAAGACCAGAACATCGTTCAGGTCGGCGCGCGTGCCTATGCGACCAACACGCTCGAGTCTGGCTGGATACCCTCGCCGGTGCCGGCCGTCTATTCGGGCGCCAAGCAAAAGCCCTATCGCGAGTGGCTGCCCGGCACGAGCTACGAGGCGAATGCCGGCCTCGGCGGCAGCTTCGTGTCGAAGACCATCGAGGACTACTACACCTCGCCCTGGGAGCTCGGGTACGACAGCTTCACCAAGTTCGACCACGACTTCATCGGCAAGGAAGCCTTGCAGGACATGGCGAAGAAGACATCGCATCGCAAGAAGGTGACGTTTGCCTGGGACAATGCGGACGTGACCAAGGTGATGGCGTCGATGTTTGCCCCACCCGGTGAGAACTACAAGTTCATCGATATCCCGCTCTCGAACTACGCCTCGAGCTCGTTCGACGCGATTATGAGCGGCGGCAAGGTGGCCGGCGCCTCGATGTTCTCCGGCTACAGCTGGAATGAGCGCAAGATGCTCTCGCTCGGCTTCGTCGAGGAGCAGTACGCGAAACCGGGCACCAAGCTGACGCTGGTGTGGGGCGAGGAGAACGGCGGCACCAAGAAGACCACCGTCGAGCGCCACAAGCAGACCGAGATCGCCGTGGTGGTTGGGCCGACGCCTTACGGCCAGCAGGCGCGCGAGACCTACCATCAAGGCTGGCGCACGCAGGCGGCCGAATGATACTCATCCCGGCATGAGCCTGCCGCAGACCAACTTCCGGCCGCCCTTCAACATCACACGCGCGAGCCATCTCGTGCTGACCTCGCGCGACCTTGCGAAGGCGCGCGACTTCTATACTGAGGTGATAGGCCTGAAGGTCACCGACGAAACCGCGACCACGATCCATTTGCGCGGCGTCGAGGAGCGGGCGCACCACAGCCTGACGCTGAAGCGCACCAGGGAGGAGCCGGTCTGCGAGCGCGTCGGCTTCCGAGTGTTCGAGGAAGAGGATCTCGAAAGGGCGAAAGCGCATTTCGACGCGAAGGGGATTGAAGCCAAGTTCGTCAATGTGCCTTTCCAGGGCCGCACGCTGCACGTGGCCGATGCCTTCGGCATGCCGCTTGAATTTTGCGCGCGCATGAAAACCCTGCCGCGCCTGCACACCCAAACGCATGAGCACAAAGGAGCGGCGGTGCTGCGCCTCGATCATTTTCAGGTGCTGGTGCCGGATGTCGGCAAGGCCGCGTCGTTCTATACCGACCTCGGCTTCCGCGTGTCGGACTACTATGAGGCCGGAGCCGAAAGGATCATTGGGACGTTCCTGTACCGGAAGAACAACCCGCATGATCTCGTGTTCTTCGAACGCACGGGCCCGCGCTTCCATCACGCCGCCTACGTGGCACAGGACGCTTCCAAAGTGATCCGCGCGCTCGAGATCGCGGGCAATCTCGGTTTCTCCGGCAATATCGAGCACGGGCCGGGCCACCACGGCCACGGGCATTCTTTCTATGTTTACTGGCGCGATCCCGACGGGCACCGCGTCGAATTGACCCTGGGCGCGGTGCAGATGATGGACATCGACGAAGAGCCCAAGCGCAACGAGGTCGGCGCCGGCGCGGTCAATCTGTGGGGGCCACCGCCACCGCGCTCGTGGTTCGAGGAGGCGTCGCTATTTGCGGGCGCGAAGGTAATCGAGGCCCCGGCGGGCAATCCGCCGACACTGGAGAAGTATTTGCTTGCGAAGGGGGCGAAGGAGAAGTCGGAGCCTGTACGCAAGCGTGCGTCGTAGGCTCAGTGCCGCGTCTTCCCTCGCTTCAGCCGGTCGCTGTCCGCAACCCCGAGATATTTCTCCAGCACCGCCTTGTCCGCCGCAAGCGTGGCGCTTGCCGCCTCGTGCACGATCGCGCCGCGTTCGATCACGACGCAGCGGTCGGTGACGCCCAATATCTTCTTGGCGTTCTGCTCCACCAGGATCGCCGAGAGGCCTTCCTCCTGGATGATGCGTTTCAGGGCCGCCAGCAACTCCTCGACAATGATCGGCGCGAGCCCCTCCAGCGGCTCGTCGAGCAGGATGATGCGCGGATTGAGGATCAGCGCGCGCCCGACCGCCAGCATCTGCTGCTCGCCGCCGGAAAGCTGATTGCCGAGATTGCGCTTCCGCTCCGCAAGCCGCGGGAACATGGCGAACACCTTCTCGGTGGTCCACGGACCGGGCTGCGCCACGGCGGTGAGGTTTTCCTCCACCGTGAGCGACTTGAAGATGTTGCGCTCCTGCGGCACCCAGCCGACGCCCGCATGCGCCCGCTGGTCCGCGCGCATGCGTGTGATGTCCTGCCCATCGAGGCGGATCGTGCCGCCGAAATAACGCGTCACGCCGACGATCGAATTGACCAGTGTGGTCTTGCCCATGCCGTTACGGCCGAGCAGCGCGAGCGACCGGCCCTCCGGAATGGTGAGCGACACGCGCGAGAGGACCACGGCCTCGCCGTAGCCGGCGCGCAGGTTCTCGATCGCAAGGAGCTCAGGCATGCGCTTCCTCGCCGAGATAGACTGCTTTTACGCGCGGATCAGCGGCAACTTCCTCGGGCGCGCCTTCGACGAATAGCGCGCCGTTGACCAGCACCGAGATGCGGTCCGCGAACGAGAACACGATATCCATGTCGTGTTCGATCAGCAGCACGGTGACATCGCTCGGCAGCGCCGCGACGGCATCGAGGATGCCGTGCCGCTCGGCTTCGGGCACGCCGGCGGCGGGCTCGTCGAGCAGGAGCACATGCGGCCGGCAGGCGATCGCGAGCGCGATTTCGAGGAGCCGCTGCTTGCCGTACGGCAGCGTTCCGGTGCGCTCGCTCATCACATCGGCGAGATTGAAGCGGCTGAGGATATCGACCGATTCCTCGATCACGATGCTCTTCGAGCCAGTGAGCCGCCACCATTGGCGGCCGAGCTCCATGCGCTCGGAGACCGCAAGCCCGATGGTTTCGAGCGGGGTGAGATCGGCGAACAATTGATTGATCTGGAAGGTGCGGGCGATGCCGAGCCGGACGCGCCTGTGCGGTTCGAGATTGGTGATGTCGCGGCCCTCGAGGAAGATCGTGCCCGCGGTCGGGCGCAGCACGCCGGTCAGCAGGTTGATGATCGTGGTCTTGCCAGCGCCGTTCGGCCCGATCAACGCATGACGGGCGCCTTTCTCGACCGCAAGCGAGACCTTGTCGGTCGCGACAATGCCGCCGAAGTGCTTGTCCAGTCCTTTGGTTTCAAGCACCGGGGGCATTGGCCTCTCCGGACTTGCGGGCAAAGCGCGCCCGCACGTTGCGCAGCAGCGCGTTCGCGCGCTCGGTGATCTTCGCCGTGATGGGCAGAATCTGCGGACGCGCGAGCCCGAGCACCAGGACGAGCACGACGGTAAAGATGATGCTGTGCATGAAGCCGAGCTTCAGGACGGTGCAGATGCCGAAGATGACCGCCGCGATGATCGCCCCGTACACGCGCCCGAACATGATCATCATGACCAGCATCAGGCCGAGCCAGAACTGCCAGTACTGAGGGTTCACGTTGGCAAGATAGTCCTGCACCACCTTGAACAGCACCGCGCCGATTATGCCGCCGTAGAGATAGCCGGTCCCGCCGATGATCAGCATCAGCATCACGTCGGCGGAGCGCTCGAAGTCGAGCACCGAGAGCGAGGCGAAGGCCGTCGTCTGCGTCAGCAGCGCGCCCGCGACGCCCGCGTAGGCGGCCGCGATGGTATAGACCGCGACGAGCCGGCCGTTGACATGGATGCCGATCGCGGCGGCGCGCAGCGGATTGCCGCGCACGGAGCGCAGCGACAAGCCGAACGGCGAGTTGACGATGCGCCGCGCGATCACGAACAGAACGAACAGCACGACGAGGCTGTAGACGTAGGCTGTCTTGCCGAAAATATCGAAGGTGAAGTGGCCGAGCACCGGCTCCATGACGACGCCCTGCAGGCCATCGGCGCCGCCGGTGATCTCGAGCCGGTTCGCGATCTCGCGCAGCACCAGCGCGACGCCGAGCGTGACCATCAGGCGGGTGAGGTCAGAGCCGCGCAGCACCAGAAAGCTTGTGACGAAGCCGAGCGCCGCCGCCGCCACGCCGGAGGCGAGCAGGGCGAGCACCGGCTCCTTGATGATTCCGTATTTTGCCAGAATCCCCGCCACATAGGCGCCGAAGCCGAAGAAGGCCGCATGGCCGAGCGACACAATGCCGGCATAGCCGAGGATGAGGTCAAGCGAGAGCGCGAACAGCGCGAGGATCGCAATTTCGGTCAGGATCAGGTGCTTGCTCGGCAGCAGAAACACGGTCGCCAGCGCTGCGAGCCAGAATGCGACCTCGAGCACGTTCCAGCGCCCTCGGGCCGCAAAGCTCGCGCGCCCGCGCTCGACGAGAGGCGCAAGATCGGACTGCTGGCCCGTCACGCTCATTTGGCGACCGCGCGCGAGAACAGCCCCTGCGGCCGCCAGATCAGCACCACGATCATGATGATGTAGATGATGAAGGCGCCGAACTGCGGAACGTAATATTTGCCCGCCACGTCGCCGATGCCGAGCAGCAGCGAGGCGATGAACGGCCCGGTGATGCTGGATGTTCCGCCGACCGTCACGACGATCAGAAAATAGATCATGAACTTGAGCGGGAAGATCGGATCGAGACCGATGATTTCCGCACCCAGCGCGCCGCCAAGCCCGGCCAGCCCCGATCCGACCGCGAAGGTCACGGCGAACACCGCATTCACGTTAATGCCGAGCCCGCGCGCCACGCGTGCATCGTCGACCGCGGCGCGCAGGCGCGACCCGAAGCGCGTCTTGGAGAGCGATAATTGCAGCGCGACGGTGAGCAGCCCGCAGATCACGATGATGAGTAGCCGGTAGCGGCCGATCCCGACGCCGAACAGGTTGATCTGGCCCTGCAGGTAGGACGGGATCGAAACGAACTGCTGCTGCGATCCCATCACGAAGTCGACCCCCGCAACCGACATGAACACCAGGCCGATCGTGAACAGGACCTGTTCGAGATGGGTGCGCGCGTAGACGTGCACATAGAGCGTGCGTTCGAGCACGACGCCGATCGCGGCGGTGAGGATGAAGGCGAGCGGCAGCGAGGCGAGAAACGGCAGTCCGAGGCGGTTGACCAGAATGACCGTGATGTAGCCGCCCGCCATCGCGAAGGCGCCATGCGCGAGGTTGACGAAGTTCATCAGCCCGAGCGTGACCGCGAGTCCGCACGCCACGACGAACAGCAGCATGCCGTAGGCGATACCGTCGAACAGGATGGTGAGCATGGGTGCGGGCCGCGGGGTCTTTCCCTCTCCCCGTTTACGGGGAGAGGGTGGCGAGCAGCATAGCTGCGAGCCGGGTGAGGGGGACTGCCCTTTTGCTCCGCCCCCTCACCCGGACCACTTCGTGGTCCGACCTCTCCCCGCAAGCGGGGAGAGGTGAACGGGAGAGCATCGCGCGAGCCGCTTACTTCTTCTCGGCCTTCACCGGATCCTTCACGGCCTCGAAGGTCGCGAACTCCTGGTTATAGAGCTGGCCGTTCACCTTCTCGACCTTGCGGATGTAGATGTTCTGCACGATGTCGCGCGTCTCCGGATCGATCGAGATCGGGCCGCGCGGGCTCTCCCACTTCAGGCCCTTCATGGCGTTGATCAGCTTGTCGCCGTCGGTGTCGCCATTGGTCTTCTTCAGGGCCTCGTAGATCAGGTGCATGCCGTCGTAGCCGCCGACCGACATGAAGTTGGGGCGGAAGTTGTTCGCCTTCTCGAACGCCGCCACGTAGTCCTTGTTCATTTGCGAGGGATGCGAGGCGGAGTACATGTGCGCGGTCACGGCGCCGATCACCGCATCGCCCATGTTGGGGAGAAGGTCGTCGTCGGTCACGTCGCCGGGGCCGATCAGCTTGATGCCGGCCTTGTCCATGCCGCGTTCGACGAACTGCTTCATGAAGTTGCCGCCCTGGCCGGACGGCACGAACACGAACAGGGCATCCGGCTTCGCATCGGCGGCGCGCTGCAGGAACGGCGCGAAGTCGGGGTTCGCCAGCGGAACCTTGATCGCAGACAGAATCTCGCCGCCGCCCGCCTTGATGCGTTCCGAGAACGACTTCTCGGCGTCGGCGCCGGGCGCATAGTCCGACACCATGGTGACGATCTTCTTGACGTTATTCTTCAGCGCCCAATCCGCGATGATCACCGACGACTGCGCGAGCGTGAAGCTGGTGCGCGCGATGTAGGGCGAGCGCTCGGTGATGATCGAGGTGCCGGCCGCCATCACGATCAGCGGAACTTTCGCCTGCGTGGCGAGCGGCGCGGCGGCAAGCGCCGCCGGCGTCACGCCGAAGCCAGCGATGAAATTGACCTTGTCGTTGACGATCAGTTCCTGGGCGATGCGCTTGGTGTTGTCCGGCACCGCGCCGTCGTCCTTCAGGATGACTTCGATCTTCTTGCCGGCGACGGTCGTACCGTGCTTCGCCTGATAGAGCTTCACGGCGGCATCGATCTGCTTGCCGGTCGAGGCCTGCTGGCCGGTCATGGGCACGATCAGGCCGATCTTGACGGTGTCCTGCGCGGCAGCGGGATAGGCGGCAAGGGCGCTCGCGAGCGCTGCGGCGCTCAAAAGGAATTGTCGGCGTAACATCGGCTTTCCTCCGGTTGGGCGAAACGAGTTTCTTGAGCGGGCAGGGGAGTTGCCCGCCGTTCCGGCGCTCTGGTAGCGCGGAATTGTTAGGCCGAAAAGCGGCATTCGGCAGCACCATGGACCGGGAAATGCCTACCATTTCCCGGGAACCGGCCCGTGCCGCTACGTGAGCTCAGGCGTGGGCCATCCGCTTCGGATCGACGATCTGTTCCAGCTTCCCCAGCACCCGCATGCAGGGCAGGAGCTGGGTCAGGCTCGCGTTCGGCTCGCGCTTTTCCTTGATCGCCGCGATGAACTCACGGTCGATCAGCTCGATGCCGTCCATCGAGACATCGACCTTGGACACGTTGATCTTGTTATCCTTGCCGTCCGAGAGGTCGTCGTAGAAGGCCTTGAACGTGCCGTTGTCGCAGATGTAGCGGAAGAACGAGCCGAGTGGCCCGTCGTTGTTGAACGAGAGCGACAGGGTCAGGATCGCGCCGGACGGCACCCTTGCGACAATCCCCATGTCCATCGCGATCTTCAGTTCCGGATGCGCCGGACCTTGCACCGCGTAGCAGTCCGAAATCGTTTCGCCAGTCTGGTACTGGAACAGGTCGATGGTGTGCGCCGCATGGTGCCAGAGCAGGTGGTCGGTCCATGAGCGCGGCTGCCCGGCCGCGTTGATGTTCTTGCGGCGGAAGAAGTAGGTTTGCACGTCCATCTGCTGGATCTTGAGTTCGCCAGCCACGATCTTCTTATGGACATACTGGTGGCTCGGATTGAAGCGCCGGACATGCCCGCCCATCGCGGTCACGCCGGTCTCGCTCTGGATTTTCACCAGCGCCTCGGCGTCCTCGACCGAGTCCGTGACTGGAATTTCGATCAGCACATGCTTGCCGGCGCGCATCACCTGCTCGCCCTGGCGGAAATGCATCTTGGTCGGCGTGGTGAGGATCACGGCGTCGGCGCGCTTGATGCCTTCCGAGAGGTCGCCGGTGTGGTGCGGGATGCCGTATTTCTTCGCGACCTCGGCGGTCTTGTCCTGATTGCCGCCCACCAGCGAGGTGACCTCGACGTCCGGAATGCGCTTCAAGGCATCGAGGTGCTTCTGGCCGAACGCGCCCTGGCCGGCAACGCAGATCTTCATGCGGCTTTCCTTGTGGCCTTCTTGGCCCTCGCCTTCTTCGGCGCGGCTTTCTTCGCGGACTTGCTTGCCGAAGATTTGCCTGCGCCGTTCTGCAGGATGATGTGGCCGACCGCCGTGTTCGAGGCCGGTACGGTGTAGAAGCGGTAGAGCTCCTTCACCTTATCGTCGAGCGCCCCGCGCATCACGTGCCACATCACGAGCTCGATGCCCTCTGCGCCCGCCTCACGCATGTATTCGAGGTGCGGCATGGCGGCGAGCTTCTTCGGGTCCTTGGTGAGCCCGTCGAGGAAGGCCTTGTCGAACTTGGAATTGATCAGGCCCGCGCGCGGGCCGGAAATCTGGTGAGACATGCCGCCGGTGCCGAACACCACGACGCGCAGATCGTCGCGATAGGTGCCGATTGCCTTGCGGATCGCGCGGCCGAGATCGAAGCAGCGCTTGCCGGTCGGAGGCGGGTACTGCACGACGTTTACGGCGATCGGAATCACCGGGCAGGGCCATGCGGAGGGCGAGCCGAACGCGAGATTGAGCGGCACGGTCAGTCCGTGATCGACCTCCATCTTGTTCACGATGGTCAGGTCAAAGCCGTCAAGGATGGCAGACGTCGCGATGTGCGAGGCGAGCTCGGGATGGCCCTTCACGACCGGAACGGGACGCGGCCCCCAGCCCTCGTCGGCCGGCGGGAACTCGGCCGCGCAGCCGATCGCGAAGGTCGGGATCAGCTCGACCGAGAACGCCGAGGCGTGATCGTTGTAGATCGCGATCACGACATCCGGCTTGGTCTCGGCCATCCATTTCTTGGTGTGCTCGAAGCCTGAGAACACGCGCTTCCAGTACGGGTCCTCGGTCTGCTTGTTGTCGATCGCGGCGCCGATGGCCGGCACGTGCGACGAGGCTAGTCCTGCGATGATCTTCGCCACGATGTCACTTCCGCTTCTTTGAGGGCTTGGATGTCTTGACGCGCTTCGCCTTGGCTTTTTTCGCCTTCGGCTTCGCGGCGGTCTGCTTCGCCGGCTGCTTGCCGGACTTCGAGCGATTGCCTTCGACCGAGCGGCCGCCCTTGAGCATCATCGCCGCATAGTCTTCCTGCGTGGAGCCGGTCATCACCGCGGCGAGGTGCCGGAACGAGTGCCCGTCGGTCGCGCCGAGCTTGGCGGTGAAGTAGATGTTGCCGCCGAGTTCGAGCATGCGGTTGTAGTCGCGCTTGAGCACGGCGTCGGTCTGCTCGGGTGTCAGCTTGAACTTCTTGAGATACTCGGCTTCGTTCGCCTTGAAGGCCTTGCGGTTCTCGTCCTTCATCAGCGACATGCAGAACATGTTGATGCCGTAGCCCTGGCGCGAGCGCTCGGCATTGAAGACGAACGTCCCCGGGATGTCCTCGTATTCGTTCTCTTTGGATTTCGCCTGAGCCATCGGCGCTTCTCCCTCCATCGCTTCCGTTTTGCGGAGCGAAATTCGGGCTCTCAATACTCGGCGACGGCGCGCTTGGCAACGCTTCGTGCCGTTCTGTCGCGGCGATTGGAAGCGTTCGCGTTCGGTGCGAACGAAATGTGCCACCGATTCCCGCGCGAGGGCCAGTGTAGTATGGCAAGCCACGCGCATCGCGGGGCCTGCTGCTCGGGGAGGGACGGATGAAACTTGCTCGTCGGAATGTTTTGCGATTGGCCGCATGCGCTGCTGTAGTCCCGGCGGCACCGATTGCGTGGGCGCAAGCCTACCCGGCGCGGGCGGTGCGTGTCGTCGTCCCCGTTGCGGCCGGTGGCGCGAACGACGTCACCGCGCGCATCATGAGCCAATGGCTCTCGGAGCGCCTCGGCCAGCAGTTCTTCGTCGAGAACCGGCCCGGCGCCGGCACCAACATCGGCACCGAGGCGGTCATCCGGTCACCCGCCGATGGCTACACGCTGCTCATTGCGGGCAGCAATGCGGCGATCAACCCTTCTCTATTCAAATCGCTCAATTTCGATTTCATTCGTGACACCGCACCGATCGGCAGTATCGTCCGCGTGCCCCAGCTCATGCAGGTCAATCCATCCGTTCCCGCAAAGACCGTTCCCGAGTTCATCGCCTATGCCAAGGCCAATCTCGGCAAGATCGCGATGGGCTCGGGCGGTAACGGTTCGCCGGCGCATGTCATCGGCGAGTATTTCAAGCTGATGACCGGCACCGATCTCACCCATGTGCCCTATCGGGGTGCGGCCCCGGCAGTCACCGATCTCATCGCCGGGCAAATCCAGGTGGCATTCACCGAGATGGCGACGTCGCTCGGGCATGTGAAGTCCGGCAGTCTGCGCGCATTGGCGGTGACGACCGCCGCGCGCACCGAGGCGCTGCCCGACGTTCCGACGCTCTCCGAGTTCATCCCGGACTTTGAGGCGAGCCAGTGGGTCGGGCTCGTTGCGCCGAAGGACACGCCGTCAGCGATCATCGAGAAGCTCAACGCCGAGATCAACGCTGCGCTCGCCGACCCCAAGGTCAAGGCGCGCTTCGCCGACCTCGGCGGCATGGTTTTGCCGGGCTCGCCCGCCGACTTCGGCAAGCTCATCCGCGACGAAACCGAGAAATGGGCGAAGGTGATCCGGGCTGCCAACATCAAGGTGGAGTGAGAGCGTGCGGCAACGCGTTGGGGCGGTCATTCGCGCGTACGAGAGTCAGGGGTTTCACCGCACCGGGACGGCGGTCGATCGATTGTCCGGAGAGTGGCTCGCCAACGAGGTGCGTGACATCGGCATCGAGCCGGCGTTCGAGGAATTTTCGCTCAGTCGCGTCGATGTTGTTAGTACGTCGCTCGTGGTGAGCGGCCGCCGGATCGAGGGGCTGCCGCTCTTCGACGGCGGCTTCACGGGTCCGGCGGGCATCGAAGGTAACCTCGGCCTCCTTGGGAGCGATGCGCCAATCGGATTGGCCGAACTCGCACCGAACGCCGCAGAGGCCGGCGCATTGGGCGAGGCGCGCCGGCAAAACCGGCATCAGGCGATCGTTGTCGTCACGCGCGGGGCGCGTCCCGGCTTCTGCCCGAGCAACTCCGACAGCTTTCTGCGCCCCTTCGGGCCGCCGGTGCTGCAAGTCGCCAGCGAGGAAGCGCCGTTCCTTGCCGACTGTGCGCGGCAAGGGGCGAGGGCCCTGCTAACTGCCCATGTTGAACGCACGCAGGCCCAGGCATTCAACGTGGTTGCGGTCGTTTCAGGAAAAGACGCTGGCGCCGCGCCCGTGGTCGTGATGACGCCACGCAGCGGCTGGTGGAGTTGCGCGAGCGAGCGCGGTGGCGGGTTGGCGTGCTGGCTCGAGATCATGCGCGCGACGCGCGACGCCAAGCCGGTCAGGGACGTTCTGTTTGTTGCGTTGAGTGGTCATGAGCTCGGTCACCTGGGCCTCGACTCTTTCATCTCGCGGCGGCCGGTCTTGGTGCCAAATGCGAAGGCCTGGATTCATCTTGGCGCCAACATCGGCGCGGCGCAGGGGCCGGGCAACATTCTGCAGGCTTCCGACGATAAGATGGAAGCCATGATGGCGGACGCGATGACCGATGCCGGGCTTCGGATCGACCGCCGCCATCCGCGTGGCGTGGAGCCGCTCGGTGAAGCCCGAAACATTCATCGCGGGGGAGGGCGGTTCATTTCCATCATTGGAAAGAACGACCTGTTTCACAGTCCCGACGATCGCGGGCCCGACGTGGTCGATCTGAACGTGATCGAACGATTTGCCACCGCGTTCGCGGCGGTCGCGACGTCGCTCGCCGCCAGCTAACCCCAATAAAGCCGCATCGGATTGTCGATGAGCAACGCCTGCTGCAGCGCCGCCGTGGGTGCGATCTTCGGAATCATGTCGGTGAGCACGCCGTCGTCCGGCGCCTCGTTCTTCATGTTGGGATGCGGCCAATCGGTGCCCCACAGCACGCGATCCGGAAAGCGCGCCACGATGGTACGCGCGAACGGCACCACATCGTCATAGGGCGGCCCCGCCACGGTGAAACGCTCCGGGCAGGTGACCTTGTTGATCCAGGTCTTGTTGGCGTCGATCGTCTTGAGCCAGTTCTGGAACGCCTTGCCGTTCACGCCTTCGGCGACATTGGGCACGCCCATGTGGTCAAACACCAGCGTAGTGGGCAGGGATGTCAGGAACGGCGCCATCTCGTCGAGATCGGCATGCTCGAAATAGATCACGATGTGCCAGCCGAGCGCCGCGATGCGTTTCGCGATCCGCTGCATCACGTCCTTCGGCGTCGAGTCGACCAGCCGCTTGATGAAGTTGAAGCGGACGCCGCGCACGCCGGCCTCGTGCAGCTCCTTCAGTTCGGCGTCGGTGATCTCCTTGCCGACGAAGGCCACGCCCTTGGCCTTGCCGTTCGAGTGGACCAGCGCGTCGACCAGCGCGCGGTTGTCGGTGTCGTGGCAGGTCGCCTGCACGATCACGTTCTTATCGAAGCCGAGAAAATCGCGCAGCGCGAACAGCTTCTCCTTCGGCGCATCGCAGGGCGTGTATTTTCGCTTCGGCGCGAATGGGAACACGGCCTCCGGCCCGAACACATGGCAATGCGCGTCGACCGCGCCCGCGGGCGGTTTGTATTTCGGCTTCGACGGGGTCGGATGGAACGGGATGTAGCCGGGGGACATCGGCATGCGAGGGAACTCCGGTGGTAGGCTGGAACCTATCAGGATATTCCGCGGTTTATTGCAAGGACTGATGGAGCGAGGTGAAGCCATGACAAGCGCCCATGCAGACTGGTCGGAAAACCGCGATTATGTGTCGCCTGCACTTGCGTTTCGTGTTCCCGCCGGCGGCGCGATCTGGCTGATCGGGCGCGTGGTTCTCGGCGGTCTTTTCTTCATCAGCGGCGCGCAGAAGCTGATGGGCATCGATCAGTTCGCGGCGTCATTGGTGAAGAACGGCATTCCCGAGCAATTCGCGCCGCTGCTGGCGTGGCTCGGCGCAGGCGTCGAGACGATCGGCGGGCTCTTGATCGTGCTTGGCCTCGCGACCAGTTGGGCGAGTCTGTTTCTCATTGCATTCACGGTCATCGCGGCGTTCATCGCGCACCGCTTCTGGCAAGCGCCGCCCGCGATGCGCATGACACAGATGGCGCATTTCGAGAAGAACATGATGATCGCGGCCGCGTTCTGCCTGCTCTACGTGGCGGGCGGCGGGCCGTATTCGATCGACCGCTGGCGGCGCTTGCACTAACGCGCCGGTCTCGCCTTCCTGAAATTTGTCGTTGAGTCGCGGCCCGCGCCACGTGCGCGGGTTGGCGCCTGGCTGCGACAAATGGTTCGGGCGCCGCCATGTTGGAATCGTTCCATTGCGGACGGCCACCGCCAGTGACAAGCTTGGCCCACGGTCGCGCTCCCTGCGGCGGCAGAGAACAACGCGCGACAAGGGAGGGCGATATGGCCACTTTTAACCTCACGGTGAACGGACACGCGCGCGCTGTCGATGTCGATGCCGACACGCCGCTGCTTTACGTCCTGCGCGACAATCTCGAACTGAAAGGCCCGCGCTTCGGCTGCGGGCTCGCCCAATGCGGCGCCTGCACGGTGCATGTGAACGGCGAAGCCGTGCGCTCCTGTGTGCTGCCGATCGCCGATGTGAAGGGCGCGGTGACGACGCTGGAAGGACTCGGCAGCAGCGCGGAACCCTCGAAGCTGCAGCAGGCTTTCATCGACGAGCAGGCCGCGCAGTGCGGCTACTGCATCAACGGCATGATCATGACGTCCGCGGCGCTCTTGGAAAAGAACAAGAGCCCGAGCGAGGCCGACATCCGCAACGCGCTGGCCGACAACCTCTGCCGTTGTGGCACCCACAAACGCATCGTCGCCGCTGTGAAGCGCGCGGCAGCGGCGTGAGGGAGGCAGCCATGACGATCCATCAAAAGTCGTTCGATCGCCGCACGTTCCTGAAGGCGAGCGGTATCCTAGTTGTCGGCTTCTCGCTCTCCGGGACCGCCGGCGCCAACACACTGGGCGCGCCAAAATCGGTCGCCAAGGAGGCGGTCGACTCCTGGCTCACGATCGCGCCCGGCAACGATGTTACGATTTTCGTCGGCAAGGTCGACCTCGGCACCGGAGCGCGGACAGCGCTGATGCAGCTCGCTGCCGATGAGCTCGACGTTCCGTTCGAGCGGATTGAGCTGGTGATGGGCGACACCGCGCGCACGCCGGACCAGTGGCTCACCGCGGCGAACCTTACGATCTTCCAGGGCGGTGGAGAGTTGCGCAGGGCTTGCGCCACCGCGCGCCGGGCGCTGGTCGAGCGCGCTGCGCCGCGGCTGAACGTGCCGGCGGGCGATCTGATCGTTCAGGACGGTATCGTGCGCGTGAAAGCGGATCCGGAACGGGCGATCAGCTATGACGATCTGATCGGCGACGGCGTGAAGCTTGAGGTGGACACCAAGATCGAGCTGAAGAAGTCGCCAGACTACAAGGTGATCGGCAAATCGATCCGCCGCGTCGACATTCCGGCGAAGGTGACGGGCGAATTCACCTACATCCACGACGTCCGCGTGCCCGGCATGCTGCACGCGCGCGTCATCCGGCCTGACGACAACGGCGCGCGCATCGCGTCAGTCGATGACTCGGCGGCACGGCAGGTTGGCGGATTCGTGCAGACCGTGCGCAAGGGCGACTTCCTCGCGGTCGTGGCGCGCAACGAGTGGGCGGCGATCAAGGCCGCGAACGCGGTGCGCGTGACGTGGAGCGGCGGCACGCCGCTGCCCGAGCAGGCCAACGTGTTCGAGGAGTGGCGCAAGCGCCCGGTTGCCAAGGAGGAGGTCACCCAGACTGTCGGCGATGCCAAGACGGCGCTGGAGACCGCGCCGAAGCGCGTCAAGGCGACCTACGACTTCGCCGTGCAGACGCACGCCACCATCGGTCCCTCGTGTGCGGTCGCGGACTTCAAGGATGGCAAGCTGACCGTGTGGACGTCCTCGCAGGCGACCCACTCGATGCAGCACGAGCTGTCCTCGATCACCGGGCTCGCCAAGGACGCGATCCGCCTCGTGTTCGTCGAGGGCGCGGGCTGCTACGGCCGCAACGGCACCGAAGATGCCGCGGCGGACGCATCGCTCATCTCGACCGTCATCGGCCAGCCGGTGCGGGTGCAGTGGTCGCGCGCGGACGAGACCGCGCGCTCACCGAAGAGCCCGCCACGCACCATGGACCTCGAGGCCGGCCTCGACGCGCAAGGCAATGTGGTCGCCTGGACGGGCGACTTCTACATCGCGCTCAATCACATCGTGGCGTTCAAGCCGCTCGACTTCCCGCTGCTCGCGGCAGCCGAGCAGGGCCTGCCGCGTCCCGGCAACTGGGTCGGTTTCCTGTTCCAGAATTCCGGCCAGCCGTACCAGATTCCGAACGTGCGGGTGAATACGCGGCACATCGCCGAGGCGTTCTTCCGCTCCTCGCACCTGCGTAGTCCGGGGCGCATCGAGAACAGCTTCGCCAACGAGGCGTTCATGGACGAGCTGGCGCAGGCGGCGAATGCCGATCCGGCCGAATTCCGCCTGCGCTACCTGAAGGACCAGCGGGCGATCGACGTCGTGCAGGCGGCGATGAAGCTCGCCGGCTGGCAGGCGCGGCCCGGGCCGAACCCGAATGCCGGCAGCGGCGCGGTCGTCAGCGGGCGCGGCATCTCGTACCTGCGCTACAACAACGCCATCACCTATGTGGCGGCCGTTGCCGAGGTCGAGGTGAACAAGGAAACCGGCGAGATCCGCGTGACGCGGGTCTGCGCCGGCCACGACTGCGGCGAGATGGTCAATCCGGACGGCGTCGCCAATCAGGTCGAGGGCGGCGTGCTGCAGACGGTAAGCCGCACGCTGATGGAGCGCGTGAACTGGGACCGTAACAAGGTCACCAGCGTCGACTGGGCGACCTACCCGATCATGCGACATACGCAGGCGCCGAAGGTCGAGGTTACGCTGATCGACCGGCCCGGGACGCCTCAATGGGGCGCGGGCGAGCCGATGGCCTGCGCGATCCCGGCCGCAATCGCCAACGCCGTGTTCGACGCGACGGGCGCGCGCATGCGCTCGATCCCGCTCTCGCCCGACAAGGTGAAGGCCGCGCTCGCGGCGACGCGGCGGACGTGAGTGGAGCGGCCCTCATCCTGAGAGCCTGGCCGAAAAAGAGTGAGGTGATTCCAGCCCTTTGTGATTCCGTCGGATTTG
>JBAVXH010000044.1:0-32653 GCA_049698215.1 Xanthobacteraceae bacterium | reverse complement strand
CCCCGAAGGCATCGCGGCGGCGAAACCCGAAGCAGCCGCTCGTCCCCGCGCGGACATCATTACCGATATCCAGCGCGAGCTGTCGCGCCGCGGCCTCTACGACGGACCGGTTGATGGCATGGTCGGTCCGAAAACGGATGCTGCGATCCGCGATTTCGAAACTGCCGCAAAGCTGAAGGCGACTGGCGAGGCGAGCGAGGAAGTGTTGCGTGCGATCACGCGCACGCCGCTCAAAACTGAAGCCGCCGCGCCGCGGTCGCGGCCGGACCCGATTGCCGAATTGATCGCTCCCCCGCAGCGCGTGATCGCGGTGCAGCGCGCGCTCAACGACTACGGCTATGGGCCCCTGAAGATGACCGGTCAGTTCGGGGCCGAGACCGTATCGGCGATCCAGAAGTTCGAACGCGACCGCAAGCTGCCGGTGACGGGACAAATCTCGCCGCGGCTGCTGCGGGAGCTGGCGGCCCTGACCGGGCGCCCGCTGGAGTAGTTCCTCCGACAACGCATCTTTCAATTCGGCATGTCGGGCTCTATGCCGGGCGTGACGGGGAAAGCATGCGCCTGAAATCCGATATCTGGGTTGCCGCCTATCTGCGCCGCTGCCAGGTCGAAGGCTCACCGGCGGTGCTGCGCCGGCGCGGCGCCGAAGAAGCCGGCGCGATCTTCGTCAAGGTGAGCCGGCTCGACGGCACGGCCGACCTCTATGGGCCGGCGCCGCAGTCGGTGTTCGATGAGGCGCGCCCGAGCGAGCGCGCCTTCAGTCTCGCGCTCAAGGGACTGCCACTGCCGGAAGCGGATGTGGAAGGCTATCTGGCACGCCAGCTGCGCTTCGATCCCGACCTCTGGATTGTCGAGGTCGAGGATCGCGGCGGGCGGCACTTCCTCGATCACGTCGTGCGCTGACGCGTCGCGGGCTCGGTGCGGGCCGGCGCCTGCGGCTCGGCCGCCGCAGGGCGTCGGGTGAGCGATCCGCGGCGACCGCGTGTCGCTTCGTCGTCGTAGTACATCGGGCGATGCGCTGGCCGGCGTGCACGGGCCGGCTCGCGGCCGCGCAGGCTCGCGACAATCTTGTGGGCGGCATCCGCGCTGACGCGCTCATAAAGGCTCGCGAGATCGAACACGCGTTGCACCGACTCGCCGATCGCCGGATCGATGAAGATCAGAATGCGCTGGAGCGTGACCGACGGCATCGCAAGCGCTTTGGCGGCGATGAGCAGAGGTTCACCGGACGGGTCGGTCACGATGCGCTCGGCTTGTTCGTGCGTCAGGCCGAGTGCGTGCTCGAGAACCTTCGTAAAGCCTGCGCGATCCCGCCCGAGCGCGGCGACCTCCAGTGCCTGATTGGTGGCGGCCGGCTGCACGCTCTGCGGCGCTTCGCCTTCGACCGAGCCGAGGCTCATCAGCAGCATGCGGCGCTCGGACGAGTCCGCGGAAAAGAAGAGGTCAGCGAGGCCGAGCTCCTGGTCGCTGCTGCGCCGCGCCGGAGCGGCGGCGGGTCCTTTGACCTGCTGCGAAGCCACTTTTTGCTCCGGTTCGCGCCGCGCTGCGATCACCACCGCGTGATTGATGCCAAAGTCGCGCGCGACCGCGTCCAGTTCGGCAACTGTGAGAACCTGCGTGTGCCGCAGGATCGGATCGGCGACCTCGATCACATCGCGCGCAAGCCGGCGCGCGATAGACGGAGGCGTGCCAGCGTACGGCCCGAGCTTCTTGGCGACGGTGGCGCGCGTTTGCAGGTCGACCGAGTCGATCAGGCGCAATGCGAGCTCGGTGTAGTGACGTTCTTCCTCGGACGTATGCGCCGCCTTCTGGACGTAGAGGTCAGTCAGAACGCGCAACAAAGTCGGCTGAACATCGACGCCATCGCGTCGCGCAAGGCTGTCCAGCCCCTCAAGTTTGGGAAATATCGCCGACACCGAGCCCTCCTTGACGGTCCGCACGCGAACAAGCGTCGATGCCGTCAGCGTAGCGGCGCCGCGTTAGCGGAGCGTTAACCTTGTCGGCCGCTTAATTGGTGGGTGAGCCGATCCAGCCGGCGGGCAAGCCGGCTGGGGGGAGGGGACATGGGGATCGTTATTGCTTTCCCAGCGGAGAAATGCACCGCGGGATCCGGCCTGGTCGACGCGCATGAGCAGCGCGGCAGCGTCATCATCCTCCCTGTGATCCGCATCGAGCGGCAAGGCGACAGCCCCTCCGAGCCGACGTCGTCGTCGCCCCGCGGCAAGCGCCGCAAGCGCTGATGAGCCTGCGCCGGCTTTCGCTCTGCATCGCCCTTGCGATTGCGGTGCCGGCTGCAACTGAAGCTGGCGATTTCGGGCGCCCAAAGCCCTCGCTCCTCGAGGGCCTGATCCCGCAGCAATTCTGGAAAGGGCCGGTCACCGGTTATTCGAGCTACCCGCTCACCGACTGGGAAGTGGAGCTGCGCGACCGCTCTTACGTTCTGATCCGGCCGAACCAGCCGCGCGGCAACTGGAACATCTACATCGCGGGGTTTCAGATCACCGGCGCGTTTCCGCCCGCTTATGTCTACACCGACTACACCGAATACGCGCGCATGCTGCTGTGGACGCCGGCTCGATCGGAAGCCTCGTCCTACAACCGCCTGATCGACGACATGGCCGAGGACGGCAAGCTCGCCGGGCCGTTCGTCGCGGTGGCCTGCACGGTCGCCGATCTCGACATCAAACGCGAACGCAGCCTTGCGTACGTTGGTGTGCTGTCAGATTGGGAAGTCGGCAACGCGTTCGGCCGCATCCGTGAGAATCGCCTGGTGACAGCCTGGGTACATCGTGCGTTGCACTGGCGGCTTGCGTCGTACCGCTACGCGCTCGAACGCCTGGTGATCGCGGTCCCCTCGGTTCTCGCCGTCGAGGCGGAGCGCGCGCTCACGCGCTTTCAGGTGATCGTCACACAGTTCGATCCGGCGCTCGCGCGCTGCGCGGGCGCTGAATTTCAGGCGGTGGCGGCGGTGCCGCTCGTCACGAAATAGATCAGGACTGCGGGCGGCACTGCGCCGACGCCAGCGCACGGCGCGCCATCGGCATCAGGCCGGGCTCCGGACCGAACGTGCGGATCAGGATCAGACCTGTCGGTGTCGGCGACTCCACGATCAGGCGGTCGGCAGCGGTGACTTCCTCGTCATCCGGAAGCTCGGCGCGCTGCTGCGTCGTCATCAGATCGAGCTCGATGATGCGCCGTCCCGCTGCCCGGTCGTTGATCGCATAGTAGGCGATGCCGCTACGCGCGTAGAAGGATACAGATGTGTAGGCCTGACTGACCGGCACACGCAGCTGCAGCGGACCGGACGCAAGATCATAGCGGCACACCGCCGTTGCAAACGCGGGATCCATGAAAGGGAGTAACGCCTCGTCCGGCGTCGGGGCGGGAACGGGCACGATGCCGTTCACCGGCGCCGTGGCTGCGAGCCGGGTGTAGGCGTCCTGCGTTGCAGTGCGCGGCAGCAGCAGCACGGTCGCAAGATGCACGATGCCACCGAGCACCAGGCCGCCGAGCAACCACAAGAGCCAGCGGATCATGCGCAGGCTCCTGCGGTGACGGCCGGCATGGGTGCATCCTTGGCGGTTCGTGTGGCGACACCCACGGGCGTATCATAGAGGCGCAGCACCACGACGTAGCGGTCAATGCCGCCGGTCGGCAGCCAGTTGCCCGGCCGCGCGCGCGGCGCGAGCAGGATCTCGAAGGTCCCGTCGGCGCGGCGCGAAATCTCCTGGCTGGTAAAGCCGTATCGATCGGCTGCGTTCGGAACGAGCCGCCCGTCGAGATCGTAGAGCGTCAGTGTCCAAAAGCGCGCGCCCGGCGTCGTGCCGGCGATCGTCACCGGGCAGCGCCCGTCCAGGGGACGGCCAGTATCGTCCGTCGAGGCGAAGAATGCGACGCCATCGCCCGAACCGATCGGCAGCTCGCCGCTGCGCGCGATCGCGGCGCGCGCGTAGGGATCGATGTCGCTCGTTCCGGTCTTCGGCCATGCGGTCCATGCGCCGATCGTGATCGCGCCGAACGCCGTGCCGCGGGTCAGCGCGAACTGCGTCAGCCCGAGACCGACGATCGCGGCGACCGCAAATGAGAACAGAAGTCCGATCAGCAAACGCATTTTTGGGGTTTCGCCGGCGTCAATTGCCGCGGGCGCCGCTCTCGGCCGAAGCGACGGCGTCCTGGGGACGCACCGAAGCGCCGCGCTGCGTGGTCGGCACATCGGCAAGCGCGCGCGATGCATCCTCCATCATCTTCTCGACGCGCAGCAGGATATCCATCGAGCGCTTTGTCAGCATGGTCGGACGCGGCGCGGAGGGGTCATTACTCTTTTGCGCCGCAGCTACCGGCATGGAGGGCGGCGTCGGGCCCGCAGGTACGCCCGGAATGTTCTTTATCTCGATGCCCTGGTGCGCATACGCCATGATCTGGCGCCACGTCATCGCCGGGAGCGAACCGCCGGTCATGCGATTGGTCGGCGCGTAGTCGTCATTGCCGTACCAGACGCCGCACACGTAGTTGCCCGTGAAGCCGACGAACCAGGCATCGCGATAGGCGTTGGTGGTGCCGGTCTTTCCCGCTGCCTTGACGCCGTCGAGGATGGCCCGCTTGCCGGTGCCTTCCTCCACGACCTTGTTCATGATCATGTTCATGTCCATGGCGACCTGCGGGCGCAGCACTTGCTCCGGCTTCTTGCCGTCGCGGTCAAAGCGCCAGACAATCTCGCCGTTGCCGCTGCGCACCTCGATGATGGCATGCGCCGCGACCGCCTTGCCGATGTTCGGGAATGTTGCGTAGCCAGCCGTGTGATCGAGCACGTTCACCTCAGCCGCGCCGATCGGCAACGAGGACGAATCCGGCAGCGGCGAGTGGATGCCCATCCGCTGCGCCAACTGGATGATCTTGGCGCGGCCGAGCTTCGGGTTGCCATCGCCGAGCGAGATCGAGAGCTTCACCGGGATGACGTTGATCGAGCGCACCAGGGCCTGGGTGATCGTCATGGAGCCGGAGAACGAGTGCGAGTAGTTCTGCGGGCACCAGTTGCCGAGGCAGACCGGGCTGTCGACCACGATCGAGGTCGGCTTGTAGCCGTTGGAAAGCGCTGCCGCATAGACATAGGGCTTGAACGATGAACCGGGCTGGCGCAGCGCGTCGGTCGCGCGATTGAACTGGCTCTGCCCATAGTCGCGTCCGCCCACCATCGCGCGCACCGCGCCGTCAAGGTCGAGCACAACGGCCGCAGCCTGGCGCGCCTTGTAATCGTTGCCGTGCTGGCGCAGCATCGACTCGACTGCATTCTCGGATTCACGCTGCAGGTTCACGTCGAGGCCGGTGCGCACTACAAACACGCGCTCATGCAGCGACTTCGGGAACGTTGCGACCAGCTTCTTCATCTCGTCGAACGCGTAATCGAGATAGTAGTTGGCGACGCGCTCGTCGCGGCGATCGAGCGCGGTCGCGGGATTGCGCCGCGCGCCGAACACCTGGCCTTCGGTCATCATTCCGGCTTCGACCAGGTTGTCCAGCACGACGTTGGCGCGTGCGCGCGCCGCGGGCAGGTTGACGTGCGGCGCAAAGCGCGTCGGCGCCTTGAAAAGGCCGGCGAGCATCGCCGCTTCGGCGAGATTCACGTCGCGTGCCGATTTCGCGAAGTAGTACTGCGCAGCCGCGTCGACGCCGAAGGCGCCGCCGCCCATGTAGGCGCGGTCGAGATAGAGTTTGAGGATCTCGTTCTTGGTGAGCCGCGTCTCGAGCCAGATCGCGAGGAATGCCTCCTTCACCTTGCGCTCGATCGTCCTCTCGTTGTTCAGGAACAGGTTCTTGGCGAGCTGCTGCGAGATCGTCGAGCCGCCCTGCACGACCCCGCCGGCGCGCGCGTTGGCGGTCAGCGCGCGGACGAGCCCAGACGGGTCGATGCCGAAGTGCTCGTAGAAGCGCCGGTCCTCGGTCGCGAGCGAGGCCTTGATCAGGTGGTCCGGATAATCCTCGAGCGGAATCGCATCGTTGTGCCGGATGCCGCGCGAGCCGACCTCGTTGCCGAAGCGGTCGAGGAAGGTGACCGCGAGCTCGGACTTCTTCAGCCAGTCGTCATCCGAGGTTTCGCGAAACGCCGGAATGGCGAGCGCCAGCATGACGATGAGCCCGCCGAGGCCAAGCGTCGCAGCTTCGGAGAGCGGCTCGACCACAGCCCATCGGCGCCAGCCCGCCACATGGAACCGGTCCATGAAGGCGGAGAAGCGCTCGAAGTATTCGCGCAGCCAGCGCGCGGTGAGGAAGACGGTCGAATCCAGCCGCGAGTCGAAGTCGAGCAGGAAGCGCTTGAACTTCCACTTGAATTCCTGGCCAAACTGGTCGCGCAAGCGTCGTCTCCGGCCGAATGCCCCGCTTCGCCCGCGTTATGCGGCGCCGCCGGGACGAAAATAGGGCCGACGGGGGCACCCCGAATCCGCCAACCTGACAATCTGTTCAGCTCTAGCCCGTTCCGGGGGGAGGGCCAAGGGCGGAAGGGCAACAGGGTGAAGGGGAAGAAGAGCCTCCCTCCGCCCCTTTGGTTCAGGCTGCCCATCCTTGTCCTTCCAGGCCGGGTGCTACAGCTAATGCTCACTCTTCTTGCTGATTCCCGCGGTGCTTGAGTCGGTGGTCATCAGCGGGTTAGGCTTAGGAGTTGGGGGACGAGCGGGGCGTCGCCAATCAGGCGCATCCGATCACTTCCCTTGGGTATCACGCAGCTGTGCCACGGCATCCAATCAGCCAGTCGTGCAGCGCGGTCACGGGGCAGGGGCAATCTATGACCGTTGTTTCCGATTACACTGCGCTGTATTACCACTTTCCCGGCTACACTTGGTGGGGCGGCGCTTTACCCGGCAGGCCGGTGTTTCTCACCTATTCTTTCGAGACCACTGCTCAGTCCTACTTTAGCACAGAATTTTCCGCGGAATTCATTTCGAGCTTCAAGCCTTTTACCGCCAGCGACCAGCAACTCGCGCGCGAAGCGCTCCTAAAATGGGCCAACGCCAGCGGCATTCAGTTTTTCGAGGTGCCGGCCGGTCATGGCGATATCGCCTTTGGAAAATACAATTTTGATTTTCATCCTCACGCAGCGGGCGCCCGCGGCTCTGCCTACTTCCCCGAGCTGTCGATAGATCCGAACAACCCATACGAATTTCTGCGCGGCGGCGATGTCCAACTGAACTGGAAGTCCCCGACCGAGCTCAATGTGCTGATGCACGAGATTGGGCATGCTCTGGGTCTCAAGCATCCGTTTGAGGACGATCCTATATTGGCGAGCCATCTAGACAACACGTCTAATACCCTCATGAGCTACACGGGTCCGGAGCAGTCGACACTCGGGCCTCTCGATATCCAAGCCATTCAGTATCTGTACGGACCGCCGAGCGCTGACGGAACTCAAGTCGCAAGCTGGTCATGGGATTCCAACACCTACACGCTGACGCAGGTCGGGCATGATGGCGGGGATACCATTCGCGGCATGCGAACGAATGACGTGATCGTTGGCGGCAACTGGAACGACTTGATTCTTGGATACTCAGGCGACGACAGACTTACCGGAAGAGGCGGCAACGACACCGTGGTGGGTGGCAATGGCAACGACACGGTCGTCTTCTCCGGCGCTCGCGGAGATTATCATGTCGACGCGATGGGAGGCGGAACGTTCAAGGTCACCGATCGACGGAGCGGAGTTCCTGATGGGGCGGACACCGTAAGCAGCGTCGAAACCTTCAGCTTTCTCGACGGCAATTTCACGCCTGCCAACGTGCTTGGCGATCCGACCCGCATTACTTCGAACAGCGGTGGCGATAGCGCGGTCCTGTTTTTGGTAGAGAACAGAACGTTTGTCACAACGGTGACTGCGGTCGACTGGGATTCTGCCAGCCCGACATACGCAATTGTCGGTGGCGCCGACGCCAGCAAGTTCCAAATCAATGCATCAACCGGTGCGCTGTCCCTTATCGAGGCGCCGGACTTTGAATCGCGGAAAGACAGCGATGGCAACAACAGCTATGTCGTGCAGGTTCGCGCCGCCAGCGGCGGCACACCGATTCTCAAACCGTCACGGTTAACGTAACAAACGTTAACGAACAAACCGTTTGGGTGAATTTCAATGGAGGGCTGGTAACATGGGATAATGATTTTGCGGTGGCTGCCAATCCATTCAATATTACGGGTTATACTGAAGCGGACGAAGCGCTGAAGAACGGTATTGTTGCCAAGCTTGAAGAGATTTATGCAGATTTTCTTGTAGACTTCAGACTCACTCGGCCTACGGGGGAATATTCCACCATCTTTGTTACCGGAAAAGATTATGACTGGACAAGCCTTGATAAGAATGTGACCGGAAATAACGACCTAAGTAATTATTTGGGTCTGGCCGAAATTATCGACAACCACAACGACAAAAACAACAAAAATCATAGCGATAATGCGCTGATTTTCACAAAAAACTTTGTAACGGGAAATGTCCCGTTGAATGTTTCAAGTCTTGCGCAGGTGATTGCGCATGAGGCTGGGCACCTTTTTGGGCTCTATCACGTGAATGCGAGTGCGAGTTTCGCGAACGAACTCATGATCGGTGCTGCGGACGCCGATAATACGAATATTGCCAATGCATTCTTACAATTGTCCGAATTCAGCTCGACTCAAAACAGTTACGAGGAGCTGGAGAAGGGGATTGGCACGGTCGCAAATGGTGTTGTCCCCCACGCATCGTTTTGGGAATCGGTCCTGAATTTGTTCAGCTGGAATTTTTCGTCCCTGGGGTCGACGACGCTTTACGCGCCGCAGGTAGCGGTCCCCAACGCGTCCGGTGCCTTTGATTTCACTCACCTTCCAGACATCACGGCAAGCTCGACATTCAGCTTCACGCTGCCCGTGCCCGGTGCAAGCAAGATCATTTTCGCGGCCAAGAGCGCTCCGAACGGACCCTACGATATTTTTTCAATGCCGACCGGTTCGACGGCGGCGACTTTCAGTTTCGACAATTTGGCGGTGGACGTCCCGGACAACGCGGGCGTGCTCTCTTTCAACCTCGGAAGGTTGAACACGAGCACAGGGAGCACGACAGTATTCTCGTCGCTTTCGGGTACAGTAGGTTTCAATCCACCCAAATTTGATCTCCTCGGGTCAGATGGCGACGATCTCAACTTGCGTGGCACCTCGGCGAGCGAATCCATCGGAGGCCTTGGTGGAAGCGATGCTATCAATGGTGGCCCAGGGGACGACGCGATCGACGGCGGGAGTGGGCAGGACGCCGCGGTTTTCTCCGGCCCGCGCTCCGCCTACTCGTTGTCAAGGACCGAGGAGGTCGTAACCGTTTCTGGTCCGGATGGCACCGACACGCTACAGAATATTGAGTTGCTGACCTTTACCGACGGGACAATTTCCGTTGCCGCAGCTTTTCCGCCCCACTGGCTCGCTAGCGTCGACATCGGCCTGCATCCGCCCGGCTACGCCATCTCCGGTATCGGCGACTTCAACCGCGACAGCACGGGCGACGTGCTGTGGTACAATCCAGCAACACGCGACACGGATATTTGGAGTTTGAACAACGGCCAGTGGGCTGGCAGCAGCACTATCGGTTTGCATCCGGCCGGCTATAACATTGCCGGCATCGGCGACTTCAATCGTGACGGCACCAGCGACGTGCTGTGGTACAATCCGACGACACGCGACACCGACATCTGGCTGTTGAATAACGGGCATTGGGCCGCCAGCACCACCATCGGACTGCACCCGGCCGGCTATGACATCGTCGGCATCGGCGACTTCAACGACGATGGCACCAGTGACGTGTTGTGGTTCAACCCCACGACACGCGACACCGACATCTGGAGCTTGAACAACGGCCATTGGGCCGCCAGCACCACGATCGGGCTGCACCCGGCAGGCTATCAGGTCGCCGGCATCGGCGACTTCAACAACGACGGCACGAGCGATGTGCTGTGGGTCAATCCAACGACAAATGAGACCGACATCTGGACGGTGATCAACGGCCACTGGGCCGGGAGCAGCACCATCGGTACGCACCCCGCCGGCTATCGGATCGCGGGCGTCAGCGACTTCAATCAGGACGGCACCAGCGATGTCGTCTGGTACAATCCGTCGAACAATGATGTCGATGTGTGGTTGACGCAGAACGGGCATTGGCTGGCCAGCCAGAGTATTGGCTCGCATCCGCTCGGCTCGTCGCTTGCTGGCATCGGCGACTTTGATCGCAACGGCGTCAGCGATATCTTTTGGCACGAAGTGGCGACAAACCGCGCGGAGACCTGGCTGCTCACCACCGGCTGAGCGGCGTCAGCCCGCTCGCATTCGGCGCGGGACCTCGCTATCTAAGCCGCATGGCCGACACGCCCTTCTGGAAAACGAAGTCCCTCGCCGAGATGAGCGATCGGGAGTGGGAGTCGCTGTGCGACGGCTGCGGCCGCTGCCGGCGGCATCGCGTAATCGGTGGGCCGGCCGATTCCGCGCTCGTGCCGCGCCGCTGACGGGGTGTGGCGCGACCCGAACACCGGCAACGTCGAGACTTGGCTCGCCGCGTTCACCTGATCGCCATTCGGGCGCCTTCGAGCGATTTTTTGATGCCGGTCGCCGCGCCGAGCGCGCGGCTGCACGCCGCAGCCGAAGTACCAGGCCCCTCCAGCAGATCGGGGCACGACGGGGTCTTCGCCTGATCAAGAAAGTCGGGCCTGACAACCGACACCGGCTGGTGCTACCCTCAGTTGGGCCCTTTCGGCACCATTGGGGGCTGAGCGATGGCTCAACCATAGGGGCAAGGGCCGATGTCGGGACTAAGCGGGCAGGGCGTTCATTCAGTTGGGCCTGACACCAACCTTGCGCTGAGCGCGGCGGATGCTAAGAACATTTCAAGCCTGCTCACCGGCATCGCCTGGAACGGATTTAACATCACCTACAGCTTTCCGACCGCCTCCACGCAGTACGGGACTGCGGTGAGCTACGGAAGCTCCGAGCCGTTCACTGGGTTCAGTACGCTCGAGTTGGATCATCAGCAGAATGAGGTCCGAAGAGCGTTCGATCTCATCGAAAGCTATACCGATCTCAAATTTGTCTTTTTGAATGAGACGGCATCAAGTCACGCCACCATTCGGTTCGCAAATACGACTGCTTTAGATAAATTCGGCAAGCCCATAACGTCGAGCACGTATAATCCGTCTAATCCTGTGCTCGGTCACGCCGGCGACGTGTTCTTTGGAACGACCGGACGTAATCCTGCTATGGGCAATTTCGACTCTAGCCAAGCCGTCCTACACGAGATCGGGCACGCTCTTGGCCTGGAGCACGGGCAATTCGACCCTAACGGTGAAGGGCCGAACACCTACGGCGCAATGAACGACGATCGGCTTGATATCGAATTCTCTGTCATGAACTATCCGAACTATATCGGAGAGAACAGAGAGGGTCCTACCGCAGTTACGTTTCCGCGAACCTACATGATGTATGACATTGCTGCGCTTCAATACATGTACGGAGCCGATTTCAGCAAGGCCGGTCAATCTGCCACCTACAAATGGTCTTCACTCGGGGTGGAGACGATCAACGGCGTCTCGCAGGGCACTCCCGTTAACTCCGTGATCTTCGAAACGGTCTGGACGGCCGGAGCGACGTCGACTTTCGACCTCAGCAACTTTTCCCAGAATCAAGTCGACGACATGAATCCAGGGAAATGGATGCGATTTTCCGATACGCAGCTTGCGGATCTCGATGTCTTCTCGGCGGATCCGACGCGGATCGCCCGCGCCAACGTTTACAACGCGCTGGCTTACAACGGCGATCCGCGATCGTTGATCGACAACATCATCACCGGCAGCGGAAACGACACGATCACCGGCAATATCGTTGACAACATCATCCGGGCAGGAGCCGGCAACGATAATATCGATGGCGGGCTCGGTATCGACACGGCGGTCTTCTCCGGTCCGCGATCGGCTTACCGGATCACGCCGCTCCCAACCGGTGTGCAGGTGTCGGGTCCCGATGGGACCGATACGCTCACGAGTATCGAGAAGCTGAAGTTCGACGACGAGACGCTGTCGTGGCCGCTCCCGCCTTCAGGACCGGACCTCAGGTTCGCCGCGCTTTCGCTCGGCGTGACATCGGGGCCGGTCAACACCCGTACGACGTTGACGTACTCGGTGACGAACCTGGGCGACACGGCATCACCCGCGACCATGATCGTTATTTATTATTCGTCGGACAACACGTTCAGCTCGAATGACGTGCCGCAAGGTCAACTCGCGGTTCCGGCGATCTCGCCCGGGGCGACGTTCACCGGCAGTTATTCCCCTTTCTATCTGATTAACACTGGAAATTCATACCTCATCGCGGTCGTTGATCCTCTCAATACCGTTGTTGAGTGGGATGAAACCAACAACGTGAGTAACGCGATCGCTCTCTCGGTCGACCCGAAGGCTCCAGATCTGGATGCGACGTTGCTGAGCCTCATCTCGAGGTCCGGCGTTGAGAACTCCTCCTACCTGGAGGCAATGAGCCTGAAGTCCGGAGACAGCGTCACCGTCGACTACGTTATGGGTAATGGCGGCTTGGCGACAGCGCCGGCATCGGTGGTTGGCATCTATCGTACCGCTTTGGATGGCGAGTCGGGTGATGTGTTGCTCGCGACGCGGTCCTTCGGCGCTCTCGCGGTGGGGGCAGGCGTTCACGACAGTTTTTCGCTCGCGCTCGGTACACCGGGTACCTATCGGATTTATGCGGTCGCCGACTACACCGACGCGATCCCCGAGACAGATGGCAACTTCAATAATTCGTCGAACCTGGTTCTGGTGACGGTGGCGGCGGTCAATCACGCACCCGTCATCGCGTCGAACGGTGGCGGCGCCACGGCCACAATCTCAATCGAGGAAAACACGAGTTCTGTTACGACAGCTACAGCGACTGACCCCGATGCTGGAACGACGCTCACGTATTCGATCACCGGCGGCGCGGACGCGGCGCGGTTCCAGATCAACGGCTCCACCGGCGCGCTCTCGTTTGTGTCTGCGCCCAACTTCGAGCAGCCCGCGGATGCCGATCACAACAACAGCTACCTTGTCCAGGTGCGCGCCTCGGACGGCAGCCTGACCGATGATCAGGCGATCACGGTCAATGTGACCGACGTTGCCGAGCGGCCGCACTGGACGGCGAGCACCACCATCGGCGTGCATTCCCCCGGCTATCAGATCTCCGGCATCGGCGATTTCAACCACGACGGCACGGGCGACGTCCTGTGGTACAATCCAGCAACCCGCGACACGGATATCTGGAGTTTGAACAGCGGCCAATGGGCCGGCAGCAGCACGATCGGTTTGCATCCGGCCGGCTACAACATTGCCGGCATCGGCGACTTCAATCGTGACGGCACCAGCGACGTGCTGTGGTACAATCCGGCAACCCGCGACACGGACATCTGGGCCGTGAACAATGGCCACTGGGCCGGCAGCACCACCATCGGTTTGCATCCTCCCGGCTACGACATCGCCGGCATTGGCGACTTCAACGCCGACGGCACCAGCGATGTGCTCTGGTACAATCCGACGACACGCGATACCGACATCTGGAGCCTGAACAACGGCCATTGGGCCGGCAGCAGCACGATTGGTTTGCATCCGCCCGGCTACAACATCGCCGGGATCGGCGACTTCAACCACGACGGCACCAGCGACGTGCTCTGGACCAACCCGACGACAAACGAAACCGACATCTGGCTCTTGAGCAACGGCCACTGGGCCGGCAGCACGACCATCGGCGCGCATCCGGCCGGCTATCGGGTTGCCGGTACCGGTGACTTCAACCAGGACGGCACCAGCGACGCCGTCTGGTACAATCCCTCGAACAACGATGTCGACGTGTGGCTCGTACAGAACGGCCAATGGGCCGGAAGCGCGAGCCTCGGCGCGCATCCGCCCGGATCAGCGCTCGCGGGGGTCAGCGACTTCGATCACAACGCCGTCGCCGACATCATGTGGCGGGACCCGAACACCGGCAACGTTGAAACATGGCTGATCGCGAATAGCTGAACGCAATTCCCGCTCGCGCTCGGTCATGCGTCATCCTATAGCAGCGCATGGCTGACACGCCCTTCTGGAAAACGAAGTCCCTCGCCGAGATGACCGACGCGGAGTGGGAGTCGCTGTGCGACGGCTGCGGCCGCTGCTGCCTGGTCAAGCTCGAGGACGAGGACGACGGCACGATCCATTTCACCGATATCGGCTGCCGCCTGTTGGACGGGGAGAGCTGCCGCTGCCGCGATTACAAAAACCGCACCGCGCGGGTCGACGACTGCGTGCGGCTGACCGCCGAAAACCTCAGCTCGCTCAACTGGCTGCCGCCGACCTGCGCCTACCGGCTGCTGGCGAACGGCGGCGAACTCTACTGGTGGCATCCGCTGGTTTCGGGCGATCCCGAGACCGTGCACGGGGCTGGCATCTCGGTGCGCTCCCGTGTGGCGGCGGATGAGGATGCGCTGCCCGAGGAGAAACTCGCCGATCACATCGTGGCTTGGCCGCGGAAGTGGCCTAAGGGGACGAAGTCGCCGGTCCGCCCGCCGAGCCGGGAACTCGCCCGCCGCCCGCGGTAATCGGGAACTCGCGGCCCCCCGCACGGTAAAAAGAATCTTCTCCATCGCCACTTTTTCCCGGAACGCCTTTCAGCATTCCGCGTTGGGTGTGCAGGGCGGCGACCCCCGTGCCCCCCGTCCCCGACGCCGCCCTAATTTCAGCCCCGGCCAGACATTCCTCCCGAAGTCTGGTCGGGGCGGCTTCCTTGTCGCGGCAAGTGTGTCCCGCAACCCCTCGGAACCACGCCGGTTTCCGCCGCGTTGTTGGCGCGACGAATGAGAAACCGAACAGGAGAGGGCACATGCCGCGACAAGCCACCGCCGACTGGAACGCCGCCGACCGGGCGCCGGAGTATCCGCCGGATGCCGGCCGCAAGGTGACCACCGAGAATCGTCCCGCGACCGAAACCGCGACCGAAGCGCGGCAGGGCGTGACCGGGCACAACGTCAATATTGTGCTGGGCGTGAGCCTCGGCGCGGTGATCCTCGCCCTCGCGCTGATCTACGCGGTGTTCTGGGTGTAAGGCCGCTGGGCGGATTACACCATGGGCACGTAGTCGTATTCGCCGACGCCCTGCAGGACCAGAAAGGTCATCGAACTTGTGCCCGCATTGGTCACGAGGTGCGGCCGGCCGGGTGCGACCTGGCAAATCTGCCCGGGCTTGAGCTCGATTGCCTCCTTCGGGTTCTGCAGGAACAGGCGCATCGTGCCTTCCAGTACATAGAAGGTGTCGCTCACGTTCGTGTGCGTGTGCCACGGCACGGTCTGCGTCGGCGAAAGCTGCAGCTCGGTGATGCGGAAGCCGGGCCGCTCGCAGTGGCGCGCGCGGTGCTCGACTTCATAGAGATGCGAGGCGTCTTTCACCGGAGCTTTGGATTGGGTTGCGGGCATGGCGGCACTCCATCCGCTGAATCAACAACATTCCACCACGGCCGCACCTGCGATGCCAGCCACGCGTGAAAGGCCAGGACAACCCGCCCCGCAGGAACTGTTGTGGCCTCAACGGGTTCTGTTCTGGCAAGAAACGAGGTGAGCCATGCTTGCCGAGAAATACAAGCTCTGGAGCCGCGACGGCGGCCCCCTGGACATTGTTGCGATCACGGCCGCGATCATCATCATCGCGGGCGGGTTCTTTATCGTCTACTCGAATACAACGGACTACCGTTCTCGAACGCCTGTCGCGAGCGTCGCTCCAGTCATGGGCCCGTCCCTGGTGCCGACCGACGAGAAGCCGAGGCAGTAGGGCACCGACATCGCCCGCGCGCAACGCAATCCGGCGGCGCTCGTTACCGACCCGCGATGAGTCGGCATTCGCTCCCCGGAGTATCCGAGAGGGTATCGGCCGATACCCCGGTGATTGCCGCACCGGCCGAAAGACTTGTATCGTCCAAGCGTGAGCGAACGTGGGCTTGCAAGGCTGCGCCACGCGCTGATCGTCGCGTGCGCTGGGCTGGTGCTGTGGATTGCCGGTGCCTTGCCGGCATCGGCGGTGCGCCGTGTCGTCTTGCTGTTCGACGAGCGGCCAGAGCTGCCGGGACTAGCCGCGCTTGACGAAGAATTCGTCCGCACGATCCGCGAAAAGTCCAGCGAACGCATTGAGATCTATCGCGAGGGGATGGATCGCTCGCGCTTCGACAGCGACTATCAACCGCTCTTGCGCGACTTCCTGCGCGCGAAATATGCCAGCAAGACAATCGATGCCGTAGTGGCGGTTTTCGGCCCCGCGCTCGATTTCCTGCTTGATCACGGAGCCGAGATCTTTCCCGGCGCTCACATCGTTTTCTGCGGGACAGACCGAGCGGAATTGGGTGACCGCACGCTGCCAGCTCACGTTCGCGGCGTTCTGCTGAAGCGAGAATTCGCCCCCACCCTCGAGCTCGCACTCGCCCTGCATCCGCAGACCAGGCACGCGATCGTTGTCGCAGGCACCTCGGATTTCGATACAAGCGTTTTGGAGCAGGTGAAAAAGGAATTTCAGCCCTACACCGACCGCCTCGCCTTTACCTATGCAACATCGCTACCGCTGCAGAAATTGCTGACCGACCTGAAGCAGCTTCCGCCGGGCAGCATTGTCCTGGTCACGACGTTTTTCAAAGACGGAGGGGGGGAGCCGTTCGTGCCGCACGAGGTGGTCCCGCTCGTCTCGGCGGCCGCGAGCCGGCCGCTCTACGGCTTCCTCGATCAATTCCTCGGCCGCGGCATCGTCGGCGGCAAGCTGTACGGCACCTCGGCGCAGGGTGCGGGAGCGGCCGAGCTGGTGCTGCGCTCGCTCGCCGGCGACGTGCCGGACGGCGTGCAGCTCGTCGAGCTGCCCGCCAACAAAGTCCAGTTCGACTGGCGGCAGCTGCAGCGCTGGGGCATCGCCGAGTCCGCGCTGCCGCCGGAGAGCGAGATCCGCTTCCGCGAGCCCAGCGCGTGGGCGCAGTACCGGCTGCCGATCCTCGCCGTCGCCACCGCGATCCTGCTGCAAAGCGGCCTGATCGGCTGGCTGATCTACGAGCACCGGCGGCGCTCGGCGGCCGAGGTCCAGTCGCGCAACGCGATGGCCGAGCTTGCCAACATGAATCGTCTCGCGACCGCGGGACAGCTCTCGGCCTCGATCGCCCATGAGATCAACCAGCCGGTGACCGGCGTTGTGCTCAAGGCGAGCGCGGCGCTGCGCTGGCTCGCGGCCGAGAAGCCGGATCTGGACCGGATTCGCAGCGTGCTCGGCGACATTGCCGCCGCTGGCCAGCGCGCCGGCGACATCATCAACAGCGTTCGCGCCATGTTCCAGAACGAGCAGGGCGCCAAAGCCGCGATCGATCTCAACCGTCTCATCAATACGGTTCTGCTGCTGCTGCGCGTCGACCTGCAGCGCGACGGCGTGCGGGTCGAGACGCGGCTCGACGAAGCGCTTCCCGCGGTCAGCGCCGATGCGGTCCAGCTGCAGCAGGTGATCCTCAATCTCGTCGTGAATGCCGCGGACGCGATGCGCGCGGTGCAGACGCGGGTCCTGACGGTTCAAACCAGCCGGATCGGCGGCCGGGTGCATGTCTCGGTCGAAGACACGGGAGGCGGCGTGAGCGATGCCGACCGCGAGCGCATCTTCAAGGCGCTGGTCACCACCAAGGCGGGCGGCATGGGGATGGGGCTTTCGATCTGCCGCTCGATCATCGAGGCCCACGGTGGCCGCATCTGGGTCGAGGCCGTGACCGGCTCGGGCGCGATTTTTCAGTTCGAACTGCCGGCCGCGGAAGGCGGGAGCGCGCGCCGGGACGTGGCGGCGTGAGGGATGCGGCGGGGCAGGGGCCACGGACACTCGCTGACGCGCTCGCCGTGATCTCCACGCGCGGCTGCGTGGTTTGCCCGGCCATCGTCATCGACGTGCGCACCTCCGCCGAATAGATCCGCGCAACGGAACATCGGACCGAGGCACGGAATTACCTCGCCGACACGGGCAACCAGAGGAGAGAAGCCATGCCAGTCTTCATTCTGTGGGCGATCCCAGCAGTGATCGTCCTTGGCGGCGGTGCGTATTGGATCGTGCATAGCGTTCACTAAGCGCCACCAAGGGGGCCCGTTCTGAAGAAGGCGGGCCCCCTGCTTTTTTCGGTATTTTTGAATTCCTTACAGGACGCGATCTTTGCATCGGAACCAAGCTCCCCGCCTCAGAATTACGCGGCTGTGACTTGGAGAGATGAGTTATGGCTACATTCAATCCGTACTTCGATCGCCATGCCTTCGATCACGCCGACACAGCGATCTTGACCCGCGCTATTGACGAAGCCTGCGAGGCGCTCAGGATTCCAGCCGACGCGCGACACGACCGTGAAGTCATCGCCGCCCGGATTGCGGACCTCGCACGGACCGGGATCAGCGATGCCGACGTGCTTCGCGACCGCGTGGTGACTGAAGCGCGCAGCCAACTATAGCGGCGGCCCTAAACGACATCGGCCTGTTGTCACTCCCCGTGTCCTGGTTTGAGTAGCCAGCCGCCCATACGGGCAGACTATGGTCTTACGGAACGAAAGCTGGGCAACGCTGTTGCTTTCCCAACAAGAACCACACCTCCCAGAGGACGACAGCTATGGCGGACCCCGTCAGTTTGCGACGGATCGGTTTTGCTTTCTCGGGCATCGTCGCGATTGTGATCATGGTCGCGGCGGTAACCGTCTCGGCAAGTATGGGTGTGCCGTAGCGCAGGCACACTCGCCCCGGTGCTGACGGGCCCGTCGCGGCGCCGGGGCAGGATTTGGGGTGGGTGTCTCGTATCGCGGCAGATCTCCTTGGCTGCCGGCCCCCCAGGTCCAGGCCTCTCACAGGGCATCCGGATCAGGCCCCGGCGCGGACGTTAGATGCCCCTCAACCCCCACCGCGCCGGGGTGCTTGCGTAGAGTATTCGACCGATGCCTGAGCCCATCGTGATCGTCCGAGCATCGCCCGAAGGCTTTTCGTTGGCGCGTTGTCGCAGAAGGCCAAACCGTGGGTACGGGTACGGCAGCAACCGAATTTGAAGCCCGCAATACTGCCAATGAGATCGTCAAACGCCTGGAGGCAAAGCCGCCCGAAGCGCCCTAGGGCGCTTGAGTGTCGCCGAGCGTGGTCCGATGAAGTCGCCGATCATCAAACGGTCAGTCGTCCTCAACGGCCACCACACGAGCGTAACGTTGGAAGCGCCGTTTTGGATCGAACTGAAATCAATTGCTGCCGAGAGGAAGGTCCCCCTTCATCGGCTCATCTCGGAGATCGATGCAAACAGGCAGCAGCACAATCTCTCGTCCGCGCTGCGGCTGTTCGTGCTGGCAAAGTACCGTCCCGAAGCTGTTAGTCCCCGCTCGCCGCGCCCCTGAGGATCAGCTGCTGCAGACGCGTGTCCTGACGGTCCAAACCAGCCGGATCGGCGGCCGGGTGCATGTCTCGGTCGAAGACACGGGAGGCGGCGTGAGCGATGCCGACCGCGAGCGCATCTTCAAGGCGCTGTTCACCACCAAGGCAGGCGGCATGGGAATCGCGGCGGCAGACGCGGCCCTCTCCATGGTCCATGTCCTTTGAGGCCGCCAACGAGGGCGGCCTCGTCATTCGCCATGCCGCATCCCCCACAAGGCGCGATAGCCCACACTGGCACAGAGGATAGCAAGCAGGATCGGAATTCCTGCCCCTCTCCCCTCAAGTGGCTCATCCAGAACCAAGAAGAGGAAGCTCAAGAAAAAGATTCCTGCCAGCACAAAAAAGAATGCGGCGGTCACGATATTGCCAATCGTGTTCAGTCGCATCGGTCCAAGACCTTAGTTGGCGGCCTCGTTCGGTCGGTGGTGCCGTCGGTGGCGACGACGCGGGGCGCGCGCATACGACTATCAATCCCGGAACATGCGGCAGAATTACTACGACGCACCAGCTTATGGGATGGGATCGGGCGGGGCAGGGGCTACGGAAAATCGATCGCAGGTGTTTGCACCTCGTTCCGCATGTATTCCCCGCAATGGTTCGCTCGCGCGCTGCGACCTAGCGTCGTTCTACAGCCCGCTTGAGCCGTTCTTCACCAAGACGTGGCGGCCGAGCGAGATCGAACGCGTCAACTGACTGCGAGGCGGAGCGGGGGGCCAATCGCCTGCCGCTCCGCTCCGACCGCGCGCGCATCGTCAACGCGCTGTGCTCGCCGGTCATCTTCACGCGCGACGGCATCGTCTGCCCGGCCATCGTCATCCGGGCGCGGCGAAGCGCATTGCGCAACCTCTGGTCGATGTTAGTCTGTGCCGATTGCGCAAGGCGCTTCGCTGGCCGCGCGCCTTGCGAGCGATGGAGGAAAAATATGAAGCTGAAGCGCATCATGATGTTTTGGCTTGCCGCTGCCTTGATGGGCCAGACGATTTCCGCCAGGGCGTGGATATGCAACGAGCGCTTCGTCGAGGAGTGCCCTACCGCGGACCCCATATTCGCGACGATCATAAGCGATTTCAAAATACGCAGGGACGGCGTCCTGATCAACGCGGCAGCGCTGACCTGCACCGCGCCGATCTCAAGCATTCCGATCGCTGCCTACACCGACGAGCTCGTGCTGCTGCAGGCGCTACGGGCGATCTATTACATGGACCTGGGCCGGAGCAACCATCTGCCCTGGACGTCCAAAGCGCTTTACGGCTGGCTGAAGGAGAAAGTGGGTGGGTTCGAAATCTCCAGCACCGGATTTGATCAGTATGTCGGGCAAAAATTTTTAAGCACGGGCGACACCGCCAACTATTTCGTGATCCGCGCGAAGGATGATACGACGCGGGGATACCAGAGAAAGTGGGCGGGGCCTGCCGGTATCTCCACCTTGATCACGCTCATGATGCATGAGCGGCGGCACGGCGACGGCATCGGACATGTGCGCTGCTGCACGGCGCAGGATCCGACAAGTCCGAACAACGCCTGCGACCAGACCTATAACGACACGGTCAATTATTCCCCCAGTGGCCTTTCCCCCTATGGCATCCAGTACTGGCTGCAGAAGAACTGGATCAGCGGCCACATCAATGTCGGCCTGGGATGCATGACGTCGGCGGCCAAGGCTGACGCCATCAACTGGATGCGGCAGGACGCCAATGCACATGTTACGTCGAGCAGCAACTTCTGCACCGCCACGCCGCCGGCACTGAACGATACCAACAACCCGCCCGGACCCTGCGCCGCATGCACGGCCGGCGGCAGCACGACCGGCGAACCGCACATCATGACCCTGGATGGCCTGTATTACGATTTCCAGGCTGCGGGCGACTTCCTGCTCACCACGAGCGGCCCATCATTCATCGTGCAAGTGCGGCAGCAGTGGACGCCGAACCGGCCCAACGTGGCATTCAACAAGGCCGTGGCCATGCAAATGGGCCAAACCCGCGTGGCCGTGTTCGTCGATCCGGCCCGGCTGGTCGTGGACGGGAAGCAGGTCGCCTTGGCCGACGGCGAGAAGCTCTCGCTGCCGGACAGCGTCGAAGTCTCCCGCAACGCCAATACCTACGTCATCAAACACGGCAGCGAAGAAACTGTGCGCGTTCTCGTGGTGGATGATGTCTGGGTCAAAATCCTCGGCGGGCACTTCCTGGATGTCTCGGTGTCCTTGAACTATGCGGCCAGCCGCCCCATGCGCGGCCTCCTCGGCAACGGGAATGGAGACGTGCAAGACGACATCGCCACCCGCGACGGCGGAGTGCTCGCGCAGCCGGTATCGTTCCGGGATTTCTATGGCCGCTACGGCGCAAGCATGAGCGTCAGGGCCGAGGAATCGCTGTTCGGCGAAGACTCAAAGACTATGTTCGAGGCCCCGGAGAAACCGTACACGGTGCGAAACCTGGCTCCCAGGGACTACAGGTTCGCACGCGCCGCCTGCATCAAGGCGCGCGTCACGGCGGGACCCCTCCTTGATGCTTGCACGCTCGACGTCGCCGTGCTGCGCAGCCCGGCGGTTGCGAAGCTCTACACCGGAGCCGCTCCTCCCGTTGCCGTGCTGGAGGTGGGCGCCGGCATACGCATGATGCCTGGCGCCTACGGCAAAAGGCCTGTCCGGAACACATTGCGCTAGAGCATGATCCCATGGTCCCTTTTGAATTTTGCCGTGGTCCCTTTTAGGATCGCGACATGATCGATTGGCCGGAGGCGGTCCAACGATGTTCAGGAAAACCGTTCATCCGCTCGACCTGTTGCTCGCGGTGGTGTCCGCCGCCGTGCCGGGCGCCGCAGTCTGGTACTGGCTGGCGCTGACCCGATGGCAGCCGGTCGACTTCCTGATGGGCCTTGGGTATTTGCTGGTGGCGGCATCCACGATGCTGCTTGTCGTCGGCGGAATGATCGCCTTTGCGGCCTGGTTCTTCAGCCCGTATCGGTGACCGCGCGGGAGTCCTGGCCTGTTTTGACCCCCAAGTAGGCCGCCCGGCATTGACCCGGAACGTTCTTCCAAGTCGGAGCTTGGGAAACCATGGACCCATTGCCGGTTGATGTGCCGACCCTGACCTGCCCCGACTGCGGTGAGGACATGCGCCTGGTCGGCATCGAGCGCTCCCCCGAGAGTGTAGCCGTCCACATCCTGACCTTCGAGTGCGCGCGGGGGGCACGTGCGCGCCATGGCATTTCCGAACTAGACCCCCTTTCGTTGGCGGCCTCGCTTGCTGGCAGCACTCGCCCGAGAGGCGGCGTGAGCGGGCTCAGTGAGCCAAGCTCGTCTGAGGCAACATGATCCGGAAGATGGCGCCGCGCGGGTTGGCGGCGGACAAGGACAGCTTGCCTTCGTGACGCTCCACGATCATTCGGCAGATCGCGAGCCCCAGTCCCATTCCCCGCGGCTTCGACGAAACGAAAGCGTCGAAGACTTCATTCGCGGCGTCCGGGCTGATGCCGGGACCTGAGTCCTCCACGACGATCGCAGCACCACCCGATGTAAGCTCCGTCGTGATCTTGAGAATGCGCCGCCCGTCGATCGAGTCCATCGCTTCGCGCGCATTGTTGATCAGGTTGATGATGACTTCCTGCAGCTGGCCCTTGTGGCCTGCGACCGGGCGCAGCGCGGCGTCGAGACTCACGCGCGTTTCCACCATGTGACCGTCGAGCTCGGGGCGGAGCGCGTGCACCACTTCGTCGATCAGCTCGTTGATGTCGATCGGCGCCTGCTGCGGCTCGCCCGCGGCGAACAGCCGGCGTACGCCTTCCAGCACCTGATTGGCCCGGTGACCCGCCTCGACCATGCGGGCGATCGCCGACTCCGCTTTCTCGAGATCGGGCGGCGATTTCCTGAGCCAGAGCAAGGTCGCGCCGCCCAACGCGGTGATGCCGGAGAGAGGCTGGCGCACCTCGTGCACGATCGATGACGCCATCGCCTCGAGATTCATCATCTTGTTGTGCTGCTCGCGGCGCAGCAGCGCGTTGGTGCGCGCGAGGCGCGTGTAGAGGCGCGTGATCTCCGCCAGCAGGACGACCAGGACGATGCTGGCGGTGAGCAGCGAAAACGCGCGCCCCGCATAGAACCCGGCGCTGAAGCGGACCGTGGGGATCAGGCCGCTGAACGCCAGCTCGAGGATTGCGGCGAGCGCCACCACCGCAAGCCACACGTCGAGCAGCGAGCGGCGGCGGCGGCGCAGCAGCAACAGCAGCGCGGCGAGCGAAATCAGGATCGCGAACGAAATCGGATAGACTACGATCGGGCTGATGCGGCGCTGGTCCAGGATGATCGGCGGCAGCAGCGTCGCGCCCGCGGTCGAGAGCCAGGTCAGAATGCACACCAGCGCGATGACGCCCGCCACGCTCCATCCGATCGCGGGCAGCGTCCGCACGCTGAAAACATGCGCCGTGATCCGCTCCTCCCGCACCAGCGCATAGGCGAGCAGCGCCGCCGCAAAGCCGATGTGCCAGAAGATGAAGAGCCACGACCCGGTCTGGATGTTCGCTCCGAGCAGACCGGTGGCGGAAAACGCGCCCGCGAAGGTCAGCGCATGGGGAATGACGATGAACGCGGTGAACAGATATCCGGTGGCCAGCGCCAGCAGTGCGCGCGAGCGGGAGACCGAAAACTGCGCGTAGAGCAGGACCGCGGTGACCAGATCGCTGACGAACACGATGGCGTCGAGCGAGGGAAAGAATGCGTTGAGCTCGACCATCGGCTGGCGGGCGACCGGAATGACCGCGACGAAACCCACGAGCACGATCGCCGTGACGGCAAGCGCCCACCGCGTCTGCTGCGCGGTCGGCGGCAAATCGAGCCAGGTATCCACGCCATTGGTTTCGCTCTGTGCCATGCCCCGCGCCACGAAGGCTCGTTCGTTGCCCAGCGACGCTACGCTCATTCGCCGCCGAACCGCGGTATCCCGGTGCGGCGGGGTGCTACGGACAGTCCCCGACGCGCTCGCCCTCGATCCTGACGCGCGACTGCATGGTTTGTCCCGCCATGGTCATTTGCGTGCGCACCTCGGCCGAATAGCGCTGCGGCGTGTCGAACGCGAAGGCGCCGGCCACATCCATGCTGACCTGGCCGGTGCATTGGAGCCGCCACTTCAGCGAGGTCGCCGTCAGCTCGTGCTCGACGCGCTCGCAGGCGGCATTCACCGTATTCGCCTCCGGCGAGAAGGTCTTGCCCAGATCCGCGACCTCGGCCGGGGTGAGGCAGCGCATCCGCGTGTTGGCGGGCGCGGCCGCGCCATTGACCTCGGGCGTGCTGGTGACCTTCCATTGGCCCGCCTGCAGGCCGTCGGCGGCAGCCGGCGACGCGAGCAGGACGGCGAGCGGCAGGGCGATGAGCGTGCGTTGCGGGTGGCTCACAAAAAAAATCTCCAAAAAAATTTTCGCCGCGCGCGGCGCCGGACATACATCAATGTCTTCGCTGCGGACGCCAAGCCGTTCAATACCAAAGAAATTCCGCAATACCAGTTATTTTGGCGATTATCCCGGACTTGACAGTAGCCCTCAAGCATGGCATATTCCTCCTACAGTCGAGGGAGCAAGCCAATGGCCGACATGAGAGCGCAAATCGCACGGGAACTTTACAAGGCAATCGAGACCCTTGGCGGGAGCGGCCAATTGCTGGCCACTGTCGGCAGCTACGGGGACACTCTTGATGATGACGACGTGTTGGCCATGCTCCGGACATGGAACGACCAGCACCGAACCCCTATTGCCCCGCGCTAGGAGGTCATCATGGCCAAGCGTCCGAAGCCCGTCCCGCAAATGACCGTCCAGCAATTCGAGGCGGCTTTCCCGGACGAGGATGCCTGCATTGCCTATCTGGTCGCCCGTCGCTGGCCTGAGGGCGTTTCCTGCCCGCGCTGTGAGAACAAAGAGGTCTATGCGCTCGGCACCGGCCGCCATTGGCAATGCCAGTCCTGCAATTCGGACGGCTATCGGTTCTCCCATATCGCGGGGACCGTCTTTGAGAACACGAATAAGCCGCTCAAGGATTGGTTTCGCGTCACTCACACGATGCTGACCAGCAAGAAAGGCGTTTCGGCCCTCCAAATTCATCGCACCATGGGTTTCGGCTCTTACAAAACCGCTTGGTACATGTGCCATCGTATCCGCGCCGCGCTGATCGAAATGGACATGGACAAGCTGGGCGGCATCGTCGAAGTGGATGAAAGCTGGATCGGCGGGAAGGACCGCAACAAGCATCGCAGCAAGCGCGGGTTCGGTGGCAAGCACGCGCCCTCCACTAAAACCCCGATCATTGGCGCGGTCAGCCGCAAGGGCAGCGTTGTGGCCCGCGTGCTCGCCAGCGTGACTGCCAAGGCCGCTGAAAGCTTCGTACGCGAGGTCGTGTCCGATAAGGTCAGCCTGCTCGCGACCGACGAAAGCCGCGTCTATGACAAGCTGACCGACTATCCGCACCAGACCGTTGTTCATGCCGCTGGCCGCTACGTTGTCGGCGCGGTTCACACCCAAACGATTGAAGGCTTCTGGAGCATCTTCAAGCGCGGGATCGTCGGCTCTTTCCACAAGGTGAGCCGCAAGTACATGGCCCTCTATGTTGTCGAGTTCCAATTCCGCTACAATCATCGGAATGATGCGGATATCTTTGGGGCGGCGATACGGGGATGTTGAAATTCTGGCGCACATATTCAGCACACATCGTTTGGGGAATTGCGGCGCTTTTCTTTGTTCTCGGACTCCTTACGCTTCATCCAATCTATGCAGACATATGCGCCAAAGATGCCCAAACCGGCGCAGAAAATTGCACCCGCAATCATATCCTGTTGTACGCGATCAAAAGGATCGGAGAGTTTTCGCACGATTACCACGGTATCCTGACCGCGCTCGCGACTATTGCCATTGCTTGGTTCACTTGGACTTTGAGACGGTCCACTGACAAACTCTACGAAGCTGGTGAGCGTCAAATCGCGGTTGCAAGGGATTCCGCCGAAGCCGCCATTGAAGCCAACAAGCTGACGCGCGCCAGCTTGATAAGCGATCAAAGACCGTGGGTTGTCATCGACCTCGCTACTACAGGCGAGGCTGGAACAAGTAAAAAATTTGGAGTGTTGGCCATCGACGACAAGAGGATCATCGTCGGGTTTACCTTGACTCTCAACAACACCGGAAAGACTCCTGCCCAAAATATTTCGGTCAGTACAGAACTTCGCTTTTTGAGTTCGGGCATTGAGAACCATCAACAGAGAATTTGCAGAGAGGCCCTCCAGCGACGTATCAGAAATGGTGGGTTTACGGTTTTTCCCAGCAAGCCCTTTCCGGTCATGTTCGATGCTCGCGTCAACGTCTCGGAAATGACATTGGCCACCCTTCAACACGCGGGGCGGAAATACGTTACTCCGGTTATCATTGGGGCAATCACATACGATCACCCGCCCGACAATCTCGACCGCCAACTTAGTTTTATGTACATCGTCGAGAAAATAGGCGACCCACTCGGAATCGCTCCAGCCCCCGGCCTGATCGAAGGCGAGAGACTGCGCCTTATGCCCATGCCCCTCGCTGGAACCGCAACTTAGCAAACATAGAACGCTTAGGGCTAAACCGGCCTGTCCCACCCGCCGTAGCAGGGGCGTCCTAGGACTGTCAAGTCCGGGATAATCGCCGTTATTTTCCTAAGGTCAGGAATTTACCCTTGACAGCGAGTCGCTCCTCCGGTATGAAAGACCCACGCTCCACCATTGGGTTTCGAGAACGCCGCGGACCTCCGCGGCGTTTTTCGTTTCGGAATGCGCGTCGCGGAGTAGGGCGCAATCAGCGCCACGCCAAGCGAGCGCATTGCGCCGCGAGTCACGGGGCGGCACAAAGACGCGGGCGGCGCAGTGCGCTTCGCTTGACTAGCGCCCTACGCCGCGCTGCCGCTCCGCATAAGACGTGCTGATGTGCTTCGGGTCAGGATTTCCGGTGATGACTTTACTTTGTCGAGCCGATGCAATCGGCCGGGCTGTGGCGGCCCGGCGCGTGCCCAGCCTCGCGGAAGACCTTGATCAGTTGGGCAAAGTCCACGTCACCGCCGAACGCCTGCCGAACCGGGAAGATGTAAGCGCCGTGCCCATCGGTCGCGACCGGGCTAGAATCAATGTATGCAGCTGCATAGCTGTGCAGCCGGCGGCATAGCGGCGTCTAGGTGGTCTTGATTTAACAAGTTGTTAGAACTACTTAGCTACTATACCTGAGTACGCTTGCGTCAAGATTCGCAGGTGTGCAATGGTTCCGCTCGAACAAATGAGCCCATAGAGCGTTGGGGCCGCGAGCGGGGGATCGAGGATGAAGCCGATGCTCAGGACAAGATCAAGGTCCGACATGATGGACAAGCTGGTCTATCTTGCGGGCGGCGATATTGACCTCGTCAATGAGGCCATCCGCGCTGCTCGGGAAGGCTCTGACGCACCCGCCGATCTGGAAAAGATCGTCGAATACATCACGGCAAAGCTCGCCAACCGGGTAGCCGCTTAGACCCTTCCGGTTGTATAGTTCCAGCCCATGACGACCGCATGGGCCGGCTTCGCTATTGTTGCGCTGCTCCTTCCGGGGGTGGCGTTTTTTCTTGGGTTTTGGGCGCGTGAACGATACTCGCGCGAGGTCATCAAAAGCAGCGCCGTAGGCGACGTGGCCTCAGCCATCTTCTTCGCTTTGATGATTCACTTGGCTGTTTGGACCGCCGCCCGAATCGTCGGCTTTGACCTCTCATTCCATCTCCGGCCGCTAGCCGACTCCAATCTGCCGGCATGGCACGCGCTGGACTTGGCCATAGACCGGATGTGGTTCGCACTATGGTATCTGTTTGCAACCACAATCTTGGGCTTCTTCGCTGGCATGGCTACCGGCTGGCTAGTTATGTTCGGCCCGCTCCGCACTCTTGCTACTCACAAGTGGATTTATGACATTCTGAAGCTGCGAGGCAGCAAGGGAGTCGTGACGGCCTTCGTCATGACGACAACCATCGAGAACAATCGCGCCCTTATGTACAAGGGCCACCTCGAAGAATTCTATCTCGATGGAGACGGTCGCTTCACCTATGTCGTGCTCAAAAACGCCTTTCGTTACTCGATGAATTTTGAGCAAGACCTACCGACAACAAGCAAGCCGAAAGCCATTTTCAGTGGCAGCAGCCCCGTAAAGAGGCAATGGGACTACCTCATGATTGAGGGATCCAACATCGCTAACATTCTGTTCGATCCGAGCGGCGATATTGCTGAGACCGAGGCGGGGACAAAGAAGCTTGATGAGGCGGTAGAGAAGGCGCTTCGGGAATCGCGCGAAGCGATAGTGCGCCGAGCACATGAAGCGCTGCGGCGGACGACCAATCCGCCACAATCTAACTGAGACACTACACGCGCAGCGGTGCGCATTGCGCCGCGGTCGCGGAGACGGCGCAGCGCTACGTTTCTTGCGCCCTACAAAAAAATATTTTTGCTCTCCGGATCCGGCGAAGATCACGCAACGGTTTCGCCTCTGCCGCCAACCCGTTCAGCCGTCACGAGATTGCACCGATGTAACGTATTTTCCTGTTCTAGGAATTACCGCTTGACAGCGTAACGCTCCTCTGCTAGAAAACCCCCACGCTCCCAAATTGGGTTTCGAGAACGCCGCGGCTTCCCCCGCGGCGTTTTTCGTTTTCGCCGCCGCAGTCCCGAGATGGCGCCGGCATGACCGGCACCGTGCACCGTTGAGCCTCCGATGACCAAGGACGACCTCATCGCGATCGAGCAGTACCGCCGCTTCCTGCGCCCCGACTGGCGGCGCTGGCTGCCCGGCGACCCGGAGCGCGGGCTGAGCCCCGAGCAGATCAAGGCGCAGCGGCACGACTTCATGCTGCGCGATCGCGCGTTCGAGACGCCGCTCGCGCGCCGCCTGCGCAAGGAGGCCGAGGAGCGCGCGCAGGTCGAGCGGGAGCGCCTCGAGGCGGAGCACCGGGCGGAGATCGAGCGCGAAGTGCTCGCGATGAAGGCCGAGCTCGCGTCGCTGCGCGTGGAGCTGGTGTGGGCCGAACTCCGGTGGAAGGCCGAGTGCGCCGAGCGCAAGCGGAAAGCGGACATCGCCTGGGAGCGCGTCATGGCGGCGTTCATGCGCGGCGACTTTCGCCAAAAGGCCAACTTCAACCCCGACCAGCCGCGCGACGAGCTTGGTCGGTGGTCTGATGCCGGCGGTGCAGCCGACGGGGGTGGCAGCGGAGACAACGAGGGGACCGAGAACGGCGACCGTTCAAACGCCGCAGATGAAGACGCGGTGCCTGAGCCGGTGCAGGATCGGGCGGACCGGGTGCTGAACAGGCACATTATCGAAAATCATGTCGCCAAAACTGATGAAGAGCTAAAGGCGCGCATCCGCGAATCGCAATGGCGCGGACTGGTCGCCCGGGGCGGGATGGACCGAAATGGATCATTTGACTCGATAGAGTCCGCGCGCGACTTCATCAGCCAAACGATCGCCAACAATCCCGCAGACGTCGCTCGGGTTGCGGGTGGCGAGGAAAAAACTAAATTTCTCGCGTGGCGCTTCGGTTATCAGACCGGTCGGGAAGCAATCCTTGACGCGCCAGATGCCGAAGTACGCATGCGGCCGACCTATGAGGTCGGGGTGCTGATTGCCCATGATCCGCGCGCGGATTTCGGTTATCGTGTCGTGAACGCGTTCCCGCGGAATTTCAATCCGCGTACCGGGCGGTGATCGTCATGCAAATTCCGGAAGCGTTCTACGATTTTTGCCTGCTTCTGCATCAGGATTCTTTCATATTTTATGGTCGTGAGCCGGAAGATGTTGCTGCCGGTCCTCTGCGGTACATGTCCAACGATCAGAAAGTCGCGCTGAGAGCGTTTCTGGATCATCTGTTGACTGGGAACTACTCGGACGCGCAGCTTCAGGAAATCTACCGCAAGGGCGATTCTGACATAAGTTTTACCGAGGGTCTTCGGTATTTCTTGGCGTTGGTCCGCGACGCGATCAATCGTGGCGTCTAGGTCGCTATTGGCAGTTGAGTGCTGATTCAGAGCCGTATCTTCGCGATACCTATGAAGTGGGTGTCGAGATCAGGCACGATCCGCGCATCGCGCGGGGCTATCGGATTCACACCGCCTATCCGATGAATGCAAGGCCCCGATAGGAGACGACGATGCTCTCGCCGCCTGCCTTCAACAAGCTGTGCAGCTATTTCCACCAGGATATTGGAGATGACAGGCCGTCTCCGGAACAATGGATCGATTTCGCCAAACGCCACCTGGATGAAAATGAAAAATTGATCGTCATTCGGTTTGTGGACGAATTGCTCGATGGGGATCACGATAGCGCCGAACTGCAGCGGATATGGTTCGCCAGCGGCGCCGACGTCTATTTCCCGGAAGAGGACCACCTGCGTGGTTTCCTGGGTTTGATGAGAGAGAGGCTGCGTTAGCGCCCATCGACTGCAGGAAGCCACGAAAATCCCGGAGGAGTTCGGGGACCTATGCGGGTGGTTCTATCAAGGGAGCGCCGACGATTTTGCCACCTCCGAGGAATGGTTCGCGTTTGCCGTGGCACACGTTGGCGGCGACAAAGGAGTGCTCAAAGCGTTTCTCGATGAATCACTCAGCGGCAGGGCACACGGACGATGAGATCGCTCAAATCTGGAGGCGCGGGGGTCCGCACTATGATTTCGGCATTGGAATTATCATGGCGCCGGGGGCGACGAACCTTGGATGCTCCCCGTGGGTGCCGGCGGCCGGCGTGAGTCATGGCAAGTTGATCGCTAACGACAACTGAACCGAGACTGGCGATGAGCGACACCGATATTCTTCGCGCCAACTTCACAATCTCGGATGCGGCGAAGCGCGAGTTCGAAAACCTGCGCCGCTTCTGGAACGACAATGTTCCGGACCCTGCCGGCGTGCTGGTGGTGCAGTGGGCGTTTTGGCATTTCAATTCCGGTGAAAAAGCCGAAAATGTTCTGGTTTCTTTTTACGGCCAGTCCGAACTGCCCAGAGTTGCCCAAGGAATACAGCGCGTGTCCGGCCTCGACCTCGTGTTCAACACGCTGCCGGAATATCTGCCGAAGTTCGAGGGCAAGGTTCTCGACCACACCCCGGAGCGCAGCTTCTTTCTAAGGAAGCCGTGAATGGCATGACCGCGAGAAATTTGAACCCGCGGACCGGGCGGTGATTGCCATGCGAGGCGCGGGCGGCCCCGTGCGCTTTGCTTCCTGCGCCCGAAAAAAATATTTTTTCGCTCTCCGGATCCGGCGAAAATGAAGCAACGGTTTCGCGTCTGCCGCCAACCCGTTCAGCGGCCACGAGATTGCACCAATAAAAACTATTTTCCTTCTCTAGGAATTATCGCTTGACAGCGTAACGCTCCTCTGCTAGAAAACCCCCACGCTCCACCAGTGGGTTTCGAGAACGCCGCGGCTCCCCGCGGCGTTTTTCGTTTCCGGATGCGCCGCGGGACGCGGGGGTGGCGCAGTGCGCTGAGTTTATCATCGGGCCGGCCGCAGGCCGGACCCGTTGGCTTCCTGCGCCCTACGACTGAACAACGAGAGCAGCCGCATGCCCGTTCCGCCCCGCATCTATACGCCCGAAGCGCTCGCTGACGCGCGCTACCGCTACGTGGAAACCGACGAGCCCAATGTCTCGATCGCCCGGCGGCTCGGGATCAGCGAGCGGACGTTCAGCCGAAACGTCGTCAAATGGGGCTGGGAGAGACGCAGGCAATCCGCTCGAAAACAGATGGCGCAGGCTGCGCCGGATCCCGTCGCGCCACACCTGCCGGAGCTGACGCCTGAGGACCAAGCCGCCGCCGCGGACATCGAAGCGAGCGTGCAGCACACGATCGCCGCGATCCGCATGATCGTGGCGCGCCTGCCGAAGGGCAGGAGCGTTTCGGCGGCGGAGCGCTCGGCGCGCACGCTCGCAACGCTGACCCGCACGCTGCAGGAGGTCGTCCGGCTGCGTCCGAAGCAAACACCGCCCGAGCTCACGAATGACCGAGGACCCGCAAACACCGATGAATTCCTCAAGGACCTGGCGCGGCGCATGGACGCGTTTGCAGACGCACGGCTTGGGATCGGAATACCTGCTGCAGGAGGACCAGTCGAAGATTGACCGGTTCTCCAAGGAGTGGAGCGAGTTTTCGCACGCTCACCAGCGCGAGCCCTTGCTCGCGCAGGGCGGCGTGCCGTGGAC
>JBAVXH010000043.1:0-8860 GCA_049698215.1 Xanthobacteraceae bacterium | reverse complement strand
GCTCGCCAAGGACTTCGAGCAAACCATTGCCAGCTCAGAGGCCTGGTTCCTCATCGCATCCGCCAAACTGTTATCCAGACGCCTCGCAAGAGCCTCTGCCGCAGCATAGAATTTTGAGTCAGACTCTAAGGACGCATGCCAAGCGCAGCCCGGCCCGCCGCGGATGCGCTCCCCAAGACTGGGCCAGCGGCGGCACGGACAGTGGCCATTCTCCAACCCACGCATCGAACCCTTCGGCCCGACCCGGCGCTGAGGATTAGTGCCCGATATTCACCAGCGCGCCGCCATCGACCGCGAGCTGCACGCCGGTGATGAAGTTCGCCTCGTCGGAGGCGAGGAACAAGGCGGCATTCGCCACATCCCACGCGGTTCCCATCTTCTTGCGCAACGGCACGCGCGCATCGCGCATCGCCACGACCTCGTCGCGCGTCTTGTTCATGGCGCGGGCGCGCGTGTCGACTGCCATCGGCGTGTCCATCAGGCCGGGCAGGATCACGTTGCAGCGCACGCCGTAACCGGCGTTCTGGATCGCGATCTGCTGGCAGAACGTCACCATCGCGGCCTTGGAGGCCTTGTAGGCCACATAGGGGTAATTCTCCCAGGCGGCGAGCGAGGAGATGCCGAGGATCACGCCGGCCTTCTGCTCGCGCATGACCGGCAGCGCGTGCTTCACCGCCATCACCATGCCGCGCAGGTTCACGGTCATGACGCGGTCGAAGGCCTCCTCGGTGATCTCGGTCGGAACCGCATCGCCGCCCGCGATCGAGAAGCCGACATTGTAGTGCAGGATGTCGATCCGGCCCCACTTCGCCTTGCAGGCATCGATCATCGCCTTCATTGACGCTTCGCGCGTGACGTCCGCTTCATACGCCGCGCACTCGCCGGCGTTGGTTTCCTTCGCCGCCATCGCGGCGGTTTCTTCGGCCGACTTCACATCCTTGTCGACGCACAGCACCTTCGCGCCTTCCTGCGCGAAGCGGATGACCGTCGCCCGCCCGTTGCCCATGCCGGTTCCCGGGCCTTGGCCCGCCCCGACCACGATCGCGATCTTGTTTTGCAGGCGCATTGTCCCATCTTTCGTCTTGAACGCGCCCCGAACGGCGCCGTTTTCGTTACCCACAATGCGTATCGCGCCGCTAGCCCTGCCGTGTCATGGCTGGGGTGGCGGAGTTGACCCGTTCTCGCTATGTTCGGGTTCGCCACCGCCAATGTTGATGAGCCCATCTGGGGGAAATCCGCATGTCTCACCTCGAATTGCCGCCGCCAGGACGATCGAGATCAGACGCATCCCGCTGGGGTTGGCTCGCGAATTGGATTGAGGGGGTGCTGCTGTTTGTCGGGGGAGCGGTTGTTGCCTCGGTGGCTGGATTGACGGATGCAACGCCCGATCAGATATGGCGGCTGACGGCAATCGCGGCGGGCGCCCTCACATTGGGTTTCGGTGCCGCATACCTTTTCCAGCAAGTCCGTCAAAATTCAGAAGCCACCGCATTGGAAGCTGAATTTGAGGAAACGTCTACGCGTATTGATGCTTTGGCGGCCGATTACCGCGAATTCGAACGCAAAGCCAAACGCTACGTAAGCACTGATCGGCCGGGCGAGTGATCCGACCAGATCGATGGGCGCGAATGGAGAATTCCGGATCTCCGCCGATCCGCGGCGCGCGCGAGTGTGATTTACCTCACGCGGCGGCCGCCCGCTTGCGAATTTCCGCGAGGCTGCCTTCGAAATAGAAAGCCGCGACCGGCAGGTCGTCGCATTCCCCGTCCAGGATCGCCCGGCAGCCGTCGAGCGCATCGCCGAGGCTCACGTAACTTCCGGGCCGCTTGGTCCAGGGTTCGGCGTAGAAGAACGGCTGACCGAAGAAGTTCTGCAACTTGCGGGCGCGCGCGAGCGTTACATCCGTGGTCTCGGCATTGGCGAAGCCGTTCGCCGCCCACATGGCGGCGAGGGCCTGCCGGACACGTTCGGCGATCTCGGCGTGCGCCTTGCTCACCAGCTTCGCGTCGAACAAGCGCGAGCGCGACGTGAGCACGTCGACACACGGATAGAGCTTCGCTCTGGCGCGCTCGGGCGAGAGATGAATGACCGTGTCGACCGGCGCGAGCGTTGCGAGCCGTTCCGGCGTCCAGGGTCCGCCCTCGGAGCGGAAGAAGAAGGTCTGCACCGAGCCGAGTGTACCCTCGCTGCTGCCCTCCTTCTTGAGCTCCGCCGAGAGCGAATAGTTCGGATCGAGCGACGGCGGCCATTCGGATGACGGCGGCGCCAGAAGGACGAACATCGACACGGGATCGCGGCCACCGCTCATGCGCCGCGCCAGTTCCTCCATCACGACCGTGGTCCCGACGCCGTATCCGCCGGGGAGCGCGAGGCTGCCGCCGGCGACGACCGGGCACATCACGTCGACGACCTTGATGCCGGTCTCGATCATCCTGGCCTGCCCTGTCGCCAGCGGCGACGGGCCGGCCAGCAACGGCACGATCTGGTCGAAGGGAAGGCCGGTCACCGGCGTGATGCTGGTTCGGCCCGAACTCAGCACCGTTGCGCCGCGGGGCAACGCATCGGCCTCAGAATGGACAACGCCGCGCACGAGTCCGTTGCCCACGCGCTGCACCACGTGAACATTGACGGCGCGCCGGTTCGCCTCGTCGCTGACGGCGAGTTCGGCCAGGATGTCCGGCATCGCGGACGGATCGAACAGGGCTTCCACAACACCGCCGCGCGCCTCGACGAGGCGGCCGATACGGTTGGCGAAGTCATCGGGCAGGCCGTGCGAATGAAGCGTGTCCTTCATCATCGTCATCATCCTCTGCTTCAACAGCTTGCGGGCGGCGTGCAGCCGGTTGTTCACCGTCGGCACCGAGAGACCGAGGAACGTCGCGATGTCCTGGTGCGAGCACTCGTGCACGAAGAACAGCGTTGCAGGCTCGCGCAACGCATCCGGCAACTGCGCCATCGCGGCCAGTGCGGTGGCGGCCTCGTCACGGTGCTGCACGACATGATCCGCCGCAGGCGCTTCGCTCGGAACGGCTTCGGCGTCCGCCAATGGCAGTCCTTGCGGCTGCTTTTGCCGCAGCACGCGGAACGCCTGGTGCCGCACGATGCCGCGCAGCCAGCCGGGAAATGCCGCGGGCTCCGCGAGGCTTGGCAATCCGGCCCAGGCCGCAACGAAGGCTTCCTGAACCACGTCCTCGGCAGCTTGAAAGTCGCGCACCAATGTCAGCGCCGAGCCGTAGGCGGCGTGCTGGAAGCGCCGCGTCAGCTCGACGAAGGCTTTCACATCGCCGCCGCGGGCTTGATTGACCAGGACTTCCAGTTCCATCGCCGTGTCCTCACTGGAAGGTGCCAGGAACCAAGCATGACCTTTAGCCGGGCCCGAAGATTTCTTCGCGTCAGGGGCGGGAGGCGGTCGACGCCGTACGGCCATCACGCCTTGTTTTCAGACCGCCTGGGCCTATTTTCCGGGTGACGGTGCCCAGAACGGCACCTTTTTCGTTATCCACAGAGCGTCTCGTCCCGCCAGCCCCGGCATGTCAAAGCTGGTCTGGCGGACTTGCCGCGTTCTCATTATGTTCCGGGACTCATGAACGACCTGTTCGACCAGAGTCGCCCCCGCCGCAACCTCGACGGCGGCCGCGTGATTACGATCCGCGGCGCGCGCGAGCACAATCTCAAGAACGTCGACGTCGAGATCCCGCGCGACCAGCTGGTGGTGTTCACCGGCCTGTCCGGCTCGGGCAAGTCCTCGCTCGCCTTCGACACGATCTATGCGGAGGGCCAGCGCCGCTATGTCGAGAGCCTGTCGGCCTATGCGCGCCAGTTCCTTGAGATGATGCAGAAGCCGGACGTCGATCAGATCGACGGCCTCTCGCCGGCGATCTCGATCGAACAGAAGACCACCTCGCGCAACCCGCGCTCCACCGTCGGCACCGTCACCGAAATCTACGACTACATGCGGCTCCTCTGGGCGCGCGTCGGCGTGCCCTATTCGCCCGCGACCGGGCTGCCGATCGAGAGCCAGACCGTGTCCCAGATGGTCGACCGCATTCTGGCGCTGCCCGAGGGCACGCGGCTCTATCTGCTCGCGCCCGTGGTGCGCGGCCGCAAGGGCGAGTACCGCAAGGAACTCGCCGAGTACCTCAAGAAGGGCTACCAGCGCGTCAAGGTCGACGGGAAGTTCTACGAGATCGCGCAGGTCCCGGCGCTCGACAAGAAGTTCACCCACGACATCGACGTGGTGGTCGACCGCATCGTGGTGCGGCCCGACATCGCGACACGGCTGGCGGACTCGCTGGAGCAGGCGCTCAAGCTGGCGGAGGGCCTCGCGATTGCCGAGATGGCCGACGGCGGCGCGGTCGAAGGCGCCAAGGCCAACAAGCAGCGCAACGAGACCGCCGAGCGGCTGATCTTCTCGGAGAAATTCGCCTGCCCGGTGTCCGGCTTCACCATTCCGGAGATCGAGCCGCGGCTGTTCTCGTTCAACAACCCGTTCGGCGCGTGCCCCAAATGCGGCGGGCTCGGCGTCGAGCAGCACATCGACCCGGAGCTCGTCATCGACAAGGACCGCACGCTGAAGTCCGGCGCGATCCTGCCCTGGGCGAAGTCGTCGAGCCCGTACTACACGCAGACGCTGCAGGCGCTGGGCAAGTTCTACAAGTTCACGCTCGACACCAAATGGAAGGACCTGCCCAAGCGCGCGCAGACCGCGATCCTGGACGGCTCGGGCGAGGACGAAATCCGCTTTGCCTACGACGACGGGATGCGCTCGTACGAGACCAGGAAGCCGTTCGAGGGCGTGGTGACCAATCTGGAGCGGCGCTGGCGCGAGACCGAAAGCGACTGGGCGCGCGAGGAGATCGCCAAATACTTCACCGACGTGCCGTGCGACGCCTGCAAGGGCTATCGGCTGAAACCCGAGGCGCTGTGCGTCAAGGTCGGGACCTTGCACATCGGCGAAGTCTCCGAGATGTCGATCAAGCGCGCCGGCGAATGGGTCGAGGCGCTGCCGCCGCACCTCAACAAGCAGCAGACCGAGATCGCGGCGCGCGTGCTGAAGGAAATCCGCGACCGGCTGCGCTTCCTGGTCGACGTCGGCCTCGAATATCTCACGCTCGCGCGCGCCTCCGGCACGCTCTCGGGCGGCGAGAGCCAGCGCATCCGCCTCGCCTCGCAGATCGGCTCGGGGCTGACCGGCGTGCTCTATGTGCTGGACGAGCCGTCGATCGGGCTGCACCAGCGCGACAATGCGCGGCTCCTCGAAACCTTGAAGCGCCTGCGCGACCTCGGCAACACCGTGATCGTGGTGGAGCATGACGAGGACGCGATCCGCGTCGCCGACCATGTGCTCGACATCGGCCCCGGCGCCGGCATCCACGGCGGCGAGATCATCGCGCAGGGCACGCCCGACGACATCATGGCGGCGCCGAAATCGCTCACCGGCCAGTATCTGACCGGCGAGCGCTTCATCGCGACGCCGGAGCGGCGCCCGCGCAACCCGCACCGCACGCTGAAAGTCATCAATGCACGTGGCAACAACCTGAAAAACGTCACCGCCGAGATCCCGCTCGGCCTGTTCACCGCGGTGACCGGCGTCTCGGGCGGCGGCAAGTCCACGCTGCTGGTCGACACGCTCTACAAGGCGGTGGCGCGCCGCCTCAACGGCGCCTCGGAAGGCCCCGCCCTGCACGACCGGCTCGAAGGGCTCGAACACCTCGACAAGGTGATCGACATCGACCAGTCGCCGATCGGCCGCACGCCGCGCTCCAATCCCGCGACCTACACCGGCGCGTTCACGCCGATCCGCGAGTGGTTCGCGGGCCTGCCCGAGGCGAAGGCGCGCGGCTACGAGCCGGGGCGCTTCTCGTTCAACGTGAAGGGCGGGCGCTGCGAGGCCTGCCAGGGCGACGGCGTCATCAAGATCGAGATGCACTTTTTGCCCGACGTCTACGTCACCTGCGATGTCTGCAAGGGCAAGCGCTACAACCGCGAGACGCTCGACGTCACCTTCAAGGGCAAGTCGATCGCCGACGTGCTCGACATGACGGTCGAGGAGGCGCTGAACTTCTTCAAGGCGGTGCCGCGCATCCGCAACGTGCTGGAGACGCTGCACCGCGTCGGCCTCGACTACATCCATGTCGGCCAGCAGGCGACCACGCTGTCAGGCGGCGAGGCGCAGCGCGTCAAGCTCGCCAAGGAGCTGTGCAAGCGCGCCACCGGGCGCACGTTGTATATTCTTGACGAGCCGACGACCGGGTTGCACTTCCACGACGTGGCGAAGCTGCTCGAGGTGCTGCACGAGCTGGTCGCCGGCGGCAACACCGTGGTGGTGATCGAGCACAATCTCGAGGTGATCAAGACCGCCGACTGGATCATCGACCTCGGCCCCGAGGGCGGCGACGGCGGCGGCGAGATCGTCGCCTGCGGGCCGCCGGAGGCGGTGGTGAAGGAGAAGCGGAGTTATACCGGCGCGTTTCTCAAGCCGGTGCTGGCAAGGCGGGCGAACGAGCGGCGGAGGAGGACGGAGGCGGCGGAGTAAGTTTCCTTCTCCCCGCATGCGGGGAGAAGGTGGCGAACGAAGCGAGCCGGATGAGGGGCCGGGGCGGATGAGCGAAACCTTGCGTCGCGTTCAGGCGCTGGTGATGAGCGGGGATTACATCGTATCGCGCCACGGCTTTCGAGAACTCGCCGCGGATGATATTGTCGCCGAAGATGCTTTGGACGGCGTCCGCGCGGCGATTGTTGTTGAAGACTATCCGGATTCGCGCAAGGAGCCGTCTGTATTGGTCTTGCAGTACGATCGGGATGAACGGCCCATCCACGTAATGTGGGGCGTGCCGAAGAGTACGGGAAGACCGGCTATGCTTGTGACGGCTTACCGGCCAGCGCCGGAGCGCTGGTCAAGCGATTTCAGAAGGCGGGTGAAGCCATGACGCGCAGGTCGAAAGAATTCATCCACGAAGGCAAGTATGTCGCTGAGGTCCCGGTCGAATTGATCGAGGATGACACCGCGTGGTCGCCCTATTTTTCGCCTGACGAGGTTCGCAAGCTCGACGCGGTGCGCCTTGCCCTGCGCCGCGGCGACATCGCCGAGGCAGCCAAGCATGGCCGCGTGTTCGAGCTGACGCCCGTCGCGGCGAAATAGCGGCGGCGGCGAGAAAAGCCTGCTCTCGGGCTCGGCCGAGGTGGCCCGGCCTGCCCCGAACAGGTGGTGAAGGAGAAGCGCAGCTGTACCGGGGCGTTCCTCAAGCCGGTGCTGGGAAGGCGCGCGAGTGAGAGGCGGAGGAGGATGGAGGCGGCGGAGTAATCCACCTTCTCCCCGCTTGCGGGGAGAAGGTGGCGAACAGCGAAGCTGTGAGCCGGATGAGGGCGGCCCCCCTTACAAGAACAAAGAGAGGTAGTATCGGGAACATTGATCCCCTTTCGACCCCCCTGTGTTCTTATGAAGGATGGCTCGATGGCCACATTGCCCTATGTAACCGCTCCGGGAAACGTTGAGAGAGCCTTGCTGGCGATCAAGACCGCGGCCACGCCTGAAAGCGTGACTCAGGATTTCGTCAAGACGATTCTCAAGATCCCTGGGGGATCGGGAAATCAAATTGCGTCCTTCTTGAAGAAGATTGGGTTCGTGCGCGCCGACGGCGCTCCGTCCGACATTTACAAGCGCTTCCGCAACTCTAGTAGCAGTGGCGCTGCCGCGGCTGAGGCGCTTAAGGTAGGGTACGGATCACTCGCTCAACGGAATGAGTATTGGCACGCCTTACCGGACGATGAACTGCGCGGTCTGATCATCGAGGAAACGGGTCAAAGTGAGGACTCGCCAGTCGTCACACTTGTTCTCAGTGCAATAAAGGGAATCAAGAAGTTTGCGAAGTTCGATAAAAATGAAGCCGAGACACAATTGGTCAAGTTGGAGGCTCCGGATAGCCCGCCCCCGTCTGCAACATCATCGGCACCGCGCCATCAGTCAGGTCAATCCGTTGGTCTGAATCTGGGTTACACAATCAATCTAAATTTGCCCGCAACGTCGGACATCGCCGTGTTCAATGCCGTCTTCAAGAGTCTAAAAGAGAATTTGCTGAAGGTGTCCGATGCAGCCGGATGACTACCTTCGATCATTCGGCGTTTCTGGCCTCATGGTTACGGACGACCTGAAGTCCGTCGAACAACGGTTCAATGTTGAACTGGGGCATATTCCCCGCGCTTCGAAGCAGAGCGCCACGGAATATTACCCCCAGTTCGAGCAAACGGTCCGTCGTGAGGCAGCCGAAATGGCTGAGCACTACGAGCTTTTTTATTGCCTAGAGCAATCAATTCGGAAGTTGATTACCGAAACGCTTGAGGAAGCGGAAGGAGCCAATTGGTGGGACACAAAGGTGCCGCCGCAGATCGTTGCGGATGTTAAAAGGTTGGCCCAAGCCGAAATCGACAGTGGAGTTACACGCCGCTCTGATCGTGCCATCGACTATACAACGTTTGGTCAACTCTCAGTTATTATCTCATCGAATTGGGCGCTTTTCGGAACTATTTTTAAAAGTCAACGCGCTGTGGAGAAGGTGATGAGCAGCCTGAATCTTCTTCGCGGGCCTATTGCACATTGCTGCCCGCTATCCGAGGACGAAATCGACCGACTGCAACTCGCCGTCAAAGACTGGTTCAGAATGATTGGCTAGCCTGAGCGAGCAAGCGGAGGAAGCGACATCCGGGAACGGTCGATGTCTGACCTGTAGCTGCTGTGCGGCTACAAATCATTTTCCTCACTCCCTCCCCAGTCTCTCCACCTCCTCCATCGTCCGCCCTTCCCGCGCCCGGTACACCGGCAGCGACCAGCCGTAGTGCAGCGCGAGCGCACGGATAACAAAGC
>JBAVXH010000042.1:0-11100 GCA_049698215.1 Xanthobacteraceae bacterium | reverse complement strand
ACCCGCAAATCTTCAGACAAGGGCTTCGCCATGCATGCCGGCCTCCTCGTCCAGCACGCAGGGTGAATCAGAATTCGCACCTCATGGGAATCCCTACCGATTCAATTCGCTCGGATTTTGCTCTAGTCGTCACGCCACGGCGATCCCTCTCGCTTCGTGCGCGCCGACGGGGGGCTCGCTGATCGGTCCCGATTTGATCGTGCTAAAATCGATCTTGTTCAGGTCGATGCGCCGCAGGTCGAGGTCTTCGTAGCGCCGGTAGTCGAAGATGAGACGGGTGAGATCCTTGACCGCGGCCCATTGCGTGTAGTCGTCGCCCCTCTTGCCGCGCGCGTTCTTGTAACGCACGGCGCCCTTGGGAATGTCGATGTCGTTGAGAATGTGCAGCGCCAGATTTCGCGCCGCGTGCCCGCCCTTCGCCTGATGATTGGCCGAATTCATGAGGAACAGCGTGCGGATCAACCGCGACGGCGGCGTGAAATCGCCAGGGATTCCGCGCAAGCCGCTGCCGTGTCCGGTCTGCGTGAACATCTTACCGTTGACCCTCGCCTTAGGTGTGTCCCAGGGCGTCAGGCCGACATAATTGCGCACGTTGTCGAGATGCCAGGGAAAGACCGGCGCGTTGGTCAGGGTTGCAATCGGATTGTCTTAGATGTGCAGCTTGCCGCCAGTGTACTCGATGACGATGGAGTATCCGCGCGCGTCGTGCACCGCGAAGTGGACCGGGTCGAGTTTCTGTTCCATCGGCTTGGTGGCCCACACGTCGACCGTGGGTAGCGCGGCCTCGACGTCGGCGACCGAGGCGCAGGTGCCGAGCAGCCAGTCATTGACCAGCAGCACACTCAGCGCCCGGCTGGAATCGCGGACCTTCTGGTATTCCGAGCCGGGCAGCCAAAGCGTGCCGACGGAAAGCCCGCGCTCGTTCAGCCCGTCGACCACCGACGACAAACCCAGGGCATTCATGCCGACATAGCCGTACTTCACCGTCCACCGCAGACCGTCGCGCGCGCGCGGCTTGGCCGGTGCCGGCGAGCGCATGACCTCGCCGCGGCGGCGCACGAAGGGCCGTGACTTGAGGTCCATGCCGAATTCCATCGAGCGCCCGTTGACGAAGCTGCGATCGGCGGCCGCGAGCAAGAAGTCCGTACACATCGGAAATGGTCCTGGATTGCGGGGGGAGATTTTCTCGTGCCGATGAAGGAGCAGCGGCCGATCGTGCAATCTTAGGAAGAAAAATGAGGTGTGACCACGACAAATTAGATGCGAAGTCGCGGTCGTCTTCCGGGGACGCCGCGGAGCGGCGAGCTCGGAATCCCTAACCACAAGACGGTCTGCATTACACCGGCGTTTCAAAATCGCCGGTTTCGTGTTTATGGATTCCGGGCTCGCGCGTGGCGCGCGTGCCCCGGAATGACGAGATGGCAAAAGACGTCACAAAACTCGCGGTTTCCGACCTGTCCGAAAAACAGGGCAAGGCCGAGCATGCGCGGCTGCACGCCGAACTCATCGAGCACGACAAGCGCTACTACCAGGACGACAAGCCGTCCGTCACGGACGCCGAATATGACGCGCTGCGCAAGCGCTACGGCGACATCGAGGAGCGCTTCCCGGACCTGAAGACACTGGAAAGCCTGACGCTGAAGGTCGGCGCCACGCCGACCGGCCGCTTCGCCAAGATCCGGCACGCGGTACCGATGCTCTCGCTCGACAACGCATTCTCCGAAGAGGACGTGACGCGCTTCGTCGATCGCATCCGCCGGTTCCTCAAGCTCGATGCCGATGCGCCGCTCGCCTTTACGGCCGAGCCGAAGATCGATGGGCTGTCGATGTCGCTGCGCTACGAGCAAGGCAAGCTCGTCCATGCGGCGACGCGCGGCGACGGCACGGTCGGCGAGGATGTCACGGCGAACATCAGGACGCTGAAAGACGTGCCGCAGACGCTCACGGGCAAGGACATTCCCGACGTCGCCGAGGTGCGCGGCGAGGTCTACATGACCAAGGCGGATTTCCTCGCCCTCAACGAGCGGCAGAAACAGGCCGGCAAGGAGCTCTACGTCAATCCACGCAACACGGCGGCGGGCTCGCTGCGCCAGAAGGATGCCGGCGTCACGGCCTCGCGGCCCTTGCGTTTCTTCGCCTACGCGTGGGGGCAGATGAGCGGGATGCCGGCCGACACGCAGTCCGGCATGGTGAAGTGGCTCGGCAAGGCCGGGTTCCACACCAACCCGATCTTCAAGGTCGCCAAGTCGGCCGAGGAGTTGCTCAAGGTGCACGAGGAGATCGGACTCGCGCGCGGCAAGCTCGACTACGACATCGACGGCGTCGTCTACAAAGTGGACCGGCTCGACTGGCAGGAGCGTCTGGGCTTCGTTTCACGAAGCCCCCGCTGGGCGATCGCGCACAAGTTCCCGGCCGAGCAGGCGACCACCGTGGTGCGCGACATCGAAATCCAGGTGGGGCGCACCGGAGCGCTCACGCCGGTCGCGAAGCTCGAACCGGTCGGCGTCGGCGGCGTGATCGTGCAGAACGCGACGCTGCACAATGCGGATGAGATCGCGCGGCTCGACGTGCGCATCGGCGACACCGTGATGATCCAGCGCGCCGGCGACGTGATCCCGCAGGTGCTCGGCATCGTGCCGGAGAAGCGGCCCAAGGGCGCGAAGGAATACGCGTTTCCCAAGACCTGCCCGTGCCCGCTGAAGACGCCGGTGGTGCGCGAGATCAATTCGGCGGGCGAGGAGGGCGTGCGCTTTCGCTGCTCCGGCGAGTTCGCGTGCCCGTTCCAGAAGACCGAGCACCTGAAGCTGTTCGTCTCGCGCGGCGCGTTCGACATCGACGGTCTGGGCGCGAAGCAGATCGATTATTTCTTTGAGGAAGGCTGGATCAAGGAACCGGCCGACATCTTCACGCTGGAGGCGCGCAACGGGAAGCAGTTCACGCTCGAGGAGGTCGAGGGCTACGGCGCGACTTCGGTAGGCAACCTGTTCGGCGCGATCCGCAGCCGTCGGGAGATTTCGCTCGAGCGTTTCATCTATTCGCTCGGCATCCGGCACGTCGGCGAGACAACCGCGCGCGCGCTCGCGCGCGGCTACGGCACGTGGGGGGCGTTCCACGATGCGGCGCTCGCGGTCGCGAAGGGTGACGAGGACGCACGCACCGAAATGGATGCGCTCGACCAGATCGGCGGCACGGTGATCGACGCGATCGCGGCCTATTTCAAGGAGACGCACAACCGCGGCATCGTGGACCGGCTCGTCAAGCAGGTGAAGATCCAGGAGGCTGAGAAGCCCGCGAGCAACACGGCGGTCGCAGGCAAGACCGTGGTGTTCACCGGGTCGCTCGAAAAGATGACGCGCGAGGAGGCGAAGGCGATGGCCGAGCGGCTCGGCGCGAAAACCTCCGGTTCGGTGTCGAAGAAGACCGATTATGTGGTGGTCGGTCCGGGCGCGGGCTCGAAGCTCGACAAGGCGCGCGAGGCGGGCGTCACGGTGCTGACCGAGGATGAGTGGTTGGAGCTGATTGGGAGGAAATGATCTCTCCGTCGTCATCATCCGCGAAAGCGGATGACCCAGTAAACTCCGACTGAGCGAAACGACCTCTAACGGCGATTACTGGGTGCCCCGCTTTCGCGGGGCATGACGATCGCGAGAGCCCTACTTCCGCACCAGCGCGAAGAACGCCACCAGCCCGCACGCGCACAGCACCAGCACGATCGCGGCGAGCGGCAGTCCGGTATGCGCGCCTTCCAGCAGGTGGCCGATGAGCTGCGAAGTCGCGGCGCCGAGCCCCATCTGCATGAAGCCCATGATCCCGGCGGCTGCGCCCGCTGCCTGCGGGCGCGCGCTGACCGCGCCCGCGATCGCGTTCGGCAGCATGAAGCCCGAGGCGAAGCCGATGATCATCTGCGGCGCGAAGATCACCCACGGTCCGCCCTGCGGCTCGATCAGCACCCACGCGATGCCGACCGCCGCGCCGAACACGGTGACGGCAACGCCGGCGCGGACCATCGCGTCCACGCCGTATTGCGCCGACCAGCGGCCCGCGGCGAAATTCCCCGCCATGTAGACGAGCGACAGGATGATGAACCACACGCCGTATTCGGTGGGCGAGCGGTGCATCACCGTGACCACGACATGCGGCGCGCCGCCGATAAAGGTGAAGAACATCGCCGAATTGGTTGCGGCGACCAGCGCATAGCCGAGGAAGATACAGTCGCGGAGCAAGCTTCCGCTCGCGCCAAGAAAATGCCCGAAGCCCTCGCCGGTCGCGACCTTGCGCGTCTCGCGCAACTCGAAGGTCGCCCAGAGGAGGACCGCGGCGGCGAACAGGCCGATGAACGCGAAGATCGCCTGCCATCCGAGCGCGGTGTCGAGCATGCCGCCGAGCAGCGGTGCGAGCATCGGCGCGATCACCATCGCCATGGTCACCCAGCCGATCATCGAGGCGGCGCGGTCGCGCTCGTAGAGGTCGCGGATCACCGCGCGTGCGATCACGATGCCTGCGGTCGCACCGAACGCCTGAAACACCCGCGCCACGATCAGTCCGCCAATGGAGGTGGCGGCGATCGCCGCAAAGCTTGCGACCACCGTGATCGCGAGGCCCGCGAGCATGACGGGGCGGCGGCCGAACCGGTCGGACAGGGTGCCGAGCACGAGCTGCGAGACCGCCATGCCGAACAGGAACAGCGAGAGCGTGAGTTGCACGGCGCCGGCCCCGGCGCCGAGCGTGGTCACCAGCCCCGGCATCGCGGGCGCGAGGATGTTGAGGCAGAGCGGACCGATCGCCGTCAGGGCGATCAACAAGGCGAGCAGGCGGTAGGGATGTCCGCGCGCCTCGTCACGGTCCTCCGGCGGGGAGGCCGGCTCAGCCACGGAGCGGCCTTGTGGCGGCGTCGAGCCATGGGCGCGTGTCGGCCGTCACGAGCGGCGCAAGCGTCTTCGCGACGCGCGCGTGATAGGCATCGAGCCAGGCGATCTCGTCGGCCGTCATCAGCGCGGGCTCGATCAGCCGGGCGTCGATCGGCGCAAGCGTGAGCGTCTCGAAGGCGTTCATCTCCTTCTCGGCGCCTGCGACCTTCGTCTCAGTGACCAGCACGAGGTTCTCGATGCGGATGCCGTAAGCGCCGGCTTTGTAATAGCCGGGCTCGTTCGACAGGATCATGCCGCGCTTGAGCGCCGTCGGGCCCAGCTTGGAAATGCGCGCCGGGCCCTCGTGCACCGACAGATAGCTGCCGACCCCGTGGCCGGTCCCGTGATCGAAGTCGATGCCGGCGGCCCAGAGGTGCTGGCGCGCGAACGAGTCGAGCTGCGCGCCGGTGGTTCCGTCCGGAAACACCGCGCGCGCGATTGCGATGTGGCCCTTGAGCACGCGGGTGAAGCGCTCGCGCATCTCGGGCGTAGGCGTGCCGACCGCGACCGTGCGTGTGATGTCGGTGGTGCCGTCCTCGTACTGCGCGCCGGAGTCGACCAGGAACAGCTCGCCCGGCGCGATGGTCCGATTGGTCGCGCGCGTCACGCGATAGTGCACGATCGCGCCGTTCGGCCCGGAGCCGGAGATGGTCGGGAACGAGAGCTCCTTCAGGAGCCCCGTATCGCGGCGGAATGTTTCGAGCGCCGCGACCGCGTCGATCTCGGTGAGCTTTCCGGCTGGCGCTTCGCGGTCGAACCAGGCGAGGAAGTTCGCAACTGCCGCGCCGTCGCGCACCTGCGCGCTGTGCGCGCCGGCGATCTCGGCCGTGTTCTTCACCGCCTTCATGGCGGTGATCGGGTCGGTGGCGCGCGTCACCGTGCCGCCCGCATCCGCAATGGTGCGGGCGAGCGCATCGGCGGCGGTCGCGGAATCGAGCCGCACCGCGGCTTTCGCGGCGCCAAGCGCCTTCAGGTCGCCCAAGAACGCCGCCGGCTCGCGCACGTCGGCGAGCGCTTCCAGATAGTCGCGCACCTCGTTCGAGAGCTTGCGTCCGTCGATATAGACCGACGCACGGCCTTCGCGCGGGACGCTGGCGAAAGACAGCGGCAGCGGCGTGTGCGCCACATCCGCGCCGCGGATATTGAAAGCCCAGGCCACATTGTGCGGATCGGAGACGATCAGCGCGTCGGACTTGAGCTTGCCGAGTTCCGCCTGCACGCGGGCAAGCTTCTCCGCCGCAGCCTCGCCGGCGAATTTCAGATCGTGCGCGACGACGCGCCCGAGCGGCGGGGCAGGGCGCTCGCTCCACACCGCATCGATCGGGTTGGGGTCGGCCGGAACCAGGGTGGCGCCGGCGGCACCTGCCGCCTTGGCGAGCCTCTCGGCGCCGTCGGCGGTATGAAGCCAAGGGTCGTAGCCGAAGCGGGCGCCCGTCGGCAGGTTGGCCCCGAGCCACTTGTCGGGCGGGTTCTCCACCAGATGCTCCACCGAGAACAGCGCGGTGTCGACCTGATCGCGCACTTGCAGCTGGTAGCGGCCGTCGACGAAGATGACGGCGCGATCGGCGAGCACGATCGCGGCGCCCGCCGAGCCGGAAAACCCGGTCAGCCAGACGAGCCGTTCCTCCGAGGGCGGGACATACTCGCCTTGGTGCCGATCGGCCCGTGGCACGATGAAGCCGTCGAGGTTCTGCCGCTTCAGTTCGGCCCGCAAGGTGGCGAGCCGCCCGGCGCTCGCGCCGCGTTCTCCCGAATCCTCGAACGTCTGAAATCGTGCCTCGAACATCGCGGCAATCTATTGAGCGGTTCTGACGGGAGCAACGATCCCGCACCGAACGCCGCGCCTTCCGCTACGTTTGTGCGTTGCAATATCGGCGTTTATGCATGGCAGCCAGTTGACCACGCATGGTGAAACAGAGATTTCCATTTTCTCGCGATTTCATGCGCCTCTCGTGCCACTGGCATGCGGACGTGAAGGTACCGGAAGCGGCCTCGGGAGCTATGTTGCAGTGCAAGAAGTCAGGATTTTTCGAAGAGGGGTCATTCCTGACCATGCATCAGGAGAGACACTATGACCGCAGCCACTTTCCACACCCCCAGCGCCTTGCCCGCGGCGCGGACCGAGCGCCAGCAGGGTTTCTGGGCGCGCCTGTTCGACGCGATGGCCGAAGCCCGGATGCGCCAGGCGGTGCGAGAGCTCGCAATGCACCGGGATCTGGTCCCGGAGGACCTGCTGAAGAAGTACGGCTACACGGCAACGCTGAACGACGACAGCCGGCTCCCGTTCACACGGTAGCTTCCTATTTGAGCATGATCTTTTCCGAAAACCGGTACCCACTTTCCGGGATCATGCTCTAAGCACCAGCGTCACCCATTCACCGAGCGGAACGCGCCGCACCAGTCTCAGCCCGTGCGGCCGGTAGGCCGCCAGCGCCGCATTCTCCTGCTCGGCAAGCAGGCCTGACAGCACCACGTGCGCGCCGTTCGCGAGCACGGGCCGCAGCGGCCCGGCCAGTGCCTTGAGCGGCGCCAGCAGGATATTGGCGAACACCAGATCGAACGGTCCGGCCTGGCGAAACCTGAGTCCCGCCAATCCCTTGGCGCAGATACATTGCACCAGCGGTGAGACGCCGTTGAGGCACGTATTCGCGCGCGCGATCGCGACCGCTTCCGCATCGAGGTCGCTCGCGAGCACCGAACGCCGAAAGCTTTTCGCCGCCGCGATGGCGAGCACGCCGGTGCCGGTGCCGATGTCGAGCACGCGTCTCGGACGCTGCGTCTTGGCAATCCGATCCAGCGCCAGCAAACACCCGCGCGTCGTTCCGTGATGCCCGGTGCCGAAGGCGAGCGCGGCCTCGATCTCGATCCCAATCCGGTTCGGCGCAATGCGCGCGCGGTCGTGCGCGCCGTGCACCGTGAACCGGCCGGCCTCGACCGGCTTCAACTCGGCGAGGCTCGCCGCAACCCAGTCCCGCGCGGCGATCTGTTCGAAGGTCAGCCGCGCGGCGCTCTCAGGCCCCGCCAACTGACTCAGGGTCAACCGCACGGCGTCCTGATCCGGCGGGCTCTCGAAGTGGATCTCCAGGTTCCAACGCCCGTCCGTTCCCTCGAACGCGGCAGTTGCCGCATCGTCAAAGCGCTCGGAAAGCGAGTCGACGAGCCGCCTCGCGGTCGCTTCGTCGCAGCTGAGCCGGGCGAGGGTGGTCGTCACTGACATGAGATAATCGCGTGTTTCCCAATACCCCTTAGGGGCGAATCAAGAGGCATGCTAGATTCGTGCAAATCAGGCGAATCGGGGTCGCGCGCATGAACGTCATCGTCTTCGCTTCGCGCAAGGGCGGGTCCGGCAAGAGCACGCTCACGACCCACCTCGCCGCGCACGCCAACCGTCCATCCCGGCGCTGCATGCTGGTCGATTGCGATCCGCAAGGATCGACATCGCTGTGGCACAAGTTGCGCGGCACCTCGGAGCCGCTGTTGCGCGACGGCTCGCGCGGGGGCGTGAAGGAGATCGTCGAGCGCGCAACCGCAGAAGGCGTCGAGTGGGCCTTCGTCGACACGCCGCCGAACATGTCGCCGGCGGTGACCGATGCGATCTCGTGCGCGACGCTGGTGGTGATCCCGGTGCGGCTCGCGGTGTTCGATCTCGCGGCCGTGAAGGAGACGATCGACTTCGCGCGCCAGTCGAAGAAGCCGTTTGCGCTGGTGATCAACGCGGTGCCGGCGCGGCGCGACAACACCGAGTCGCCCTTCGTCACGCAGGTGCGCGAGGTGCTCGCGGGCCTCAACGTGCCGGTCTGGGCCGGACAGATCACGCATCGCGCCATCTACTCGCTCTCGCTCGAGTACGGCGAGGGCGTGAAGGAATACGACGCGGATTCGCCCGCCGCCGCCGAGATCGCGGCGCTGTGGGGCGCGATCGACCGCTCGGTGAAGGCGATCCACGGCGCCTACGCGGGCACCGCCATGCACCGGGTCGCGGCGTAGCTCCGCTGTCATTCCGGGACGGCCCGCAGGGCCGGGACCGGAATCCATAACCACAGGCCAGCGTGATTCCTAAGGCGTTGCGGCACGTCTTGTGCTCACATGCGATGGTCGTGGTTATGGATTCCGGGCTCACGCCTTCGGCGTGCCCCGGAATGACGAACATGCGAAACGCGCTGCGCGCCATTCTTCTGTTGTTCATATTACTCGCCGGTCCCGCCGCCGCGCAGCGCGAGAGCGGCCGAGAGGTCGACCTCGCCCTCGTGCTCGCGGTCGATACCTCCGGCAGCGTCGATCAGGTGCGCTTCGAATTGCAGAAGCAAGGATACGTCGCGGCGTTTCGCCATCCGCGCGTGATCGGCGCGATCCAGTCCGGACCCGCGCAGGCGATCGCCGTCATCATGATGCAATGGACCGGGCCCGCGCTGCAGGTCACGGCCGTGCCATGGACCAAGATTTCCGACGCGGCCTCGGCGAACGCGTTTGCCGACGCGATCGCGCGTGCACCGCGCGCGCTGTTCAGCGGCGGCACGTCGATCTCGGGCGCGATCGATACCTCGATGGCGCTGCTGTTCGACAACCCTTATCGGGCGGCGCGGCGCGTGATCGATATCTCGGGCGACGGCGCGAACAATCGCGGGCGTTCGGTCAACCAGGCGCGCGACGAAGCGATTGCAAGGGGCGTCGGCATCAACGGGCTGCCGATCCTCGCGCTCGAGCCCGATCTTGACCGCTATTACAAGGACAACGTGATCGGCGGCCCCGGCGCGTTCATGATTGCCGCCAGGGATTTCGAATCGTTCGGCGAGGCGATCCTGAAGAAGCTGATCGCCGAGATTGCCGGCGTCGCGCCCGAGGGTGTGGAGCGCCGCGCGGCGGCGCTCCCATAGCGTCTATTTGAGCTGGTCGGCGACCTTGTCGATGCCGGCCTGCACGCAGACCTCATCCTTTTCGCCGCCCGGCGCGCCAGACACGCCCATCGCGCCGATTGTTTCGTCGCCAACCTTGATCGGCAGTGCGCCAGCGAGTGCGATCACATTGGTGAGAAATTGCGGTCCTCGTGTCGGATTGTTCGCGAGGTTTTTTGTCCATTCGGCTGACGAGGTACGGAAGGTGCGCGACGTGTAAGCCTTGCGGAACGAGTTCTCGACGGTGTGTGGCCCCGCGCCGTCGCCGCGGATCTGAACCAGGACCTCGCCGGCGCGGCCGACCACGGTGACGGACACGGCGAAACCATTCGTCTTGCAGGTATCAAGTGCGGTTTGCGCCATAGTCATCGCCATCGCGGCCGAAACGGATTTTTGATTCAGCAGCTGCGCGCTCGCCGGAAGGCTCATGACGCAGGCCGACGCGACGGAGACAGCGAACAAGAAACGCATCGAAAATCCTCCCTTTGTCGCCCCGACAATGAGGCCGGGAGCAAGCCTATGTCATGGCTTCGGCGGCGTGACCCGGCGATCTGGACCGCTCAGCAGAATGTGATTTGAGGTTCGCGGGGTCGAATTGGCGAAGATCAGCCCGCCGCCATCCGTTCCGCGCGCTTTCGCTTGCGCGCATTGGCGGCGCGCGCTTCGGCGCGTTCCTTGCGGCGTTTCTCGCGGCACTTCACGCACAGGCAGCCCTTCGGCTTGATGTAGGCGTTGAAGTGGTCCTTGCCGTAGTCGTAGGTGATCTCGTCACCGGCTTCGATGTTTCTGATCGCCTTGATCCAGATGTGCCGGTCGCGGATCATCGGATCGGCGTTCGGCCGGCACGAATGGTTGATGTAGCGCGCCACGTTCGAGCGCTTCGCCCCGTCGATGGTCCAGCGCGAATTCACCTCGAACCAGTAGCGGTTGTCGGGCAGCGCGTCGCACTGCGCGTTGGTCAGCAGCGGCCCGGTGTATTCGACGATGTAGGCGTTCTTCTTGATCGGCCTGGTGGCGAAGACGCCAAGCCCGGTGCGCGAACGGGAAACGCGAAACACGCGCCGCCCGAGCACCTTCGGCTTCTTCTTGGACCGCAGCTTTTTGGCAGGCATCAGGTGGCAGGCGCTCGATCAGTTCCGCGCTTGAGTAGCGTGCGCGCGTGTGCGGGGTCAACGCATCCCGGCCGACGCGAATGCCGCGTCCACAGGTTCAACGACGCGCAACTGACTATTGCTTGGGCGCGTAGATGCCGGGCCGCGGCAGCGTCGATCTGGTCGTGGCGGCTGCGGGCGCCGCCGCGG
>JBAVXH010000041.1:0-34102 GCA_049698215.1 Xanthobacteraceae bacterium | reverse complement strand
CTCGCACACCGGCGCGCTCGCGGGCGACTATGCGACCACCACGGCGCTGTTGCGCCATGCCGCCGTGAATGTGGTCGAGACGATGGAAGAGCTGGTCGACGTCACCGAGGTGCTGGCGCGCCTGAGGCCGCCCGTGAAGGGGCCCGGCATCATCACCAATTCCGGCGCGGTGAAAGGCTTCGCACTCGATTTTTCCGACTCGATCGGCTTCGACGTGCCGCGGCTTGCGCCGGCCACGGTCGACGCGCTGAAGGACATCCTCCCCCCCTACGCCTCGCTTGAGAATCCCGTCGACATCACCGCGCACGTGCTGCGCGACGTAAGTCTCTGGAATAAGACCGCGGAAGCGCTGCTCAACGATCCGGACGTCGGGAGCCTCTGCCTGCCGATGGTGGCCGGCACGCTGAAATACGCGATGGACAAGTTCAACGCGCTGGCGCCGACACTCGCGCAGCACGACAAGCCCGCGGTCATCGGCTTGCTGGGCGATGATTTTCCCGTGCCGGACGAATTCCTCGCGGCGTTTCGCAAGCAAGGCGTGCCTGTGTTGCGTTCGACCGAGCGCGCGTTGCGCGCGCTCGCGCACGCGACGGATTACGGGCGGGCGCTGGCGGACAAGCCGGGCAAGACCACAGCGATCGAGGCCCCTCCCCTGCCCGGCCGCGGGACGCTACCCGAATATCAGGGCAAGGCTTATTTGGCGGCGCTCGGCATCCCGGCGCCCCAGGGCGCGCTGGCACGCGATGTCGCCGAGGCGAAAACGATCACGCAGCGCATCGGCTATCCGGTCGTGCTGAAGACGCAGGCGGCGGCGCTCGCGCACAAGAGCGATGCTGGCGGGGTCGCACTGAACATCGCCGATGATGCGGCGCTTGAGGACGCATGGCAGCACGTGCAGGCGCGGCTGGCTAAGGCGCGGCCCGGTCTCGCGCTCGACGGCATTCTGGTCGAGACGATGGCCGCCAAGGGCGTCGAGATGATCGTCGGGGCGCGGCGCGATCCGGACTGGGGCCCGGTCGTGCTCGTAGGCCTCGGCGGCATCTGGACCGAAGCGCTCGGCGATGTGCGGCTGATGCCCGCCGATGTTTCGCATGACCGCGTCGTCGCCGAGATCGGCAAACTCAAGGGCGCACGCCTCCTGCACGGGCTGCGCGGTGCACCGCCGGTGGACGTGGCGGCCGTGGCCAACGTCGTGATCCAGGTCGCCGCATTGATGCGCGCGCGGCCAGAAATCCGCGAGATCGACATCAATCCGCTGGTCGCCTATCCGCAAGGCGTGCTGGCGCTCGATGCATTGATCGTGGTTGATTAGCCCTTGTTGCGCATGATCTTGTCCGAAAACCGGTACCCACTTTTCGGGATCATGCGTCCTTGCCAGCCGGGCGCGATTTTGCTGGATTGATGGCGACAGCCTCGGGAGACGCCGGATGGTTCCGTTCTTCGTCCAGATCAAGTGCCATCTCGGCAAGTCCTATCAGGTGGCGAACGCGCTCGCAGACGCCGAGATCGCCTCGGAGATCTACTCGACCGCGGGAGACTTCGACCTGCTGGTGAAGTTCTACGTCGAAGACGCAACCGACATCGGCCATTTCATCAATGAAAAGGTGCAGGTCATCCCTGGCATCCAGGACACCCGCACGATCATCACGTTCAAGGCGTTCGGGTAGCTACGCCCCCGTGGGCGGCCCCGCGGCCGCCCTCGCCTTCGCGCGTTCGAGCCCGATCTGGCGCTCGCGCCAGATCACGAACAACCCGGATCCGGCGACGATTGCGGCACCAGCGTAGACCGTGGGTGTCGGCAGTTCGTCGAAGAACCAGTAGCCGAGGATGAACGCCCACAACAGCGCCGTGTAGTCGAGCGGCGCGACGAGCGAGGCCGGCGCGTAACGGTAGCTCTCGGTGAGCAGGATGTGCGACAGGCCGCCGAACACGCCGAGCAGGATCAGCGCGGTAAGCTGCAGCCCATTCGGCACGATCCAGCCGAACGGCAGCGTGACGAGGCCGCCCAGAGCGCAGAACAGCGAGAAGTAGAGCACGATCGAGGATGTTGTCTCGGTGTCGGTCAGGCGGCGCGTCTGCACCACCGAGCCCGCGTTGGTGAACGCGCTGCCCATCGCGAACAGCGCGCCGAGCGTGGCGGCGGAGGCGGCCGCGCCGGTGTAGCGCGCCACATCGAGATGCGGCCACAGCATCACCACGACGCCGACGAAGCCGACCGCGACCGCGGTCCAGCGATAGACGCGCACGCGCTCTTTCAGGATCCACGCCGAGAGCGCGACGGTGATCAGCGGCGAGGCAAACGTGATGGTCGTGACATCCACGATCGGCAGCCGCGCGAGCGCCGCGAAATTAAAGAACATGCCGGCAACCGAGATTGCGCCGCGCCCGAAATGGCCGAACGGGCGCGAGGTGCGGAACGCCGCCATGAGCTCGCCACGCCATGCGTAGATCAGCATCACCGGAATGATCGCGAAGAACGAGCGGCAGAACACGATCTGGCCGACCGGCGTCACGTCGCTGACATAGCGCACGAACGCCGACATCACGGAGAACATCAGCGCCGACGTGAGCTTGAGCAGGACAGCTTTGAGGACGTTGACTTGCATTGCGCGGGATTCGGTTAGCACCAATCTCCGCCGTCATCATCCGCGAAAGCGGATGATCCAGCAAACACCACTCGAATGAATGACTGCCGCCTGTGCTTGCTACGTTCCCGCCTTCGCGACGCCAGTGCCGCGCCGCTATTTCTTCTCGGGCTTCTTCGGCCCTTCGACCGGCGCCAGCGACTTGAGATAGACCGCCATCGCGGCGCGGTCCTCGGGCGTGAGCTGCGAGGTGTTGCGGATCACCGGCGCCATCGCGCCGCCGACCGAGTCCCCCTCCGGCGTGTTGCCGGTCTCGAGCAGGTACGCGATGTCCTTGTCCGAATAGTCCTTCAGCCCCTGCTGCGTGATGTTCGGTACCCAGCCCTCGCCTTCGGGATTGGGCCCTCCGGCAAAGCGTTGCGCACTGATGATGCCACCGAGCGGATTGCGCGGCGAATGACACTCGGCGCAATGGCCGGGGCCGTTCACCAGATAGGCGCCGCGATTCCATTGCGCGGATTTCGACGCGTCGGGCTGGAACGGCTTGCCGTCGAGGAACAGGAACTTCCAGCCGCCGAGCGCGCGCCGCACGTTGAAGGGAAACGGCACATCGTGACCGCGCACGCGGCCCTGGACGGCGGGCAGCGTTTTGATGTGCGCGAACAGATCGCGCACGTCCTCGGTGCGCATGCGCTGGTACGACGTGTAGGGAAACGCCGGGAAGTAGTGGCGGCCGTCCGGCGACGTGCCCTTGAGCATCGCGGTGACGAAGTCCGCCTCGCTCCAGTTGCCGATGCCGTCGTTTTGGTCGGGCGAGATATTCGGCACGTAGAACGTGCCGAACGGCGACTTCAGCCCCAGGCCGCCGCCGAGCCGCGTCTTGTCGTCCTGCCCGGGCGTCGCGTGACAGGAGGCGCAGCCGCCGGCGTAGAACATCTCCTTGCCGTTGGCGGGATCGGGCGCTCTTGTGGGAAGCGCGCTTGCCGGCACCGTCGCCGGGATGGTGACGAACCAGAACACCGCGAGGCCGAGGACGGCAGCGACGACGGCGAGCAGAATGAGCTTGCGCAGCACGAATGGTCCTCCGCCCGGCTAACCCAGCAGACAATCCATCATGGCGGAATTTGTTGCGCGCCGCACGCGCGAACTGCGCGTGCCACCGGGCAACAATCGGGCGGCGTGTTAGCTCTCAGAACTTCGCGGTGACGATATCGGCCAAGCCAGCGCTGAACTTGTAGTTCACACCGAACTTCACCAGATGCATGTCTTGATTGATGGTGTTGCGCTGACTGCCGGCGCTGGAGCCAGAGCCGCCAAAAAGCTGAGTGACCTGCGGACCCACGCCAAGAACGTTCTGCGGGCGGAAGTCGATAAAGTTGTACTCGAGCCTGGCCGACCAGTTGCCGAGGAACGCATGCTCTACGCCGACACCCGCAAGATACCCGGTGTGAAACGCCGTCCCGTTTGCAATGTTCGTGAAGGAGCCAAAGCCAGGAAACACCGACTGTTCGACCTCGGCATGTGACTCCCGCGCGAGCGCGACGCCACCCTTGACGTAGACGAGCCACCGATCCGCAGCGACGAAACCCGCCCGCACGCTCGAGAGCGAAAGCCAATCCATCGTCGTCGTGAGATTGAATGTGTCGGTGCCGCCCCCAGCAAATGGATGTGTGAACCGGGTGCTGCCCTTGACTCCGGACCACATCCACTCGCTCTCGATGCCGAACACGAACACACCCGCTTGCACGTTTGTCCCGGTCACAACGCCGGCCAGCGCTCCGCTGACGTTGAAGCCCCCATCGGGACCGACCTCCCATTCTTTGCGGCCGAAGCCGTAGGCGGCCTGTGCGCCCACGTAGAAACCAGTCCAGTTGTAGCCTGGAGCGGGCCCCGCCGGCGCAATCGCCGGCGGCGCATCAGGACCAAAGCGATAGTTCACGCCGAGTTTCACGAAATGGAACGCCTGCTTGATATTGGCATCGAAGTTCGTCGGGCCCACGATAAAGGGGGGCAGACTCTGCGTTCCGGTGAATCGGGCTGTTCCGGTGAGCAGATGAAGGTAGTTGTACTCGCTCTTGAACGACCAGTTTCCCCACAGCGCGTATTCGGCGCCGAAACCGAGAACCGGTCCGAGACGAGTCTCAGTTGCCGCTGCCGCGCTGGATATCGTCAGAGGTCCGCCTAGCGTCGCGAGACTGGCAGTGCTCCTGACCGCATGATTTTCATGAGCCCACGCAGCGCCTGCCTTGACGTAGACGAGCCAGCGGTCCTGAACGAGGCCGAGGCGTCCCGCAACGGTCGCGAGCCGATCGATCCGCGTGCTCGCGACGTGGGTGGTTGGATTGCTGAGGCTACCTAAGACGATCGTCTGGCTGCCCTTGATGTCGGCCCACGAGGCGTCGGCCTCGATCCCGATCAGCAAATTGCCAATCTGCTGATTCACCCCAACCTGGCCACCGCCGAGAAAGCCCCTCACGTCGTAGTCGAGCCGGGGATTCATGCTGGGCCAATCTTTCATTCCCACGCCGTAGCCGGCGTGACCGCCAACATAGATCCCGGTCCAGTTGTAAACGGAGGGCGCGACCGGCGGTGCGGCTTTCACCGGCACGTCGGCCGCCCTCACTGGTCCGCTCGCGCAACCCAGCGCGATCAGGGCAAGCCAGAAGCCTCGCAAAACGTCCCCCCGCAATCGCTAGCGCGCGTCAGGTCACACTCAGCACCTCAGAACTTCGCGGTGACGATATCGGCCAAGCCGGTACTGAACTTGTAGTTCACCCCAAATTTCACGAGATGCATGTTCTGGTCGATCGTGTCTCGTTGGGCCGTGGCGCTAGTGCTGCCAAATGGACCGTTGGTCACGACCTGCGACCCGATCCCGATAACAGTCTGCGGGCGAAAGTCGATGTAGTTATATTCGAGCTTGGCCGACCAATTGCCGAGGAACGCGTACTCCACGCCGACGCCCGCGAGGTAGCCGGTGTGCAGCGCCGTCCCATTCGCGCTACGGGTCACGTTGCCGAGGCCGAGAGCGCTCCCCTGCAGCGCCTGCGCATGAGCTTCATGCGCGAGCGCTACACCGCCCTTGGCGTATACCAGCCACCGGTCCGCGGCGACGAAGCCCGCGCGCACACTCGACAGCGAAAGCCAATCCATACTCGTCGCGAAGTCGAACGTCTGTGTGCCCGTCGTACCAAATGGGCGCGCGAAACGCGTGCTGCCCTTCACGCCGGACCACATCCACTCGCTCTCGGCACCGAACACGAAGACACCCGCCTGCACGTTCGTACCGGTCACACCGCCAGCAAGTGCACCGCTGACATCGAAGCGGCCCTCGGGGCCGACCTCCCATTCCTTGCGGCCGAAGCCGTAGGCCGCCTGTACGCCAGCATAGAAACCAGTCCAGTTATATCCGGGCGTGGGCGGTGCCGGCGCAATCGCCGACGGTGCGTCGGGACCAAAGCGATAGTTCAGGCCGAGTTTCAGGAGATGGAAGGCTTGCCGAATGCTCGCATCGGTCGTGAACGGACCCGGCGGGCTCACGCCAACAAGCAAAGTCTGAGTGCCGACGAGACGCGCGGTCCCGGGCCACAGCTGCAGATAATTGTACTCGCTCTTGAACGACCAGTTACCCCACAGCGCGTATTCGGCACCGAAGCCGAGTAGCGGCCCAAAACGAGTCTCGGCGCCAGTTGCGGCGGTGGACCCCGTCAGGATCGCGCCTGCGAAGGGCAGGTTGGCGGTGATCCCGAGCGAATGGTTTTCGTGCGCCCATGCGCCACCGGCCTTGACGTAGACCAGCCAACGATCCTGCGCGAAGCCAAGACGCCCCGCGACGGTCACGAGCCAGTCAATGGTGGTGGTGGCCGCCACTGTCCTGGCGAGGTTCGCCCCGCCCGTGAACACCGTCTGGCTTCCTTTGATATCGGCCCACGACGCGTCGGCCTCGATGCCGATCACCCAGTTGCCGATTTGTTGGTTGACGCCGGTCTGGCCGCCGCCGAGGAAGCCCTTTGCCTCGTAGTCAAAGTTAGAGCCGGCAAGATCCCAATCCTTCATGCCTATGCCGTAGCCGGCGTGACCGCCGACATAGACGCCGGTCCAGTTGTATACGAATGGCGCGATCGGCGCGGCCTTCACCGGCATGTCGGCGGCGAGCGCAGTACCGCTGGCGCCCGTCAATGCAAATAAGAAGCAAGCCCCAATCCTGAGGCTCCTTGTCGGCGTCCCCATCAGCGTCCCGCTCCCCCACGGCCGCTTTTCTGACCAGTGAAATCATAGGGGAGCGCGACGGGAAGGGTTGTATCCGCGAAGCCACAACTTACGGAATTACACAAATGCCGTAAGGGCCGCCCCCGAGGGCAGCCCTTTGCATTTCAATGATTTAGCGGGCACCCGCCTGGGTAGAAATCCGCCGACTTTGTTTTTAGTTCTTCTTCGCGCGGTAGGTCTCGTGGCAGCCGCCGCAGTTCTTGGTCAGGCCCGGGAACGCCGCCTTGAAGCTGTCGGCATCCTTCACGGCGGATGCCGCCGCTTTTGCGTCGGCGCCGAACTTCGCGAACTTGGCGTTGAAGTCGGCCTTGTTCTCCCAGACCGCCGGGAGCGCGGCGGTGTCACCGCCGGTCTTGGAGTTGTCTGGGAAGAGGTTCGGGGCTTTCTCGGCTGCGTCGACATAGCTTGCGATAACCGCCTGCGCCTTGGCCTGGTCGTACGCGACCTCGCCCTTGGCCATGCCGCCGCCTGTCTTGGTCTGCCCGCCAATGCCCTTCATGAGCTCCTTGCGCGCAGCGATCGGATCGGATTGCGCGGCGACGGCAGTGATACCAATTGCAATCGCCGAGACGGCGAGCACCGTACGGATCATTGAGCGACTCCCCTCATTGTCGGCCGGGGTCCTCCGGCTTTCCGGTCAACCCCGGTCCTTGTTTGTTATTCCTCAAAACAAGGCGGGCGCGCGAGCGGGCCCAGCTTCACGATCCCGTGAACGATGGGCCCATCCACTGGAAAGATAGGGAAAATCCGCGCCGCTTTGCCGCACCTACTCGGCGGGATGCGGCGCGGGCGCCGCTCTGCGCCGTGCGCTCACGCCCGCGATCCAGCGGCACACGACGTAGAACACCGGCGTGAAGATGAGGCCGAAGGCGGTCACGCCGATCATGCCCGAGAACACCGCCGTTCCGAGGTTCTGGCGCAGCTCCGCGCCGGCGCCGACGCCCCACACCATCGGGACCACACCGAAGATAAACGCGAGCGACGTCATCAGGATCGGCCGCAGGCGCAGCCGCGCTGCCTCGACCGCGGCATCCCAAGGGCTGCGCCCCTGATCCTCAAGCTGCTTGGCGAATTCCACGATCAGGATCGCGTTCTTTGCCGCAAGGCCGATCAGCACCACGAAGCCGACTTGTGTCAGGATGTTGTTGTCGAAGCCGCGCAGAATCACGCCGACGATCGCGGCGACCAGACACATCGGCACGATCAGGATGACGGCGAGCGGCAGCGTCAGGCTCTCGTACTGCGCGGCAAGCACCAGGAACACGAACACGACGGCGAGCGCGAAGGCAAAGACCGCGGTGTTTCCCGCGCGCAACTGCTGGAATGCGAGGGTGGTCCACTCGTAGCCGAAGCCCTCCGGCAGCACTTCGGCCGCGAGCTTCTCCATGATCTCGATCGCCTGCCCTTGGCTGTAGCCGCGCGCCGCGTTGCCGTCGAGTTCGGCCGCCGGATAGAGATTGTAGCGCGGCACACGATACGGCCCTGAAATGTCGCGCATGGTGGTGAACGAGCCGAGCGGCACGGTCTCGCCGCTTTGGTTGCGCACGCGGATCTTCAGCACGTCGTTCGGATCGTTGCGGTAGACATCGCCTGCCTGCGCGGTGACGCGGAAGGTCTTGCCGAACAGGTTGAAGTCGTTGACGTAGGCCGAACCGAGATAGATCTGCAGCGCCGCGAACACGTCGGTGACGTTGACGCCGAGCATCTGCGCCTTGACACGGTCGATGTCGAGATAGAGCTGCGGCGTTGCGGTCTCGAACAGCGAGAACACCTGCTGCACACCCGGTGTCTGTGAGGCGCGGCTCATCATGGCGGCCACGGCCGATTGCAGCGCCTGGGGCCCTCGTCCCGCGCGATCCTCGACCATCATCCGGAAGCCGCCGGCATTGCCGATGCCGGACACCGGCGGCGGCTGGATCACGATGATCAGCCCTTCCTGGATCGCGGCATAGCGGCGCGTCAGTTCGGCCTGGATTTCGTTGGACGACTGCCCCGTGCGCTTCGCACGATCTTCCCACGGGTCGAGCACGAGGAAGATCGCGCCTGCATTTGGCGCGTTGGTGAAGGTCGCGCCGGAGAAGCCCACCACATTCATGCCGTTCGATACGCCCGGCACGTCAAGCGCCATATCGAGCGCGCGCCGCATCACCTCATCGGTGCGCGCAAGCGCGGCGCCAGGCGGCAGCTGTGCCGCCACAATGATGATTCCGCGGTCGAGCTGCGGGATGAAGCCGGTCGGTGTCTTGCGGAACTCGTTCAAGCCGTAGGCAAGGATCGCCGCATACGCGATCAGCATGACTGCGGCGTAACGCACCACCTTGCGCACGACCCAGCCATAACCGCTCGCGAACTTGTCGAAGCCGAAGTTGAAAATGCGGAAGAAGCCGTGGATCGGCACTTCCCACCAGCGGTCACGGTGTTGTGGATCGTGCGGCTTCAGCAGCATCGCGCACAATGCGGGAGAGAGCGTGAGGGATACCGTACACGAGACGATGGTGGCGCCGGTAATCGTCAGCGCGAATTGACGGTAGAATTGCCCCGAAATGCCGGTGATAAACGCCGAGGGCACGAAAACCGCGCACAGCACCAGCGCGATCGCGATCAGCGCGGTGCCGACCTCGTCCATGCTGCGGATCGCGGCCTCGCGCGGGCTCAAGCCGGCCGCGATGTTGCGCTCGACGTTCTCCACCACGACGATCGCGTCGTCGACCACGATGCCGACCGCAAGCACTAGCCCGAACAGGCTAAGATTATTCAGCGTGAACCCGAACGTCGCCATGAAGAAGAACGTGCCGATCAGCGACACCGGAATGGCAACGATCGGGATGACCGCCGCGCGCCAGGTTTGCAGGAAGATGATGATCACCAGCACGACCAGCAGCGCCGCTTCGAGAATAGTCTCGATCACGGCGTTGACCGACTGACGGATGAATTCGGTCGGGTTATAGACGATGGCGTGCTGGATGCCGGCCGGGAAGCGCTTCGAAAGCCCCTCCATCGTCTTCACGATGGCATCGGCGGTCGCGAGAGCATTCGAGCCGGGCCGCTGGAAGATCGCGAGCGCGACAGCCGGGCTTCTGCCCAGATATGAGTTCGACGAATAATCCTGCGCGGCAAGCTGGATCGTCGCGACGTCCTTGAGCCGCACCACCGCGCCGGCGGTCTGCTTCACGACGATGTTGGAGAACTCTTCGGGGTTTGCGAGCCGTCCGAGCGTCTGCACCGCGACCTGGAATGCGCCCGGCTTCTCGACCGGCGGCTGGTTCAGCACGCCGGACGCGACCTGGATGTTCTGCGCCTGCAACGCCAGCGTCACGTCGGTCGCCGTCATCCCAAGCGACTGCAGCCGACCCGGATCGAGCCAGACCCGCATTGCATAGTCGCGGCTGCCGAAAACCGTGATCGAGCCGACACCGTCGACACGCAGAAGCTGATCTTTGACCTCAAGGGTCGCGTAGTTCGAGATGAACAAGGAGTCGCGCGACTGGTCGGGCGAGAAGAGATGCACGACCATCATCAGGTCGGGCGAGGACTTGGTCACCGTCACGCCGATCTGCCGCACGTCGACCGGCAGGCGCGGTTGCGCGATCCCGACGCGGTTCTGCACCTGCACCTGCGCGATATCGAGATTGGTGCCGATGTCGAAGGTCACGGCGATCGAGAAGCGCCCGTCGGCGGTCGCGTTGGAGGACATGTAGAGCATGTTCTCCACGCCGTTGATCTGCTCCTCGATCGGAGCGATCACGGTGGTGGCAACCACCTCGGCATTGGCGCCGGGATATTGCCCCGCCACGTTGATGACCGGCGGCGCGATCTCGGGATACTGCGCGATCGGCAGGCGGATGAACGAGACGCCGCCCAGAATCAGGAACACGATCGACAGCACCGAGGCGAAGATCGGCCGGTCAATGAAAAAGTGGGAGATTTTCATCGGAGAGCATGGGGTCTGGGCGCATCGGCGGGCATCATAGTCACACCGTTGTGTTCGCTTTCGGGCCATCACGATGGTGGACCCGCTTAAACGAATGGAATTCCAGCTGTCCAGTTCTCGCCGGCGAGCGGCCTGAGCTTGAGCGGTTCGCCGCATGGCGCCCCGCAACCATTTGGTGGCAACTGATCATGCTTGCAATCGATCGCCGTAGCGTGCAGCTTTCGTGAACTGTTATTTGCCAACGGGGGGCCCACAGCCATGGCCATGAGTTTCTATAGACCGCGACCGTCGGGAGGACCGTTAGGCTCTGTAGCACGGCCGAGTCTCGCGTTGGCCGCGGAATCGCTGATGAGCGATGCCGCGGAGCGATCGAACTTTCAGCCCATTCCTTTCGAGCCGAAAGGTCCCCCACCCTACCGGCTCGATCTTGCCCGGGTGCTCGGCACGCCAGCCGTCGACGCGATCAAAGCTGCCGGCCGAATGGTTTTCCATACCGTTGGCGACACCGGTGGAGTGAACAATCCGGAGCGGCAGCTTCTCGTCGCCAAAGGCATGGAGCGTTCGTTTGAAGGAAATCCGAAGCCCGCGTCTTTTTTCTATCAGATTGGCGACGTCGTCTACTTCAACGGAGAGACGGACAACTATTTCGCGCAGTTCTACGATCCTTATGAGCACTACCCTGCACCGATTTTTGCAATTCCAGGCAATCACGACGGGGCAACGAGCCGGCGACAGCGGCTATCGCTCGAAGGATTCGAGAGGAACTTTTGTGCCCCGCCTGACACCTACACCGAAGAATCGATGGACACCCAACGCATGGCGATGATCCAGCCCTACGCGTACTGGTGCCTCGATACGCCGCTCGCGTATTTCATCGGCCTCTATACCAATGTGCCCGAAGGGGGGCGCATCGACGACGACCAGAAAGAGTGGTTCCGCGGCCAGATGGCGGATGCTCCTTCAGACAGGGCGCTCATCCTCGCCCTGCACCATCCGGTCTATTCTTTTGACAAGTTCCACAGTGGCAGCGTCGTCATGGCCGGCGTCGTGCAGGATGTGATCAACGAGACGAGGCGCGTTCCGAACATCGTTCTGACCGCCCACGTGCACGATTACCAACGGATCGAAAAGCCCATTCCCGGAGGGACCCTGCCGTTCTTTGTGATCGGCAACGGAGGTTATCCCAATCTTCACGAACTGACCGCGGCGCCGGGACACGTTGATGCAGCCACGGGCGCGCACCTTGTCGCCGCCACCGATGATCGGCACGGCTTCGCCACGATCGAGGTGACGGCTGACAAAATCGAAGGCTTTTTCACGACTGTGCCGCGCCCTCAGGAGTCGTGGCATGACGCCGCCGGCTACGTGACCTTCGACCGGTTCGAATATTCCGCCAAGCCAATCCGGTTGGCGTCCGGCCAAAACGTCCGTTTGGTGGTCTGATCGACGGTTGCCTCGTAATGCCAGCCGCTCCAGCACGACCGGCAGCACCGAGGCGACGATCGGGCGGTCGATGAAGAAGCGCGAGATCGGCATCGCGGACGCCTGAAGTGCGAAGCGACGATGAGCACGCGCGGGATCGTTTCAGCCGCGAGTCCCAAATCCCATGCTTACGACGATCTAAACCGGTTTGTCTTTGAATCCAGAAAAATTCGAGGCGCGATTTCATACATCATTAGATCGCACTTGCTAGCAACGGCAACCCTTCACCCGGCCGCGCGCCGATCATTCAAGGGAAGCCGCCGTTGAGCACCACCGGAACGAACAACAACGACACCCTAATTGGCACAAACTCCAGCGATATCATCAACGGCGGCAACGGGAACGACACGATCTACGGAGGCGGCGGCGCCGACAATCTTTCCGGCGACAACGGCAACGACGTCGTCGATGGCGGCGCCGGCAACGACACCGTCAGCGGCGGCAACGGCAACGATATTCTCGACGGCGGATCGGGCTCCGATCTGCTGTTCGGCAACAACGGCGACGACACCGCTGTCTATGTTGCGGTCGACAACCTGACGGCACACGACGTTTACGAGGGTGGCAACGGCACCGACACGCTGGTCCTGAAGCTGATCCAGTCGCAGCTCAATGAGATGAACGCCAGCACGGTGTTCGCCGACTTTCGTGCGGCCGGCAGCAACACCGCGTTCGATTTCTCGGCCTACGGCTTCAACTTCAATATCAATCTGACAGCCAGGGGTTTCGAGCGGGTTCAGACGGTCCTGATTGCCGACCCGGCGTCGCCGGTCGCGCATGCGGACACGAACGCCATCGCCGAGGACGATGCTTCGAGCGCCATCGCGGGCAATGTGCTCGCCAACGACGCGCTGGGCGGCATCGCGGACGCCACGCTCTCGGTCACCAGCGCGGGCGTGTTGGCCGGCCTCTATGGCACGCTGACCCTGAACGCCGACGGGAGCTACAGCTACCTCCTCGACCAGACGAACCCGGCCCTCGAGGCGCTGAACGACGGCAACACGTTCCAGGAAACCTTTGCCTACACGATCAGCGATGGGTACGGCCAAGCAACCGCGCAGCTGTCGATCGCCATCAACGGCCACACCGATCCCGGACCGCTGTTCACCGCGGGCGATGACGTTGTGGACTTCAATACGGTCGTTGTCGGCAGCTACCGGGCGGGGACGCAGTACGATGCCCTGGACGGCAATGACACGATGATTCTGCCGGGCAGCGCGGCCGCGGCCGCCGCGGCAGGCTTTGCGGTCGGAACAACGTTCCACACCGGAGACGGCGACAACACGGTTTTCGGTGGTGGGTTGGACGACATCGTCATCGGCGGGAACGGCTCCGACACGATCGACGGCGGCTCCGGAAACGACACGCTGTCCGGTGGAGACGGCAATGATGTGCTGACCGGCGGCCTCGGAGACGACCTGATCGACGGCGGGGACGGCACGGACGCCTACGTACTGACGACGGCCGGCTTCGTGAATTTGGCGAGTGGAGTAGCGTTCAGCACCAACGGCCCCGGAGGATTCGATCGGCTCGTCAACATCGAGCAGGTGTACGGGTCCGCCTTCAACGACATCATCTTCGGCGACAACGCCGATAACACGCTCGCCGGCGGTGCCGGTGACGATCGGATCGACGCCGCAGGCGGCGACGATATCGTCATCGCGGGAGAAGGTACTGATCGTCTCGACGGTGGCGCTGGGATCAACCGCGTCGTCTATACGGAGTCGAGCCTCCAGTTGGACATCCGGCTTGACATCGGGGTCGTCAGGAAGGGGCTGGGTGCCGGTACGGTCGGCTTGGACTTCCTGTCGAACTTTCAGGAGATCGTCGGCAGCAACTTAGACGACACGTTCACGGGCGACGCGCATGACAATTCGTTCTTCGGCGGCGGTGGCAGGGACTTCATTCAGAGCGGCGGCGGGAACGATCGCCTCGATGGTGGCGACGACTGGGATATTCTCTTCGGCGGCGACGGTGACGACACGCTGTCGGGTGGCACCGGCACCGGCCACGACATCATGGCCGGAGAAGGCGGTGACGACGTGTTCCTCAGCGACGGAACCTTCAATTCGATAAGTGGCGGCGACGGCATCGATACGGTCGATTACTCCGGCGTGGTCTTTGATCTGGAGATAAACCTGCTGAGCGGCCTCGCGGGACACCCGCCGGTCCGAAACGTCAATCCGATCGATTACCCGTTCATCCCGGACTCCCTTTCCGGCGTCGAGAACATCGTCGGCTCGCAAAGCGGCGATCTCATCATCGGCAATCATGGCGACAACCGGATCACGGGCTTCCTAGGTGACGACACAATGCAGGGCTTCGAGGGACGGGATGTCTTCCACTTCGATCTGAGTAACGGCGCCAACGTCGGCAATGACATCATTGTCGACTTCGAGATCGGCGCCGACCGCATCAGCCTGGGTGGCGGATTGCACGCGGACCTCAGCGACCTCAATGCTCAGCAGGTTGGCGCAGACACGGTGCTCGACCTCGGCCCCGGCATGCGGCTCACGCTACAGCACGTGAATGCGTCGCTGCTGACCAACAGCGACTTCATCTTCTGACCAGGAACGCTATTTCTTCGCCTGCGGCCCGGCGCCGGCCGGCGGCGTGCCCTGTTCCTGCGGCGTGACCTTTGAGCCCGCGCGGGCGCGCATCAGGCCGTTGACGATGACGCGGTCGTCCGTGCTCAAGCCGTCCTTGATGACGCGCAGGTTGCCGGCGAGTTGGCCGAGCGTGACGTACTTGATGCGGGCGACGTTCTCGCCGTCGACCACCAGCACGTATTTACGCACCTGTTCGGAGCCGATCGCGTTGTCCGGAATGAGCAGCGCCTCGTAGGGCGAGGAACCCGGCACGCGCACGCGGCCGAACATGCCGGGCGTCAGCGTGCCGTTGGGGTTCGCAAGCGACGCACGGCCGCGGATCGTACCGGACGAGCGTTCGATCACGTTGTCGACGAAATCCATCCGTCCTGGATGACTGAAATCATTCTCGTCGATCAGCTTGACGGCGACCTCGATGCCGGTTTGGCGGCTCGCAGTGTCCTTCCCCTCCTTGCCGAGACGCTCGTAGCGCAGGAACGAACCCTCATCGAAGGTGAATTCGAAGCGAATCGGATCGATCGACACGATGGTGGCAAGCATCGTGGTGTTGCCCCCGGTGCCGCCGGTCACGAGGTTGCCCTCGGAGACGCGCCGGTCGCCGATGCGGCCCGCCACCGGCGCCTTGAGTTCGGTGAACTGAAGGTCGAGCTCGGCCTGCCGGACCGCCGCTTCCTGTGCGGCCACCGAGGCTTCGGCGACGCGTTTCGCCTGCGTGCGCTGCTCGAAGGTCTGCTCCGTGATGGTGCGATCCTTCACCAGCTGCGAGGCGCGGGCGAGATCGCCTTCGGTGAAGGCCAGATTGGCGCGAGCCTGCGCAAGCGTCGCGCGCACCTGCGCAAGCGATGTCTCGAACGGACGACGGTCGATGCTGAACAGCGGATCGCCCTGCTTGACGATTTCGCCGTCCTTGAAATGGACCTTGTCCAGATACCCGGAAACCCGCGCCCGCACCTCGACCATGTCGACCGCGAGGAAGCGCCCGACATATTCGTCGTAGTCGGTGACCTGCTGCTTCGTCGGCTTGGCGACGGTGACGGCCGGCGGCGGGGACGCGGCCTGCTTCGGGGCGCCCTCCCCGCAGCCGGCGAGAAGCGGCGCAAGGCCAATCAGCAAGGGCGCGAGGCGCGTCAGCACAGGATTCATCAGCCATCAAAACCCGAATCCGGGTCACCATAAAGCCTGCGCACCCCGGCCGGGCGGATATCACACAATCGTGGCCGGTCCACGCGCGGGCGCTGCTCTTTCGCTACGGCGGCCGGCACCCCATATCCGCGAACGAATCGCAAGTCCACAACCCCGAAAATCCCATGTTCGATACGATTGATTTCGTGCTCGACGAGCACGCGAACGCGCCTGTGTCCTCCGGCCTCACCCCGCCGCCGGACGATGCCGCGCTACTCGATGCCTATTCGCAGGCCATCACCGACGTGGTCGACCGCGTCGGCCCGGCCGTGGTCCGGATCGATGTCTGGCACGGCCGCAACACCGTGCGCGCAGGCTCCGGCTCCGGCGTGATCGTCGCGCCGGACGGGCTGGTGCTGACCAACAGCCACGTGGTCGGCGGCGCTGCGCGCGTCGAGCTGATGACCACGGAAGGCCGCCAGCTGACCGCGCGGGTGGTCGGCGACGATCCGGACACGGACCTTGCCCTGGTGCGGGTCGATGCCCCCGTGACCCTGCCGGCAGCGACCTTGGGCGACTCCAAGAAGCTGCGGCGTGGCCAACTGGTGGTCGCGATCGGCAATCCGCTCGGCTTTGAGTCGACCGTGACGGCCGGCGTCGTCTCGGCGCTGGGACGCTCGCTGCGCGCCCGCACCGGGCGGTTGATCGACGACGTGATCCAGACCGATGCGGCGCTCAATCCCGGCAATTCGGGCGGGCCGCTGGTCTCCTCGCATGGCGAGGTGATCGGCGTGAACACCGCCGTCATCCAGGGCGCGCAGGGCATCTGCTTTGCGGTCGCGGCCAACACGGCGAAGTTCGTGCTCGGCGGGCTGGTGCGGCATGGCCGGGTGCGGCGCGCCTACATCGGCATCTCGGCGCAGCAGACGACCATTCCGCGGCGGCTGCAGCTCGCGGCCGAGCTCACACAAGCAACGGCTGCGACGATCATCGCCTCCGAGCCGGGCAGCCCGGCCAATCGGGCGGGCCTGCTCACCGGCGACATGATCGTGAGCCTCGATGCCGAGCCCGTGACCGGCGCGGACGACCTGATCCGCCTGCTCACCGGCGAGCGGATCGGCAGGGCGGTCGAGATCAAGGTGCTACGCCTCGGCAAGCCGCGCGCCTTCACTCTGGTGCCGGAGGAACGGAAGAAGACGGCGTAACTGCCTTGGGAGTTCGCCAGAACGAGGCGAGCCACGCCTTCCCGAACAGCCCGATGACCGCGCCGCCATAGGTGAGCGCTCCGAGGAAACCGAGAAGCAGCAGAGCGAGCCATGTGTGGCTCCCCGGGAAGCCGGCCGTCATGGCAAGCACCGGCCATTGCGCGATCCACAGCGCCGCGAACAGCGCGAGGCCGGCGAGCACGAGCTTTACGACCGCACGCTTGAACGCGGCATCGAAGCTCATGTAGCCGGCCCGCAGGCCGAACCAGAGGATCAGGCCGAAATTGATCCAGGCGCCGATCGAGGTCGCGAGCGCGAGGCCGACCTGCGCGAGCGGAGTGAAAGAGAGAAACGCGATCTTGAGCGCGATGTTGACCGCGGCACCCGTGAGCGCCGCCTTCACGGGTGTTGCGGTGTCGCCGCGTGCGAGGAACGGCGCGGTGGCGCTGCGCATCAGCACGAACGGAATCAAGCCAATCGTGTAGGCGGCGAGCGTGGCGGCGGCGGCCTGTGCGTCGGCGGCGGTGAATTTCCCGCGCATGAACAGTGCGCGCATGATCAGGTCGGGCACGACGAGAAACGCCGCGACACAAGGGATCGCCAGCAGCAGCGTGAACTCGATCGCGCGCTCCTGCGCGATGCGCGCGCCGTTCGCATCGCCCGCCGCGATGCGCCGCGCCATTTCGGGCAGCAGCACGGTGCCGACCGCGATGCCGATCACGCCGCCGGGGAGCTGATAGAGCCGATCGGCATAATAGAGCGCGGAGAGCGCGCCCGCCGCGAGGAAGCTTGCGATGATGGTGTCGGCGAACAGCGCAAGCTGCACGCCGGCCGAGCCGACGGTCGCCGGCCCGAGCGCCTTGAAGAAGCGCTTCACGTCCGGGTCAGGCCAGGGCTGCCGCAGCGTCACCATCACGTCGGCGCGCAGCGCAGCGCCGCCGACCAGCAGCACTTCGAGTACGCCGGCGATGAGCACGCCCCAGGCTGCCGCGTGGCCCGGCGTCGGGAAGAACGCCGCGGTCAGCAGCGTCGCCACCATGGTGAGATTGAGCAGGATCGGCGCGGCCGCGGCGGTGGCGAACTTTCCGACGGAATTGAGGATGCCGGAGAACAGCGTCACCAGCGTCATCAGCAGGAGATACGGGAACGTGATGCGCGTCAGCGTGACGGCGAGCGGGAAGCGCGTCGCATCGTTGTGGAAGCCGGGCGCCAGCAGTTCGATCACCGCCGGCGTGAAAGCGAGCGCGATCGCGAGTAGCACGATCTGGCTCGCCAGCAGCAGCGTGAAGATGCGGTCGCCGAAAAGCCGCGCGGCGTCTACCCCGCCCTGCTCGCGGATGCGCGCGTAGGCCGGCACGAAGGCGGCCGCGAACGCGCCTTCGGCAAAGATCGCGCGGAAATGGTTCGGCAGGCGGAACGCGACCAGGAACGCATCCGCGATCGGGCCGGCGCCGAGCACCGCCGCCATCACGATGTCGCGCAGGAAGCCGGTCACGCGCGAGATGAGCGTAAAGCCGCCGACGGTGAGGATGCGGTTGATCATCGAACGCCGTCATCGTCCGCGAAGGCGGACGATCCAGTAACCGCGGCGCTCTCGTGGGGCACGGGAAGGCCTTGAATTCAGAATCGATGCTTACTGGATGCCCCGCCTTCGCGGGGCATGACAAGCCCTACCGCAATGCCCCGCGCACCGCCCCGACGATCCGGTCCTGCGTCGGATCGTCCAGATAGGCATGCATCGGCAGGCTGATGACCTCGCCTGCGAGCTTGTCGGTGACCGGCAGCCCGCCCTCCACGACCGGGTAGTCGCGATAGGCGCCCTGCCGGTGCGCAGGGACTGGGTAATACTGCGCGGTCGGGATGCCCTGCGCGCGCAGCGTCGCGGCGAGCGCATCGCGCCGCCCGCCGGAGACGCGGATCGTATACTGCGCCCAGACGCAGGTGTGCTCGTTGGAGAGATGCGGCACGGTGACGACATCGGCGAGGCCTGCGTTGTAGCGCCGCGCGATGCGCTCGCGCGCCACGATCTCCTCGGGGAAGATCTTCAGCTTCTCGATCAGCACCGCCGCCTGGATCGTATCGAGCCGCCCGGTCATGCCGATGCGCACGTTGTCGTAACGGTCAGTGCCCTGCCCGTGATTGCGCAGGCTGCGGATCGTATCGGCGAGCGCGTCGTCGTCGGTAAACACCGCGCCGCCGTCGCCATAGCAGCCGAGCGGCTTTGCGGGGAAGAAGCTGGTCGTCGTGGCCGGCGCGAGCGTGCCGATCTTGCGGCCCTTGGCCTGGGCGCCGAAACTCTGCGCCGCATCATCAATCACGTAGAGCCCATGCTTTTCTGCGATCGGCAGCACCGCCTCATAGTCCGCCGGTAGCCCAAACAGGTCGACCGTCATCAGCGCCTTCGGCCTGAGGCCGGCGCGGTTCGCCGCCGTAACCGCGCGCTCGATGCCGGCGGGATCGATGTTGAAGGTCTTCTCGTCCACCTCGCAGAACACTGGTGTCGCGCCCGTGAGCGCAACCGCTTCGGGCGATGCCGCATAGGTGAACGACGGGCAGATCACGGCGTCGCCGCGCCCGATGCCCTTCGCCATCATCATCAGCACCAGCGCATCGGTGCCGCTGGCCACGCCGATAGAATGACGCGCACCACAGAACTCGGACAGCCCCCGCTCGAGCTCGCCAACCTCCGGCCCATTGATGAACTGGCAATGCTCGGTGACGCGCGCGATCGCATCATCGATGCGCTTGCCGAGGCGGCGGCGCTGCGCCGACACGTCGATGAACGGAATCATGTCGATGCGCGCGTGCTGGTTCATCACAAATCCGAAAGCGGGGTTGCGTCAGCCCGCGACCTTGCGCGGCTTGCGTGGTGCAATGGGCATGCCGCCCTGCAGGCAGCGCATGGCGACTTCGAGGCTGGCGACACCTTCTGCCCCGGTCACCGCGGGAGGCTCTCCGCTGCGGATCGCCTTGACGAAGGCGATCAGCTCGGAGCGCAGCGGTTCCGCATGGCCGGCGGAGAGATGCCGCATCGAATAACTGCCGTCGGGCTGGAAGCCGAAGCACTCCGTCACCTGCCGGGTGAGCAGGTCGCCGATGAGATATTTCTTGCGCGTCGCGATGTGCACGGTGCGCGTCTTGAACGGCGTCAGCCAGTTGGTGTTGATCTGCGCCAGCACGCCCGATGCGGTGCGGAACTGAAGCAGCGCGATGTCCTCGCGTTCCGCAATCGCGCTCTTGATCTGCGGCTGCACCTCGGAGATTTCGGAATCGGTGAACCAGCGGATCAGGTCGATGTCGTGCACCGCGAGATCGATCACGACGCCGACATTCGACATGCGCGGCGGAAACGGTCCGACGCGGGTGATCGCAATGGAAAGAATCTCCTCGCCCTTGATGGCGTCCTTGATCACCTGCACGGCCGGATTGAATCGCTCGACATGGCCGACCATCAGGGTGACGCCGGCGCGCTCGGCTGCCGCGACGATCGCGCGGCCTTCCTCGATGTTGGAAGCAATTGGCTTTTCGACCAGCACATGCACGCCGCGCTTGATGCAGGTGAGCGCGATGTCGTGATGCAACTGCGTCGGCGCCGCGATTACGGCCGCGTCGATGCCGAGCTTGATCAGGTCTTCGACGTCGTCGCAGACTTCGCAGCCGACGATCTGCGCCAGCAGTTCGCGATGCGAGGCGCCCGGGTCCGCGATACCGACGACCTTCACGCCGGGAAGATCGGCGAGCACACGGGCATGGTTGCTGCCCATGATCCCGACCCCGACCACGCCCAACCGGACGTCCTTGGCGGTACCTGTCATGTACTCGTGCAACCCCGCAACTGGCCCGTGAGGGCTTGCGCTCACGCGCGTCCGTACCCGATCAAGGCTCTAGCATGCCGCCCTGCGGCTGGCGACCGGATGGCCGCAGTTAGCCCCGAACACGTTTTGAATCAACAGATTACAGCCCGAACCCGGCATAGACGGTTCCGACCGCATGGCGCACCGCGGCCTCGGTGAAGAGGGCCGCAAACCGCGCGTGCGCCGCGCTCCCGAGCCGTGACCGCAGGTCTGCGTCCTCGGCCAACTCAACGAGCGCGCGCGCAGCGGCCTGCGTGTCACGCAGCGGAACCAGGATGCCCTCGTGCCGGTCGCGCACCAGATCGCGGCAGCCGGGCGAATCGGTGGTGACGATCGGCCGGCCACTCGCGGCTGCCTCGATCAGGCAGCGCGGCACGCCCTCTCGATACCAGGTGAGCAGCATCGCGACATGATGGGTGCGCCAGACTTCCGCAACGTCGCCGGTCGGCCCGTGCCAGCGGATGCCCGGCTCCTCCGACCATTGGCGCAGTTCGGCCTCGCGGCACGAACGGCGGTTGGAGGGATCGGGCGCACCATAAAGATCGAGCTCGACCGGCGCACCGAGCGCACGCGCGCGCCGCGCCGCTTCTACCGCGTCGGCGATCCCTTTCGCCTCGATCATCCGCGCGACCACCGCCACTTTCAGCGGCGGCGTGGGCGGGTCGGGCGAAGGCTGAAACTCCTCCGGGGCGACGCCGGCGCCCGGCACGATGGTTACCGCCGGCGAATCCTGCAATCCGAACTCGCGCGGATCGTCGGTGTTCTCGAACAAATAGTGGGTGTTCTTGCCGCGCAGCCATATCCCGATGACGAAGCGCAGCACCGCGCGCGCGGACCGGTTGACTGCGGTGTCTTCGCTCCACAGCAGGCCAAGCCCGGTCGGCGCGAGCACCAGCCGCTTGGCACCGCCCGCTCGCGCGGCAAGCCCGCCGATCGCCACCATGCGCAGCGCAATGCAATGCACGATGTGGGGCCGTTCGGCGCGGACGATCCGCGTCATGCGGAAGAAGCCGCGCAGCGCTTCCATCAGCCCAAGGCTGCGCCGTTCATTCTCGAGGGGCACGACGCGGAACCCCTCGGCCTCGATACGCGCGGCGTGATTGCGCACGCGCGTCGCCACCACGACGTCAAACCCGGCCGCACGCGCCGTACGGGCCATCGGCAGAAAATGCGAGACGAAAAACCAGTCCTCGGTGACCAGATAAAGAAGCTTGGGCATCAGCACTCGGTGCATCGACAACGGCCCGCTTTAGCTTAAAAATCGCGTGGTGGCGATGGAGAGGCGTCTTTTGGGGGGCGCCGCGACCCGCAATGTGGAAGACGCTCACTATCGTGTTTGCCGTCGCGCTTGCGCTGAGCGCAGGGCTGATTGTCGCGCTTCGACCCGCTTTCGCCCGCTACGCGGTGGCCCGCCCCAATGCGCGGTCCTCGCATACCGTGCCGACGCCGCAGGGCGGCGGCATCGCGGTCGTCGCCGCGACCCTTATCGGCGCATGGCTAGGCGCCACGCTCACGAGCACGGGTTTGTCGACGATGGAGTGGATGGCGCTCAGCGTCTCCACGATCCTGCTGGCTCTGACCGGCGCAATCGATGACATCCGCGGGCTGGGGCCGGGGCCGCGCCTGCTGATCCAGATCGTTGCGGTCGGCCTCGTCATCGCCTCGCTGCCGAATGATTTTGCGATCGTGCCGCAGCTCGCGCAGCCCGTCGAGCGGGCGCTGCTCCTGCTTGGCGGCGTCTGGTTTGTGAATCTCGTGAACTTCATGGACGGCATCGACTGGATGACGGTCGCCGAGGTCGTGCCCGTCACGGCGGGAGTCGCGTTGCTTGGCTTCACCGACGGAGCGCCGCAAGGCGCCATGGCGGTCGCGGTCGCGTTACTCGGCGCGAGCATCGGCTTCGCGCCGTTCAATCGGCCAGTCGCGCGTCTGTTTCTCGGTGACGTCGGCAGCCTGCCCATCGGCCTCCTGCTCGGCTGGCTCATGCTGATGCTGGCAGGACGCAATAATCTCGCAGCCGCAATCCTGCTGCCGCTCTACTATCTCGCCGATGCGACCATCACGCTTACGCGCCGTCTCGTCCGTCGCGAGGCGGTCTGGCAGGCGCACCGCACCCACTTTTACCAGCGCGCGACCGACGGCGGTTTTTCCGTCGAGGAGATCGTCGTGCGCGTCTTCGTCACCAATCTCGCGCTTGCCGGACTCGCTCTCATTACGGCGATCGAGCCAGATCCACGCGTGGATCTTGCGACGATTGCGCTGGGCGGCTCGCTGGTCGCCTGGCTGCTGTTGACTTTCCAGCGGGGCAAGCGGTGAAAGTTCTGATCACCGGCGCGTCCGGCTTCATCGGCGCGCCGCTGACGGCTGCGCTGGCGGACGCGGGCTATCAGGTGCGCGTCGCCGTACGCGACCGGCGCCGGCGAACATTTCCGGCCGGTGTCGAGATCGCGCTGCTGCCGGATCTTGCCGGTGCGGTCGACTGGACGCCGCTGGTTGCCGGCATGGAGGCGGTCGTGCACCTCGCTGGGATCGCGCATGTCGGGCCGGAGATCTCCGACGCGATCTACGACCGGGTCAACCATCTGGCGACCGCGGCGTTGGCGAGCGCTGCCGCGGTAGCCGGCGTGCGCAAATTCGTGTTCATGTCCTCGACGCGCGCGCAGGCGGGCGCCGCATCCGATGCACCGCTCACGGAAGCCGCTGAGCCGCTCCCGACCGACGCCTACGGGCGCTCGAAGCTCGCGGCCGAAGCGGCCGTGCGCGCATCAGGGCTGCCCTGCACGATCCTGCGGCCCGCGCTGGTCTACGGTCCGAACCCGAAGGGCAACCTCGCCAGCTTGATGCGGTTTGCGGCGCTGCCGGTTCCCCTGCCCTTCGGGGCGTTCATGAACCGGCGCTCGCTGCTTGCCGTCGATAATCTCATCGCGGCGGTGCACTTCGCGCTGGAAGACCTGCGTGCCGAAAACGAGACGTTTCTGGTTGCCGATCCGGACGCAATCAGCGTTGCCGAACTCGTCGCGCTGTTGCGCAGCGGCGCCGGACGCAGGCCGTCACTGCTTCCAGTACCGCTCGCGCTGCTTTCCGCCGCACTCGGGCTGATCGGCAAGCGCGACATGGCCGAGCGCCTCGCCGGCACGCTCATCGCCGAACCGACCAAATTACTCGCGGCCGGCTGGCGGCCGGTGACCGACACAAAAAGCGGAATCGGCGCGATGGTTCAGGCCGCCTCGCCGCGGAAATCCGGCACCGCGTCACGCAGCACGCCGTAGATTACCGAGCGGTCGTTGCGCGCGAGGCCCTGCTCCAGGGTCGCGAGCCAGCGGCGCATCGCATCGACCGAAGGGCTCGTCGGCTTCGCCGCTACGATGCCGGCAACGCCGATCTCCACGGTCGGCTCGTTGTGCGCAAACAGAATTTCGTGCAACCGCTCGCCCGGACGCACGCCGGTGAACGTGATCTCGATGTCGCGCCCCGGCTCGAGGCCCGAGAGCGCAATCATGCGCTCGGCGAGCTCGACGATCTTTACCTGCTGGCCCATGTTGAGCACGTAGACCGACACGTCGGTGCGTTCGCTCGCCATCGCATGGCTCGCTGCGGTCACGACCAGGTCACAGGCTTCGCGGATGGTCATGAAGTAGCGCACCATATCGGGATGCGTGACGGTGACCGGCCCGCCGGCCTCGATCTGCGCCTTGAACTTCGGCACCACCGAGCCGTTCGAGGCGAGCACGTTGCCGAAGCGCACCGCGATCAGCCGCATCGCCGGACGCCCCGCGGCCGCGCGGCGGACGAAGTCGGCATCGAGTGCCTGCGCGTACATCTCGGCGAGCCGCTTGGTCGCGCCCAGCACCGAGACCGGCTCGATCGCCTTGTCGGTCGAGATCATCACAAGCGCGGCGGCGCCGGCCGCCACGGCGGCATCGACCACGTTCACCGAGCCGAACACGTTGGTCTTGATTCCCTCGCCCCAATCGCGCTCGAGCAGCGGCACATGCTTGAGCGCAGCGGCGTGGAAGACAATCTCAGGTCCGAAATCGGCGAACACGCGCATGATGCGTTCTCGATCGCGTACGTCAGCGATGCGGCCGTCGATGTCGGCTGCAGTGCCCTTGGCGAGCAGCGTCTCGATCACCGTGTGCAGCGCGACTTCGGAATGCTCCACCACGAGAAGCCGCGCCGCCCCGAACGTGACCACACGGTCGCAGATTTCCGCCCCAATCGAGCCGCCGCCGCCGGTGACGAGGATCGATTTGCCGCGCACCATGTCTTCAAGCCGGTGGTAGTCGATCGTCACGCTGTCGCGCAGCAACAGATCTTCGACCGCGATGGGGGAGAGCTGCACCGCCTCGCCGCCCTCGCTCAGCACCGGCAATCGGCTCGTTTGCAGGCCAAGGCGGCGTGCGCGCATCAGCGTCGATTCCGGCGCGGCCTCGGCAACCAGCGCGGACGGCGTGAAGATCAGCCGCATGATGTGCGTGCCGCGTGCCTCGCTGTCGCGCACCACCTGTTCGAGATCGTCGAGACTGCCAACCACCGGAATGCCGCGCATCGACTGACCGCGGTCGGCGATCGATGGCGAGAGAATGCCCACCGGGCGCACGCGGCTGACCGCGCCGCTTTCGATTGCGCGCAGCAGCACCTCCGCGTCCGCGGCGCGGCCGAGCACCAAGGTCGGCAGCGAATGCTCGCCGCGCACCGACTGCTGCGTGCGCACGTAGCGGAACTGACGATAGATCGCGCGCGAGCCCACAAGGAACGCGATCTGCATGAACCAGTAGAGCGCGATGGTGATCTTGCCGAAGAAGTAGGCGCCATAGACCTGCGGCGAGACGAGGATGTAGTCGAGCACGAGCAGCGAGATCGCCAGCACCGTGACCGCCTTCACGATGTTGAATACGTCGGGCAGCGAGAAGAACCGCCACTTGGAGGCGTGCAGGCCGAACAGGAAATAGACGAAGCCCGCATAGACGACGAAGCCCGGCAGGACGTGCATGAGCCCGCCGAGGCGCTCGGCGAGGCCGGTGTCCTCGAAGCGGATGAAGAAGCTCGCCAGAATGGCGACCGCGGTCGCGATCAGGTCGTGCGCGACGATGAGGTACTGGCGCGGCGTGAGGGCGGAGACTTTGAACATTCGGCTCTTCAATACCGGCGTTCGCCCCTAGGCGCCACTGGCGCGGACTGCGGCCAGAGGACCGGTGGCGAGCGCCGCATCGACGGCGGCAAGGACTTGCGAAACAGGGAGTTCGTCGAGGCAGCGGCTGTGGCTGTTGAGGTGCCGTTCGCACCCTTCCTGCTGGCACGGCAGGATCGACCAGGGGCAGGATGCCGGGTTCTGGATGAGCCAGACATTGCCCCGGTTTTGGATAGTCCCGGCGGCGTCCCAGGACCGCTCGAGGCCCTGCGACGGCCAGGGGGCCCAGAGGCGCGGGTCGGTTGGGCCGAAAAGCGCGATCGTTGCCGTGCCGGTCGCGGCAGCGAGATGGGTGACCGAGGTGTCCGGCCCGACATAGACCCGCGCGCCGGCGATCAGCGCGGCGAGCTCCGGCCACGTCAGCACATCGATGCGACGCACCCCCGGCTGACCAGACCAAACGTCATCGAGATAGCCACGGTCATCGGGACCGCCGGTCGCGACGACGGTCACCCCGCGCGCGTCGAGCCCAGCGGCGAGCACCTGCCAGCCGTCCACGGTCCAGCGCTTGTAACGGAACATCGGCGCCGCGTGGATCACCGCATAGGGACGATCCGGCGCGATGCCGGATCGCGGCAGGCCGCGCGGCGCGACAACTTCGGGCAGCGGCGAGATGCCGATCGCCTCCGCGAGACGCAGCACGTCATTCACACGGTGCAAGCCGCCAGCGACAACCACCGGAAAGTCGAGGGCCAGCCACTTGACCCGCGCCATCATGCCCTGGGTATCGACGAAGCCGACACTGCGCCGCCCCGCCGCCCATGCGAACAGCGTGGGCCGGTCGCCGCTCTGGGTGGAGATTGCCAGATCGTAGGCGCGCCAAAGCTTGCGCAGGAGCGCGAGACTTTCGCCGCTGGCGCGCTCCGGTAGCGTGACGACGGCGCCAATATCGGGATTGCCCTCCAGAATGCCTTCGGTGCCGCGGAAGACGAGCACATCGATTGCGGCCTCCGGCCTCGCACGCTTCAGGCTGCGGATCAGCGGTGTGGTGAGCAGCACGTCGCCGAGCCGCCGCAACGCGACGACCAGGATGCGCGGCTTTTGCGGCAGCGCGATCATGCGGCGCGCCCGCGCAGCGCAATCCCGCCGAGCACGCCGACGCCGAACGCATAGAGCCAGCCATGGAAGGAATCGAACAGGTGCGAATTAAATGGCGCCGAGGCGATGTTCTGCACCACCATCACGATACCGACCCACGCGATCAGCCCGCCGCCGCGGAACAACGCGAGATGCGCGAGCCACATCGCGAGCAGCACCGCGGTGCCGATCAGGCCAAGCTGGATTGCCACCGCAAACACCTGATTGTGCGGATTGACCGACTGTTGGCCGAACACTGCGCTGCCGAACTGCTCCGGGATCGAGCCGGTGCCATGGCCGATCACAGGCGCGGCCGCGATGATGCCGAGCGATCGTTTCCACAGCTCGAGCCGGATCGCTGACGAGGAGACAGCGCCTTCCTGCCCGTAGGCCTGGACCTCGGAGAAGCTCGCCATCACCCGCCCGCGCAGGAGCGGCGAAGCGGCCCAGGCGGCGGCGGCAATGACTGCGCCTGCGATGACGGCCGCCGCGACACCTTTCCAGCCGAAATAATAGGAGCCAAAGATCACCAGCAGCGCTGGCATGATCACGATCGCGGTGCGGCCAGGCGCGACGTAGAAGATGTTTGCGAGGAACAGGCAGGCGAGCAATGCCGCGCCGGCGGCAAGCTTTACATCGCTTTTCTGCCAGCGCTCCGCCGCGAACCCGAGCAGGCCGAACGCGCAGACCAGAAACTCCGAGCTCTGCGCGATGTAATCCTTCACCAGAAGACCGGGAATTTTGCCCGGCACGTAGACGCTGCAGCACTTCCACAGCGCCGTCAGGCCCCACGAGGCAAACAGCATCGCGGTGCAGGAGAAGAAAAATCCGTAAACAACATAGATGCCGCGCTCGGAGCGGCGGAATTGCGCGAGCAGCAGCGGAATGACCAGAAGCTTGTGAAAGCCCTCGAGCCCGGCGTAGCGCTCGCTCCACGGTGCGTTCGCCCACAGCATTCCGGAAAGCGCCAGCAGCCAGAGCAGCACCGGCAATCCGCCGGCGGCGCTACGCAGTTCGCGGCGTATCGCGGCCCCGTCCAGTGTGGGGATGAGGGCGAGCAGCCACGCGGCGGTGAGGATTTGCGAGGCCGAGATCGACCACGGCATCGCGACCGCGACGCCGACGGCGAGCCAGTCCGCGACGCCCGCAAGGCGCGCGCGGTCGAAACCGGCAAATGTCGCGGTGATGTCCGTCATGCCGCTAGCCCAGGTGCAGCGCCACGTTCTGGCGGCTGCGTTCCGTTTCAGTGTAGCCTCGCGACGCAAGCAGCGCGAACAGATCGAGGCCCCAGAAGCCGCGCGTGTCCTCGATCAGGATCAGGCGCGGCAGCAGCGGCTGCGGCGCATCGCGCAGGAACGGCGCCAGCACGATATCCTCGGCGCCTTCCACGTCGATCTTGAGCGCGTCGATCATCGTGATGCCGACTTCCGACAGCACCGACAGTAATGGCTTGCCCGGAACGCCGATGCGCTTGCCCGGATCGTTCCGGCCATCGTGCTTGTCGATATGCGTGCCGCCGCTGTCGCTGTCGTTCAGCACGAGCGTGACGTCGCCGTCGCGATCGGAGAGCGCGATGGGCCGCACGTCGACATTCGCGGACGGATTCGCCGCAAGATGGAAGCGCAGCCGCTCCAGAATGCCGGGCTGCGGCTCGATCGCGAGCGTGCGCACATCGCCGCACGAGGCAAGATAGAGCGAATAGAGCCCGACGTTCGCCCCGATATCGACGAAGGTGAATACGCCGCCCTTGCGCCGCACCGCCTCGGCAAGTACGCGCCGCTCCATCGTGTCGAACATCTGCGGCGTGAACAGCGCATTCTTCTCGCAGCCGTTGCGGCGCGGATAGAGTCGCAGCCGCATGCCCCATAACGTGGTGTCGCGGCAGCCCTCGCCGATGCGGCCCATGATCAGCCGGCGAAGCAGGATGGCGAGCCGCAGTCCGAGCCAGTTCTCCGGCATGGCGCGCGTCAGCGCCAGCACGGCGCGCTCATAGGCGTTGGGCAGATGCATGCCCCAGGGCGCGGCGTCGAACGCGGCCGTCATGGCAAGCGTTGCGTCATTGACCGACCGCCACCGCCGCCCGCTCGTGCGTCAGCGCCGACAGGCCGCTCAGCGCACGCACGCGATCGGACTTCATCAGCTCGTCGAGCAGCGCCTGGTTGGCGGCGAGCGCTGAGCGGTCGGCATCCGGATGCCACAGGTGCAGCACGCCGGTCGCGAAGCGGCCGTCCTTGCGCCGCGCGCCGGCACGGATCATCCGGATCACGATGTCGGAGTCCTCCAGCCCCCAGCCCGTGAAAGAGGTCTCGAACCCGTCCACGCGTTCGAGATCCGCGCGGTGAAAGGCAAAGTTGCCGCCGCGCACGCCTTCCCACGCGGTTGCGAGCCGCTTTCGGAGCGGTCCGAGCGGCAGGCTCATCAGCGGCAGGAGGCGGTTGATCTCACCGCGCGCGCGGCGCAGCGCCCAGCCGGCGAAGCTCCAGCGCTCCGGCTCCAGATTGTTCGCAAGAACGTCCTCGGTCAGCGCACGCGACAGCAGCACGCGATTGCCTCCCACGAAGTAGCCGGGCTCGGCAAGCGCACGATGCGCCGCGACGAAGCCGGAGGGCGCGATGCAATCGCCGTCGAGAAACACGAGGTAATCCCCATCGCTCGCCGCAATCGCGCGATTGCGACTCTCGGCCAGGCGAAAGCCGCGATCCTCCTGCCACACGTGCTTGAGCGGAATGCCGAGCTTCGGCTTCCACGCATCGATCACATCGCGCGTTACCGACCCCGAGCCGTCATCCGCCACAACGATCTCGAAATTCCTGGTCGTCTGCCGGCCGAGCGAGCGCAGGCATGCGCCGAGCGCATCCGGCCGGTTGTAGGTCGAGACGATGACCGAGATGTCAGTCACGGCGCTGCCTCGCGAGCCACGCCTTCTGATAGCGGTAGTAGGCGCCTTCGGCGTTCGCGATCGCCAGCATGAAGCCGGCCGCGCCATCGAGGAAGCCGAGCTTCAGAAGATAGACCCGCAGGAACGTGCCGACGCCGTGCGCCAGGCCGCTCAACGCCGAAATCTTCCGGTCAGACGCCGCGAGCTTTTCGGCGCCGAGGGTCGAATACTGGTCGATGCGGCGGATCGCATCTTCGAGCCGCGCTACCGGATAGTGCAGGATCGGCTCGTTCAGCCGCGCCACCACGCCGTCGCAGACGACGCGCTCATGCACGACGTCGTCGGTGAAGCGCGCCCTCTCGCGGCGGAACAGGCGCAGCACGCGATCGGGGAACCAGCCGGAGTGGCGCATCATGTGGCCGCAGAAGCTGGAGCGGCGCGGGATTTCGTAGCCGTCCGCCTTGCCGCTGTCGATTGCGGCCCGGATCGCCTGCGCGAGCTCCGGTGTGACGCGCTCGTCGGCATCGATCGAGAGTACCCAGTCGCCACTCGCGAGCGAGAGCGCATAGTTCTTCTGCGGCCCAAATCCTTTCCAGCCATGCGTCGCAACCCGCGCGCCCTTCTGCTTGGCGATCATCAGTGTCCCATCGCTGCTCGCCGCATCCACCACGATGCGCTCGTCGCAGAACGCAAGCGCGTCGAGACAGTCGCCGATGTTGGCCGCCTCGTCCTTGGTGATGATAATCGCGCTCAATCGCGGCACGCCTGTCCCCCGCCGCCGGAAAAACTCACGTGCCTGTTTTGGCGGACCCGCCTGACCGCGCCACCATGCTGCTGGTGCTGTGACCTGGCACGAGATCGACCAGGATCACCTCGCCGCCGTCCGCCTCGACGACATCGTGGCCCACGACGTCCTTCTTGGCGTAGTCGCTGCCCTTCACAAGGACGGCGGGGCGCACCTGCCGGATCAGCTCCAGCGGGGTGTCCTCCTCGAACACAACGACCAGATCGACCGCTTCGAGCGCGGCGAGTACATCAGCGCGCGAGGTCACGTCCTGGATCGGCCGTCCTTCGCCCTTCAGCCGCGTCACCGAGGCATCGCTGTTGAGACCGACCACCAGCCGGTCGCAAGCCGAGCGCGCCGCCGCCATCAGCCGGATGTGCCCGCGGTGCAAGAGATCGAAGCACCCGTTGGTGAAACCGATGCGCAGGCGCTGGTGGCGCCATTCGGCAAGCCGCGCATCAAGCACAGAGCGGTCGAACACGATCTTGTCTTCGAGCGCAGTGGCAGCGGCGGGCAGCAAGCGGTGCCGCAACTCGTCGACGCTCACTGTTGCGGTCCCGGGCTTGCCGACCACGACCGCGGCGCCGGCATTGGCCGCGCGCATCGCGGTCTCGTAGTCGGCGCCGAGCGCCAACATCACGGCAAGGATCGCTACCACAGTGTCGCCCGGCCCCGACACGTCGCGCACCTTCACCGCATAGGCCGGCACATGCACTAGCTCTTCGCCCTTGGCGTGGAGGCTCATGCCCTCTTCGCTGCGGGTCACGACCACGGCCTCGCAGTCCACGATGCCGGCAAGCTCCTTCGCGGCGGCCAGGATCGCGGCGTCGCCCACGCAGTCGCGCCGCGTCGCAACGCTGAGCTCGCGCCGGTTCGGCGTGATCACGGTCGCGCCGCGATAGACCGCATAGTCCGCCGCTTTCGGATCGACGATCACCGGAACGCGGGCACGTTTCGCAGCCGCGATTACTTCGGCAACGACACGCGGCGTCAGCACGCCCTTGGCATAGTCGGAGAGCACGACCGCACCGACGCGCGGGATCGCCGCAAGCGCGCGTGCGATCAACTCGCCCTCGAGTTCGGCGCTGACCGGCCCGGCCTGCTCCCAGTCGGCGCGCAACAGATGCGTGGAGAAATGCTCGGAGACGAAACGCATCTTCTTGGTCGTCGGACGCGCTGTATCGACGACCAATGAGGGTTCGATCAGTGGCTCGGCTTGCAGTCGTGCAATGACGTCGCGCCCCGCGGCGTCCTCGCCCACCATTCCGACAAAGATGCAGCGCGCGCCGAGCGAAGCGATATTGCGCGCCACGTTACCGGCGCCGCCGATGGTCACCTCGTTGCGCTTGACCGCCAGCACCGGCGCCGGCGCTTCCGGCGAGATGCGCCCGACCTCGCCATAGACGAAGTCGTCGAGCATCAGATCGCCAACGCAGAGGATGGTCTGCTGGGCGATGCTCGCGAGACGTTTCTCGAAATCCAGCATCAACGGTACCGGTCTTCCCGATCGAGGAATTGCGTGACGTAACGACGCACCGACTCCTCCAGCGGCATGAAGCCCGCGTTGTAGCCCGCGCGCTGCAGGTTGGCGACCTTGGCTTGCGTAAAGTATTGATACTGGTTCCGGATCGCCGGCGGCATGTCGACGTATTCGATGTTCGGCTTTACGCCGAGCGCACCACACATTGCGTTGATCAGGTCCTTGAAGCTGCGCGCTTTTCCGGTCCCGACATTGAAAATGCCGGTGACATGCGGGGTTTCCAGCATCCAGCGCACGACCGCCACGGCATCGTCCACATAGATGAAATCGCGGCTCTGCTCGCCGTCGCCGATGCCATCGCGATGCGACTTGAACAGCTGGATCGGCTTACCGGCCTTTGCGTCGTCGAATTTCTTGGCGACGAGGCTCATCATCGCGCCCTTGTGGTACTCGTTCGGGCCGAACACGTTGAAGAACTTGCAGCCCGCCCACTGTGGCGGCATTTTTTCGCGCCGCGCGACGCGCTCGGCGAGCGCGAGATCGAACAGGTGCTTGCTCCAGCCGTAGAGATTCATCGGCTGGAAGCGTTTCAGCGCCGCCACCGACCAATCATCGGAAAATCCCTGGCCGCCGCCGCCATAGGTCGCAGCCGACGACGCATAGATGAACGGCGTGCGCGTCTCGGTGCACCAGTCGAGCAGCCGCAGCGAGAGGCGGAAATTGTTGTCCATCACGGCGTCGCCGTCCGTGACGGTCGTATCCGAGATCGCGCCGAGGTGGATCACCGCGTCAAGCTTCCGCCCCTCGAGCCAGCGGAACAGGTCGGCGGGCGCCACCATGTCGGCGACCTGACGCTTCTGCAGGTTGCGCCACTTGCCCTCGGAGCCGAGCCAGTCGTTCACCGCGACGTCGGTGCGGCCGGCCTCGTTGAGGCTCGCGACCACGTTCGATCCGATGAAGCCCGCCCCGCCGGTCACCAAAATCATCAACGCATCCCAGGCGCCTGGCCCTCCTTTGCCCCACTCGGCCCGGGGGTGCAATCTTGGTAAAAAACCGTGGTAAACCCGCGTCGGCGAAACCGCCCGCGACCCCGGGCGCATGAAAGATCGAACAGATGTTCGTCCTTTCCATAAAGTGAATATGATTTCACTTCAATCCGAACCACGCAGCCAGCCGCTCGACCGCCGGCCGATTCTCATCGTCCCCTACATGTGGATCGGCGATTTTGTGCGCTGCCATACCGTGGTGAAGCTGCTCAAAGCGCGGTTGCCGGGGCGCCCGGTCGACGTTCTGTCGACGACGCTGTGCGCGCCGCTCTCCGACTACATGCCGGAGGTGCGCCAGGCGATTGTCGTCGATCTACCGCGCAAACGGCTTCCTTGGGACCAGCATAGGACCCTCGCCGACCGCCTGCGTCGCGAGGGCTATGGCACGGCGCTGATCATGCCGCGCACCTGGAAGGCGGCGCTTGCGCCCTTTCTCGCTGGCATCCCGGAGCGGATCGGCTGGCTCGGGGAGTGGCGCTTCGGGCTGCTCAACGATCTGCGCTGGGGCGAACGCAAGCGCCCCCGCATGGTCGACCAGTGTGCCGCGCTCGCGCTGCCGGCCGGCGCACCGCAGCCGGCGCAATGGCCC
>JBAVXH010000040.1:0-5894 GCA_049698215.1 Xanthobacteraceae bacterium | reverse complement strand
TGAGGACCTGCTCCGAGTTGATCCGTCCGGGCGCGACGCAATTGACCGTGATGCCGTCAGCGGCGACTTGTATGGACAGCGCTCTCGACCAACTGGCGATCGCTGCCTTGGCCGGCGTCGCGGCGTTCATCCGCTTGAGCGCAAGCGAGCCGGTGATCGTGATGATCCGTCCCCAACGCGCACGCCGCATGGCGGGCAACGCGCTTTCAGCGAGACGACGTGCCGCGGTGAAGTTGAGGCCGATCGCCTCGTCCCAAGCCTCCGCGTCGAGCGGCACATCGAGATTGTAGGGACGCCCGCCGCCGGCATTGTTGATCAGCACCTCGACCGGGCTTTCAGCTTGCGCAATCGCCGCGGCCGCAGCGTCGATGCCGGCAGGCTGCGACAGGTCACAGGCGATGATGCCGAGCACGGACGCGCCCTGGGCGACGATCATGTCGCGCGTCGCCGCGAGCGCATCGTCATCACGTCCGGCGATCGACAGGAGCGCGCCTTCCGCGGCGAGCGCAAGTGCCGTACCGCGTCCGATGCCAGCGCTCGCGCCGGTGACGAAACAGTGCCTGCCGGCGAGTCCGAGGTCCATGACGTTGTCCTGTCTGACTCTGGGCCTAACCAGCCTTGCGGCATCATGGCAAGGGAACAATGTCTGAAACTGGTCCTTCGGCGACCCCCGACGATGTCCCCTTGTGCGCCGCTGTTGGAGGATGAGCAGACATCACCCGCCCTTCTCCCAGTCCAGGTTTCCCGATCTATCGGTACACGACCCAGGGAGGTCAGTTGACTACTGATCCGTTCCTTTTTTGCGTCGTGTCTCAGTTTGATTTTTTTACTTTCAGTATTCGGACATGGCCAAGGATTTCGTCCACGACGCCGACAAGCGGCTGTGTTGCATCGATGACGATGCCACTGCTCGGTGTGTCTTCTTTTGTGGCGTGTAAACGTAGAATGAGCTCCCGCTCGCTTTTGCTCTTGCCCCAGTCATCATCGGAACGGCTGTCGAGCCGTTCATCGAGTGTCTTTGCATCAACGTCCAGGATGAAGATTTCATCAAAAAGGTCTATGAACTGCTGGAAATTTCTAGAACCGCCACAGAAGAAGGTGGCTTCGTCGTCCTGATTTGCCGTCAACCTCCCTACTTTTTCGACATCCCAAATATGATGCTTGTGCCGAGCTTCGGCTTCGCTGCCAAAGCCTTCGGTTTTCTCGCCAGTCGCAGAGGCTCCTTGGTAGGCCAGCTCTCTATCACCATTGATGGCTACGTAACCGCGTCGGCGCAGCTCTTCGCATACCGAGGTTTTGCCCGTGCCCGAGACTCCCTCGATAAGATAATTTCTCTTCCCCATTGTCATTTTCTTGCGCACACGCGCGTCACATTCAAGGGCTAGTCGGGGTTGGCGCTCCGCCAGAACACAATCGCTGAGGTGATCGATGCGTGACCTGACCACAATCGAGATCAAAGCATTCGTGCCCGCCAAAGATTTCGAGCTGTCGAAGAGGTTCTATCAGGATCTCGGGTTTACCGTGGCCTGGTCTTCCGGGGGCCTGGCCTCCATCCGGCATGGGAACACGAGCTTCTTGCTGCAGGAGTTTCCAGACGGCATCGAGAATTTCATGATGCATCTCCTCGTCCAGGACGTGGATTCCTGGTGGCTCCACGTTCAAGAGCAGGGCATTGTTGCGAAGTATGGCGCGATGATCGAGCCCGTGTCCGATAAGCCCTGGGGCCTGCGAGACTTCGCGATCAGCGATCCCAGCGATGTGCTGTGGCGGATTGGGCAGACCATTGCCACCGGTGAGGTATCCTGATTTGCCGGCAATTGATCCCGTCGACCTGGGACGGCACCGGCAGCGGAACTTCGGTTCCGGAATGGCGTTGACCCGGCGCGTTGCCGATCCCGCGACTGTCCTCTTCACCATACCGGTGCGAAGCATTTGCGCGTCCGCCGCAACGCGTCGAGCATTGCGAGAGGAGCCGGCCGGTGTTTCATTTCCTGCGCAGTGGCGGATCGGGCGGGGACCGGACCGTAGTCGACATGCCGGATGAGATCATATCGAAGCGTCCCACGATTGCGCTTGCGCTCGGCGGCGGCGCGGCGCGCGGCTTTGCGCACATCGGCGTGATCCGCACGCTCGTGGCGAAAGGCTTCAAGCCCGATATCATTGCCGGCACCTCGATCGGCGCGGTCGTCGGCGGCTGCTATGCGGCCGGCAAGCTCGATACCATCGAGCAATGGGCGCGCAGCCTCACGCGGCGCCGGTTGTTCGGCTACCTGGACGTGAGCCTCGGCGGCCTTGGCCTGATCAGCGGCTCGCGCCTGTTCGAGTCGCTGAGCGAAGCGGTGGGCGACGTGAGGATCGAAGCCCTGCCCTTGCGCTTCGCCGCGATCGCGACCGAGATCGGCACCGGCCACGAGATCTGGCTCACGCGCGGCCGCCTCTCCGAGGCGTTGCGCGCGTCCTACGCGCTGCCCGGCATCTTCCCGGCCGTGCAGGTCGGCGATCGCTGGCTGATCGACGGCGCGCTGGTCAATCCGGTGCCGGTGTCGGCCGCGCGCGCGCTCGGCGCACGCATCGTGATCGCGGTGAACGTCAACACCGACCTGTTCGGCCGCGGTACGACCATCCAGGATTATGGCGCGGCCGAGTCCGCGCCTCCGATCGAGGAGGAAGCCGTGAGCCGGGGCGTGCTCGGGTTGTTCGGCGCCGAGAAGAACGCGCGGCGCCGTTTCTTCGGCACCGCGGGGCGGCCCGGCCTCTCGAACGTGATGGTCGAGGCCTTCAACGTGATGCAGGACCGCATTACGCGTGCGCGTCTCGCCGGCGATCCGCCCGACGTGATGATCAGCCCGCGCATCGGACGCATCGGCCTGTTCGATTTTCACCGCGCCGAGGACGCGATCGCGATCGGCGCGGAGGCGACCGAAAAGGCGCTCGAGTCGTTCGACGACGTTGTGGCCGCGCTTGCCTAAGCCGTCGCGATGTAGTCGCGCAGCGCCGCGCTCTCGCCCTCGATCTCTCCGACGCGCCACTTCACGACGTCGCCGATCGAGATGACGCCGACCAGCTTGCCTTGATCGACGACCGGCATGTGACGGAATTTGCCCTCGGTCATGCGCTCCATGATGACCGCAATCGTGTCGGCCTCGGTGCAAGTCGTGACCTTGCGCGTCATGACGGCGCCGACATTCTCCTCGAGCGCCGCGTGCCCGCGTTCCGCCACGGCGCGCACGATATCGCGCTCGGACAGAATGCCCGCGACGCGATGGTCGGGACCGGTCACCAGAATAGCGCCGATGCGGCGCTCGGCGAGCAGCTTGACTGCGTCAGTCAAGTTTGCCGTTGGCGCAATCGTGACGACGTCGCCGCCCTTGCGCGACAAGATTGCTTTCACTGTCATGGGCACCTCCTTGGAAGCGCCCAAGCCTCGCAACGCCAAACGTTCGTCGCCCCGAGAACGCCCGACGAACGCTATGGCGTTCGTTGCTTGGCGCCGTGACTCGAAAAGGTAGGCCCGAAAGATGGCCACGGCAAGGTCGCCGGATGCGGCCTAATGGTCGCCGAAGCGCGCGGTCCTGACCGGATCGAACAGCGGAAACGCCAGCAACCCTGCGAGAAATCCGCCGATATGCGCCTGCCAGGCGATCTGCTGCTCGCTGCCGTCGAGCGACAGCGAGCCGACGCCGAACAGGATGTTGAGCCCAAACCAGACCGCCAGAAACGCCAGCACGCGCGGATCGCGCAGCACGGCGGTCAGCGGCAAGGCCGGCACGCGATAGGACTCCGGGTCGTTGCGGCCGATCGATCCGAGCGGGCCGGAGCGCTGGAAGACGAAGCGGATCGCCGCCGCCATGAAGCCCGAGATCGAAGCGGATGCGCCGATCACCGGCACGTAGGCATTGCCGTGCGTCGCGAGGTGCGCCGCCGCTCCGGCTGCCGCCGTCAACATGAAGAAAGCGAAAAAACGCATCGCGCCGAAGCGGCGCGCGATCGGCGTGCCGAAGGCGAGCAGCCACACGCTGTTGAGCCCGAAGTGGGTCCAGTCCCCGTGCATCAGCGCGTAGGTGAAGAAGGTCCAGATCTGCGGCCCAAGTCCCGCAACGTCGCCGGCGTTTGCCGTCACCGCCGCGTCGTACCGCGCCGGAATGAAGGCGAACCACAGCAGGAGCTGTGCATCCTGCTTTTCCGTGAGCACCCATTCGCGCACGACATGCACAAGCACCAGCACCGCCAGCGTCGCGACGACGGCCATGGGCACGTTGAAAATCGGCTCACGACGCACGCGCACGTCGCCCAACTGCTGGTCCATTTCTGTGACATAGGCTGGGCAACGGATCGCGGCAAGGCGCGGCCCAACCCGCCTCGACACAGAAAAAGGACCCGGTCGTTTGGCGGGCTTCAGATCCGAGGACAGGCCTGTTTTCTTAATTCGGCCTCTTGGATATTGTGACGTGCAAGCATTGCCATACGAAGCTCGGCTACTGGTTCAGTTCGATGCACCGCCGCGGGTTTCTCATGTGTGCCGCGATGGCGTTCGCGGGCCCGCCGTTGCCGGCGATCGCACAGGGCCTCGGTCCGATCGGAGCCGGTGTGACAATCAAAGACACATGGTTTCACCATCAGAACTTGCGGCAGCGGCTATGGATCGTAACGCCGAGCGGTTCGGGGCCTTTTCCCGCGATCGTCTGGTGCCATGGCTCCGGGGTGTCGCTCACCGCAGACAACAACTTGGTCGATTGGAGCGCGGCACCGCAGGTTCAGGGCGACGGTCTTGCATGGCGCAGCTGGTCAGATGCCTCCAAGGTGATCCTCATTATTCCGGAGTGCCGTGGATACGGCGGGTCGGACGGGGAAAAACCGATTGAGGCGTTCCAGGATTCCGAACGCACGGTCGCGTTTCTCCACGCCCGCACGGACGATACCGTCGCGGCTACGGCGGTCGCACTTCAGGAATATGGCCTTGATCCACACCGGATCGCGATCGCCGGCGCCTCGCATGGCGCGGTCGTCGCCCTGCTCGCATCGGCTCGTCACCGCTATGCGGGGACAGTCTTGCAAGCGCCCGGCGCGTCGTATCGGCGCAGCGACATCGGCATGCAACCGATGCGGACGGCTGCTGCCGAAGGGCATGAACCGATGCTAATTCAGCACTTGCTCACCGACACGCTGGCTCCGATCGTGGTGAGCCGATCGATTCACGAGGCGGCGGTCGGGGCGAACCGGCCGTGTACGCTTCGCGAATATCCAGGCACGCCGGGCATCGAGGGCCACGAGCTCTTTGCACGCGAAAATCGCGCCCAATGGACTGCCGACTTCAGTGAATTCATGTCGTCGCGATTCGCCTCGGTACGATAATCGCGGCGAACAACCCGCAAAAAAAGGGAGGGCTTGCGCCCTCCCCCTACACAGCGCTGGCCGCGGGTTATCCCGTCACGTCCACACGCCTCCCAGTAGCCATGTGCGTCCGCCAAAGGAGCTCAGCGGATTGGATCGCCGCGACCTTAACGCCGACCATCCGCTCCTGCCAACGCGTTTGCCGAAATAACCCTAATCGCCGCGGCGGCCGCACATTCGTCACCTGCCGGCTTTTGCGGCACGGCGCCTGCTCACTCCTGCGCGCGGCACCGGACCAGCGCCCCTGCTGTCCCGAACGGGGACGGCAGACGGCGCAATCCGGGACGCTGTTGTGGAGGGCGAGTGATGAAGCAGGCTTCAAGCCGCGAGCTGTTCGGCTATTGGGCGGCGCGGCGCGGCGCGCGCGCAGCGCCGGAACGCGGCGAGATCGAGCCAAGCGCGATCAGGCGCGCGCTCGGCGATGTGTTCATTCTGGAATTCGATCGCCGTTCCGGGCATCCGTTTCGGCTTGCGGGCACGCGCGTATGCGCCCTGTTCGGGCG
>JBAVXH010000039.1:0-33641 GCA_049698215.1 Xanthobacteraceae bacterium | reverse complement strand
TAGCCCGGATCGGAGATCAGCGGCGTGCCGGCGTCCGAGACCAGGGCGACAGCCTCACCCGCCGCCAGCCGCGCCAGAAGCTTCGGGCGCACCGCTTCGGCGTTGTGATCGTGATAGGCGATGAGCGGCGTCGACAGTCCGTAATGGTCGAACAGTTTGCGGGTGACGCGCGTATCCTCGCAGGCGACGAGGTCGGCCACGGCTAGAATCTCCAGCGCCCGCAAGGTGATGTCGCGCAGGTTCCCGATCGGGGTGGCGACCGCATAGAGCCCGCCAGGCAGACGTGGCGCGTTAAAGACATGTCCGCCGACCGTATAGCGGCGGGCGCGGTCGTTTTCGGGTGAGCGCGGCTTGGACCCCATGTGGCCGAGAATACCCGGCTTGCGAAAATCCGTCGCGTTTTCGCCCAAGCTTTTGACTCCATTAGCTTTCGACCCCCATAATGACGCACGGAGAGGGAGGGCAGCCCTTGCCCCGCACGTGGTACGAGAGCCTGATGCGGCGGGCGCGCAGCGCGCGTGGCGCGGTGGTGGCCGCATCTTTATCGCTGCTGGCGGCTGCCTGCACGGGCATGCCGGGCGGAGATTATTTCGGCTTCGGTACGCAGCCGCCGCCCCCGCCCGCGCAGCCTTCCCAGGTCGGCGCCGGGCAGGTGAAAGTCGCGCTGATCCTGCCGCTGTCAGCCTCGGGCAATGGCGCGGCGGTCGCCGCCTCGATGCGCAATGCCGCCGAAATGGCGCTGGCGGAATTCTCGAATCCCGACATCCAGCTTCTGGTGAAAGACGACGGCGGCACGGCGGGCGGCGCACAACAGGCCGCGCAGCAGGCGCTCGCCGAAGGCGCGGAGATCATTCTCGGGCCGCTGTTCGCCGTGTCCGTGAGCGCGGCGGGGCAGGTGGCGCGCGCTCGCGGCGTCCCGGTCATCGCGTTCTCGACCGATTCGACGGTCGCGGGACCGGGCGTGTATCTCCTGAGTTTCCTGCCTGAGTCCGACGTGAATCGCGTCATCCGCTACGCGATCCAGCAAGGCAAGCGCTCGTTTGCGGCTCTCATTCCCGACAACGCGTATGGCTCTGTCGTGCAGGCGGCGTTCCAGCAGGCCGTTGCGGCCGGGGGTGCGCGGGTCGCTGCGATGGAACGCTATCCGCTCGACCGCGGGCTGATGGTGGAGCCGGTGCGGCGCGTGGCGGCGGCCATCGGCCAAGCGGACTCGATCTTCATCCCCGATGGTGCGGATTCGGTTACGACGGCGGTGCAGACGCTCGCCGCGAATGGAGTGAACACCCGCCGCGCCCAGCTGATCGGCACCGGCCTGTGGGACGATCCGCGCATCTTTGCCGAGCCCGGCGCGCAGGGCGGCTGGTTCGCGGCGCCCGATCCTGCGGGCTTCCGTGCGTTCTCGAGCCGCTACCGTTCGCGCTACGGGCAGGACCCGCTGCGCCCCGCAACCCTGTCCTACGATGCCGTGTCGCTTGTCGCCGCGCTGGTGAAGACGCAAGGCGCCGCGCGCTTCTCCGAAGAGGTGCTGACCAACGCGTCCGGCTTTGCGGGAATCGACGGCGTGTTCCGCTTCCGCCCCGACGGCACCAACCAGCGCGGGCTCGCGGTCATGCGGGTCACGACCTCAGGGCCGCAGGTGATCAGCCCGGCGCCGAAGTCGTTCGGGAGCGGGACTTAACTTCAAGCAGCGAGATCCGCGACCACCGCATCCAGCACCGGGAAACCCGCGCGGGTGACGCGCAAGCGCCCGTCCGATGTGCGCTCGATCATACCTTCGGCGCCGAGCGCCGCGATGCGCGCTTCGTCGAGAGGATGACCCGAGAAAGCCGCGTAACGCTGCGGGTCGATGCCCTCAGTCAAGCGCAAGCCCATCAACAGGTATTCGTCGGCCTGCTCGACGCGCGTCAGGGTTTCATCCGTGACGAGGCCGTGGCCATTCGCCTCGACGCGCATCAGCCACGATTCCGGACGCTTCTCGGTTGAGGTCGCATGGCGCGTACCGTCGATCACGAGGCGGCCATGCGCGCCAGGTCCAATGCCGGCATATTCGTGATAGCGCCAATAGACGAGATTGTGCCGGCACTCGGCGCCAGCGCGCGCGTGATTGGAAATCTCGTAAGCCGGCAGGCCGCGCGCGGACGCGACGTCCCGTGTCACGTCGAAGAGCGCGCGGGCATTGTCGTCGTTGGGAATGACAAGCTTGCCACTCGCATGCAGCGCCGCGAACGGCGTGTCGGGCTCGATGGTGAGCTGATAGAGCGAGAGATGTTCGGCCGCCTCGTCGATCGCGCGCGCAAGTTCTGCGCGCCACGCCTCGGTGGTCTGGCCGGGCCGGGCGTAGATCAGGTCGAACGAGTAGCGCTCGAATGCCTTGCGCGCGATCGCGACCGCCTCGAGCGCTTCCTGCGCGGTGTGCAGCCGGCCGAGCTCCTTGAGCGATGCATCGTCGAGCGCCTGCACGCCAAGCGACACACGGTTGACGCCCGCCGCCCGATACCCCGCAAAGCGCGTCGCCTCGACGCTGGTCGGATTGGCTTCGAGCGTGACCTCCACGTCGGGCGCAACGGTCCAGTGCTGGCCGATGGCGTCGAGGATCGCGCCGACCGTCGCGGGCTGCATCAGGGAGGGCGTGCCGCCGCCCATGAAGATTGTCGTGACCGTGCGGTCTCCTACGCGCTCCGCCGTCGTGGCGATCTCGCGCGCAAAGGCGCGCACGTAACGCGCCTCATCGATGCCGGTGTGGCGCACGTGGCTGTTGAAGTCGCAATACGGGCACTTCGACAGGCAGAATGGCCAGTGGATATACACGCCAAAAGCTTGGTCAGCGTCGCGCAAGGCAGGCCTCCGCGAGCTTCATGAACGCGCGCGCCCGGTGCGAGAGACCCTCACCCTTGGGCGGCAGTCCGTGCTTCTCGTCGCTCGTCATCTCGCCGAACGTAAGATCAAAGCCGTCGGGGAGGAACATCGGATCGTAGCCGAATCCTTTCTCGCCGCGCGGCGGCCAGACCAGCGTGCCGTCGACGCGGCCCTCGAATTCCTCCACATGGCCGTCCGGCCAAGCGACCGCCAGCACCGAGACGAAATGCGCCTTGCGGCTCTCCGGCTTGAAGGCATCGCGCTCGCGCAACATGCCTTCCACCTTCTCCATGGCGTGGCGGAAGTCCTTGCTCTCGCCGGCCCAGCGGGCCGAGTAGATGCCCGGCGCCCCGCCCAGCGCATCGACCACAAGGCCGGAATCGTCCGCAAACGCGGGAAGCCCTGAGGCCCGCGCGGCGGCTTCCGCTTTCAGCCGTGCATTCACCGCGAAGGTGGTCCCGGTTTCTTCCGGCTCCGGCAGCTTCAGTTCGCTCGCCGACACCGCCTCGACGCCGTGTAGCCCCAAGAGCTCGCGCATTTCGACGAGCTTTCCCTTGTTGTGTGTGGCGATGACGAGGCGTCCGGTGATTTGCCGGTGCATCACATCACGGCGAGCTTCTGCAGGTCGACCAGCTTGCCGATCCCCTTGCGGGCAAGCCCAATCAGCGCGGTGAGCTGCTCCTCGCTGAACGCGACCTTCTCGGCGGTGGCCTGGACCTCGACCAGATTGCCCGCGCCGGTCATCACGAAGTTCGCGTCCGTATCGGCCTGCGAGTCTTCCGCATAATCGAGATCGAGCACCGCGACACCATTGCACACGCCGCAGGACACCGCCGCCACGTGATCGCGTAGCGGGTTCCCGGCGCGCAGCATCTCGCGCGCCTTCATCCAGTTGAGGCAATCCGAGAGCGCGACCCACGCGCCGGTGATCGAGGCGGTGCGCGTGCCGCCGTCGGCCTGGATCACGTCGCAATCGATACTGATCTGGCGCTCGCCGAGCGCCGGCAGATCGACCACCGCGCGCAGGCTGCGTCCGATCAGGCGCTGGATCTCCAGCGTGCGCCCGCCCTGCTTGCCAGCCGAGGCCTCGCGCCGCGTGCGCTCATGGGTCGCGCGCGGCAGCATCCCGTATTCGGCCGTCACCCAGCCGCGCCCCTGTCCCTTGAGCCACGGCGGCAGCCTGTCCTCCAGCGTGGCCGTGACCAGCACGTGGGTGTCGCCGAACTTCACGAAACAAGAGCCCTCGGCGTATTTCACGACGCCGCGGTCAAGAGACACGGCGCGCAGCTCGTCGGGTTGTCGGCGGCTCGGCCGCATTCAGGGTTCCTTGAGATGAGAGAGTTGATTTCGCGCTGCTTTTAGGTGGGATGGCTCAGGACGACAAGGCTTGTATTGGGCCGCCCTCATGGACAATTCTCGGTCCAGGACGGAGACAGGGCGAGTGTCCCAGGATTTTCCCCCCGGATCGACCCAGGCCGGGCTTGCGCAGCTCAACGAGCGCTCGCGCGAGATCTTCCGCCAGATCGTCGAGAGTTACCTCGCGACCGGCGAGCCGGTCGGCTCGCGCAACCTCGCGCGCCTCATCCCGATGACGCTGTCACCGGCCTCCGTGCGCAACGTCATGGCCGACCTCGAACAGCTTGGGCTCGTCTATGCGCCGCACACCTCGGCTGGGCGGCTGCCGACCGAGCGGGGGCTCCGCTTCTTCGTCGATGCGCTGATGCAGGTCGGCGACGTGACCGAGCACGACCGCCAGGCGATCGAGGCGCAGGTTGCCGCCGCTGGCACGTCGAAGTCGGTCGACGCCGTGCTGACGGAAGCCTCCGGCATGCTCTCGGGGCTGACGCGCGCCGCCGGTGTGGTACTTGCGGTTAAGACCAACACGCGGCTCAAACACGTCGAATTCGTGCGGCTCGAACCGGAACGCGCGCTGGTCGTGCTGGTTGCCGAGGACGGGCAGGTCGAAAACCGCATCGTCACGCTACCGGCCGGCTTGCCGACCTCCGCGATGACCGAAGCCACCAACTTCCTCAACGCGCGCATCCGCGGCAAGACGCTGATGGAGGCGCGTGGCGAGCTCGACAAGGCGCTGGAAGCCGGACAGGCCGAGCTCGATCAGCTCACCCAGCGCATCGTGTCGGCGGGGTTAGCGAGCTGGTCGGGCGGGGAAAGCGAGGAGCGCAAGCTCATCGTGCGTGGGCAAGCGCATCTGCTTGAGGACCTGCATGCGCTGGAAGACCTCGAGCGCGTGCGGCTGTTGTTCGACGATCTCGAAACCAAGCGCGAGGTCGCCGATCTGCTCGGCCGCGCCGAGCTGGCCGAGGGCATGCGCATCTTCATCGGCTCGGAGAACAAGCTGTTCTCGCTCTCCGGGTCCTCGACCATCGTCTCGCCGTATCGCGATGGCCAGGGCCGCATCGTCGGCGTGATCGGCGTGATCGGGCCGACCCGGCTCAACTACGCGCGCATCATTCCGATGGTCGACTACACCGCCAAGGTGGTCAGCAAGGTGCTGGCCGGCTGAGGAATCGCGTGCAAGGGACGCGCGCAGTTCGGTGCCCGATCACAAAGGCTTGATTTTTGTGCCTTCAGCCCTGATATCCGGGGCGAATTTGCCGCACATTTGATGGGTTGAGTGATGACCGACACCAGCGCGAACGGGAACGAGGCCGCCGCGCCTGAGAACGCCCAAGCCGAAGCAGCGCCCGATCCGGTCGCGGAACTCAGCAAGGAGGCCGCCGGACTGAAGGACCGCCTGCTGCGCACGCTTGCCGAGATGGAAAACCTGCGCCGCCGCACCGAGCGCGAAGTGGCGGACGCTCGCGCCTACGGCGCCACCAATTTCGCGCGGGATATCCTGGCCGTCGCCGACAACATGGAACGCGCCATGAAGGCGCTCGATGACGAGATCCGCGAGAAGGCGGACGCGGGTGTGAAGGCGCTGCTCGATGGCGTCGAGCTGACCGAGCGCGAGCTCATCAAGGTGATGGAGAAGCACGGCGTCAAGAAGCTCGAGCCGCAGGGCCAGAAGTTCGATCCGAACTTGCACCAGGCGATGCTCGAGATTCCCGACGAAAGCGTGCCGGCCGGCACCGTGGTCCAGGTCATGCAGCCGGGCTACACCATCGGCGAGCGCGTGCTGCGACCGGCGCTGGTCGGCATTTCCAAGGGCGGGCCGAAGGCGCAGGCTCCCGCGGACGCAGCCGCCAACGACAATACCGGCAAGTAGTCAGCGCGGCTCGATCGAGTCGCGGATCTGACGCAGGCGCGGGAACACATCGTTCCACGCGGTCTTCCGCACAATCGCGAACATCTGCAGATAGGCGTTCTGCCCGAACCGCAGCCACTGCACCGTGGTGACGTCGGTGCCCGCGCTATCCTTGGCGTCGGCAACGATCTCATAGCCTTGTGCCTGCCCGATGCGCAGCGCTTCGGCGCGCGTGATCTTGATGTCCTTGATGCCGGGTGCGGTTGAGAACACGCGCTTGGCGAAGGCGTCGCGATCCTCCGGCTTCGGCGCCGCGCCAGGCGCGAGGCCGATCAGCAGGAACGGCTGCTCCACCGCGACCACCTCATCCTTCGGCCCATCGGTCAGGATTGCCACGCCTTCGCGCGCAGAGCGCACGACGCGGAATTTCGCGAGGTCGCCGATCTTGTAGGGCAGCACCGCAAGGCGCTCGCTCTCCGGCACCGTCGGGCGCACCGTCACGGTCTTGAGCATGTCGCGCACGACGGCGTCGGTGATCGTCGCGTGGCTGGCCTCGATCATCTGTACCGAGACAAGCGACGTGATGCCGCCGGTGTTGGCGACCATCACGGCTTCGTATCGTTTCTGGCCTTGGGATTCCTGCGGCCCCGCGATGAAAAAACCCTTCCCGTCCTTGAACGTGAGCGGCTCGCGCAGCTTGACGGTCCAGCCGCGTGTCTTCAGCGCCTCGTCATTGAAGCCTTTCTCGACATCCGCATAGGCGTCGGCGGGGAGCTCGGTGAGCGCGATCAGCGCGCTCGCCTGGGGATTTTCGAAGCCTGCAAATCGGTTGCTGGGCGTAAAGCCGGCCGGCACGGCCATCCCGATGCGCGAAGCGGTCGGAAACACCGGATCGGCCGCGAAGGCGGGAGCGGCCGCCACCAGGGCGAGTGCAAACAGGGCAGGCCGTAGAATCTGTCGCGAGAGCATGAAGTATCCTTATGGGTCGCGCCGGTCGCCGCGGCGATCCGCATACACCCCTGCAACATGGGCGACAATGCGGCCACCCCCTTCAGATTGTCACACGGCGGGTCTAGCGTCCCCGGCACATCCCGGAGGACGACAATGGCAACCAACGGCAGCTTTTGCTGGAACGAACTGATGACGCGGGACGCTGAAGCCGCGAAGAAATTCTATGGGGAGACGCTCGGCTGGACCTTCGAGCCGATGGAGCAGGAGGGCGGGCCGGCCTATTGGCTGGCCAAGGTGGGGGAGGAAACAGTCGCTGGCATCTGCACGATCGAGGCGAACGATCAGGAGACCAGCGAGGGCTGGTTCCCCTATGTGGCGGTCACCGATCTCTCGGGGGCGCTCGCCCGCGCCAGCATGGAGGGCGGCGAGGTGCTCCGCGAGCCATTCGACGTGCCGGGCGTCGGCCGCATTGCGATCGTCAACGACAATGCCGGCAATACGCTTGGCTGGATGACGCCGAGCGAGCAGCGATGATCTTACCGCTCGTCCCCGCGAAAGCGGTGACTCAGAGCCAAGAACTTGAAAGAACTGGATTCCCGCTTGCGCGGGAATGAGCGGATCAAGACGGCCGCGTCACCCGCCGCAGCGTGAGATTGATCCGCCCGCCTTCCGCCAGCAGCGTGGAGGTGGCGGGGAGGATGCGGTCGACGCCATGAAAGGCAAGCCGCCCTTCGCCCCCAAGCACCACCGCATCGCCTGAAGCAAGTCGCACCGCGCTCGTCGGATCGCTGCGCTTCAATCCGCCGACGCGGAAGAGGCCCGTATCGCCGAGCGACAGCGACACGACGGGCGCGGCGAAATCCTCTTCGTCCTTGTCCTGGTGCAGGCCCATGCGCGCGTCCGGCGCGTAGTAGTTCACCAGGCACGCCTCGGGCGGATGCGGATAGCCGGAGAGCTTGCGCCACGCACGCATGATGATGTCGGGAATCGGCGGCCACGGTCTGCCGGTTTCCGGATGCGTCGCCTGATAGCGATAGCCGCGCGCCTCGTCGGTCACCCAGCCGAGCGCGCCGCAGTTCGTCATGCGCACCGACATCGGCTTGCCGGAGCGGGGCATGCGGGGCAGGTAGAGCGGCGCCGCGGCGATGACGGTGCGCACCGCCGCGAGCATCTCATCCTGCCCGGCGCGGTCGAGATAGCCGGGCGTGAGCATGACGCCGGGTGCGAGCGAAATGGTCATGGCGGGTGAGATAGGTCGTGCGGCGGAGTAGCGCGACCCGTTATCCGAGTCTCCGCTGATATCCGGACAAGCGACCATTCAGGAAGCGCATGGCGACCAGGATCGTTGCGCCGATCACCGGGATGACCAAGAGCCGCGCCATGAAATATGGGTGCACGGCGGTGTGGTTGAGGAACACCACGGCCCAGACGATCAGGGCCGCGACGCCAAGCCAGCACGCAAGCAGGATCGTGGTGGGCGCGCTTCGGGTGCGCCAAGTCTCGACAACGATCACTGCAAGCGCCCCGAGCACAAGCACTGTGCCGAGGTTGGGTGAGCCGAAGCCGATCAGGCTGCTCCACCGGCGATAGCTGGACAGCAGATAGCCAAGTGTGAGCTGCGTGCCGGACCCCGGCAGCGGCGCGCCGAACATCCGATAGAACAAGAGCGCGGCGAACGACTCCTGATCGCCGAGAAACGCAATCGCGATCAGCTTCTTGAGCGCGAAGCACACAACGACCGCAACGCAGAAGGCACCCCAGAGCAGAAACAGCCTCGCGACGTAATTGCGCCGGGCGCCGTCGAAGCCGAGCGCGAGCAACAGCGGCATCATCGCGAGCGCGAAGGGGATGCCGCCGGTCAGGGATTCGAAGATCGCGATCAGGCTGCCGTAGCTCGCCGCATAGACTGCGAGCGCGGCAGACCGCATGCGCGCAAGCGGCGCCAGCAGGCTGACGATGATGAAGGAAAAATGCACGTAGTCGGGCGGCGCGAAATAGAGCGTCGCGTCGAAGTAGTGCACGCCATAGAGGAGGGCGAGACCGGCCGCGATAATCAGATAGCCGGTGGCGGATTGGCGTGAGCCCGCGTCCGGCGCCGCGCGAAGCTTCCATAGCGCCAGCGCACCGAGTACGCCGAGCAGCGCAAACGCGATGCCCCGCAATGTGCGCGCCATCGTGTCGAACGGCATCAGCGAGAGCAGCACGCGCCCGACGACGCGAACGCCGAGGATGTATCGGTCGGTCGCGAGGTACTGGACGTCGCCATAGCCCGGGTCGAGTTCCGGCAGAGCGCGAGCCAGCCCCTGGCAGTCCGTTGTCGGAGGCACACGCGGATCGCTCCACGACGGATTGAACGCGACATGGCGGCTGCTGATCGCATCAAGGCGGCTGGCGGGCGGGGCCAGCATCATGTTGGCAAGCGTGCAGTCGAGCGTGTGGCGCGGGAAGATCGTGGAGCCGAGCGGGCCGTAGCTCGGACGCGCGTTGAATACCCCGTCAGCCACCGCCGCGACGACGTGCCGGCGAATGGTGGATTGATCCTGCGGGAGCCAGAGCGCTGCCGCGATGAAGGCAGCGAAGAAACAGGCGGCGGCCGCAGCACTGATCAGGGCGCCGTGGATCAAGTCTTTACAGTGCCAGCCCCCGCTTGCCACCATGCGCCAGCCGTTATCGGTGCCCGGCTGAAGTCAATGATCAATTGGGGCTGCAAACACAAGTGCGACGATCAGGCCGGCCGTTTCGCGCCGTTCGCGGACGACGACCAAGCCCAATCGAATTTGCACACGTCGCGGCCCGAATGAAAGCGTCGCCAAGGAGCGCCTTGCGAATCGCCGGGCCGGTTGCCTGCGTCGCGTTGCTTCTCTACGGCATCGTGAGTCTGAGCAGGCCGCATCACGCATACGTGCTGAGCTTTTCGTTTACTGGAGAGACGAAGGGCGCGCTTGAGGCGGCGATCCGCCTCGATGATGGGGTCGTGACGGCGCCGGCCGCCGCGCTTGCCGGAGACAAATCGATTCATGTTGTGGCGCTGCCGACGCGCACCATTCGCGGGCTTCGCCTGTTTGTCGGCCAGGAGGCAGGCGCCAAGACGATCCGGGATTTGCAGGTCGCAAGATTGAGCGGCGCGCCGAGCCCCAGCGCGCTGCGCGATCCGCGCAACATCTACCGCAAGATCGATTTGAATGCCGCGCTCACGACCGAGGGACTGCGCATCGAATACAGCAGCGCGGAGGCGCTGACCTTCGAGACGTTGGCGGGCGCCAGCAGTCCGTTCTTGCAGGTCGATCTAGCGCCTCTGCATCTATTGCGTGATACCCAGATCGCCTGGGCGGAGCGCGCCTTCGTCGCGCTCATCGTCGCGGCGATGCTGATCTGGCTTTACGGCCGGGTCCGATCGCCGACCTCATTATCGCATATCGCCGACGGCCTTCACGGGCGCCCCGCGACTGTCGCGTCCGCGGCGCTCTGGTTCGTTGTTACGTTCGCGGTCTACTTCATCTACGCGGGACGCATCGAAAGCTTCGGCTGGAATTCGATTGAATTCATTATTGCCAATCACCTGCAGGACTTTGGACGCTACGCGCTCGGCGCCAACTATCCGGCTGCGATCTGGCGCCCCGTGGGCCCGACTTTCATCGTCATGACGATCGACGCGTTCGTCCGCGACCCGCTGCTCACCTATCAGCTCCTCGCCGGATTTGCGCTCGCGAGCCTTGTGACGAGCACGTACCAGCTCAACCGCTTGTTGTTTGGGCAGCTCCTCGCCCATGCCGGCGCGGCGCTTGCCTTCACGACGCCGCTGGTGAGCGTGTCTCTGATCAATCACGCGCATTCGATCTCGCATCTGTGCTTTCTGTTGGTGGCGAGTCCGACTCTGCTCGCCTCGGTTGTTTGCATTCTGTCCGCGCGCGACGGCAAGCCGGTCGTGGGCTGGCTGTGGGCGGCGTCGATTGGCTGGGCGCTTTGCTATCTGTGCCGTCCGGAAAGCGTGCTGATGGCGGTGTGTTTTTTCCTGGTGATCGGAGTGATGGCGGTCCGGCGAAGACAAATCGCGCCGCTCGTTCTTCCGTTGGCTGCATTCATCGCGATTTTTGCGGCGTTCAATGTTTGGGCCAGCACGAACGCGGCGCGCGACGACATCTGGTCGCGCAAGATCATCTATTTGTTCTACGCCAGTCAGGGGTGGACCGAGATTTTCGATCGAGGTGACCGGGCGGCGACGCAAGCGTCAGACCGCGAGTCCGCAGGGTATGCGCGTGCGATCGAGCTGTATGGCGCTCCGGCAGAAAATTCAGAGAACTTGTTCTACGCCATCGCGCGGAATCCGAACGCCTTTGTTGCGCGTGTCGCAAGCAATCTGAAGCAATCAGTCGATCTGCTGGCGAAAGGACGAGCGCTGCCGATTGTATTGCTCCTGCTGATCCTCGCGCTGCCGTTCAGCATCTGGCTTCTATCGCCGCAATTTCGGCTCGTGGCGGCTTTCGCGGCGGCGGTCGCATCGGCCGTCGGCATTTTTCTGATTTTCCATATCGACGATCGATATCTGACAATCGCCGTGCCGGCCGCTCTCTTGCTGGGCGCCCTTAGCGCGTATGGCCTCAATCGCCTGCCCATGCCGGAGCGCTTCGCGCGAGATGTTTTTGCGAGCCTCCTCCTTCTCATTGCGCTGGGAAATCTCGCGCTTCATTTCGTCACGCTGTCATCTGCGCTTCAGCGCGAACGCATGGATCTTTCAGCGTTTCGGTTGATCGGGGAGGGGTTTCGCACCGTTATTCACGGGCCTCGCGAAGACAAGCAGCAAATCATCGCGCAGCTCGATGTGCCGCTGCCGCCTGCGTTCAAATTCAATGCGATCTTGCTGCTGTTCCCTTACTTCGCGCACACGAGCCTTTTCCTGCCGGAGCAGGACTCGGTCTATCCGCGCGATCGATTGTTCTCGGTTCCCCGCTGTCCGGCGACACATGCCGTTTTGCCTGAAGAGGCAGTTGCCAAGGACAATTCAGCATTGGGGACGTTCGTAGTGCCGCAGGTGGGAAATCTAGCGGTTGTTCGATTGGCCGGACCGGCGTCCGCCAACCGGTTTTGTGCGCGAACGCTCGATCGCTAGTTCACGCCGCCGCGGTTTCGCGCGCCTTCTGCGGCACCAGCCGCTCGCTTGCGAGCGCTTCCTTCACACCCGAGCCGCCGGCCTCGTGGTACTCGGCGTCCTCGTTGACGTTCCAGATGTCGTAGACGCGCGCGCCGGCCAGGATGTTCTTCGCCGTGAGCATGGCGGTCATCATGGCGTGGTCCTGATTGTTGTATTTGTGCATGCCGTTGCGGCCGACCATGTGCAGCGTCGGATAGAGGCCCTCCAGGTCCTGCCGGATGGTCGCGACGTTCTCACGATAGCTCTCGTCGTAGACCGGATAAGCCTTCGGCTGGCGCACCACGCAGGCGTCGGTGACGTCGCTCTCGGCGATCAGGCCGATTTGGGCGATCTCGCGCTTCGCAAGCGCAATCAGCTCTTCGTCCGGCGCGCTCCACAGGCCGTCGCCCTCGAAGCAGAAGTACTCGAGGCCCAGGCAACTCATGCCCGGCTGCACCATCTCGGGCGACCAGGAGCGGAAGTTCTGCACGCGCCCGACCTTCACGGAAGGATCATGGATGTAAATCCAGTTGTCCGGAAAGAGATCGGGCTTCCTCACCATCAGCGCGACGGTGAGGAAGTCGCGATATTTCAGTTCGCGCGCATGCAGCCGCGAGATCGGCGTCGGCGTGATCTTCTCGACGAGCTCGCGCACGGGCGCGGACGAAATCACGTGGTTCGCCGCGTAGCTCTCGCTGCTCCCATCGGCGCAGGACACCTCGATGTGCCAGAGCTTCTCGGCATGGTCGTAGGAGAGCCACCGCAGTTCGCGGCCTTTCAGCACCTTAGCTCCGCGTTTCTGAATCCTGCGCGAGGCTGCTTCCCACATCATGCCGGGGCCCTTGCGCGGGTATTCAAAGCTCTCGATCAGTGTCTTCACCACCGGCTCGCCCGCCTTCGGTTTGCGCGCGGGGAGCAGCGCCTTCTTCAGCGCGTTCATCACCGCCACGCCGAGGTCGAGCCCCTTGATGCGCTGCGCGGCCCAGTCCGCGGAAATCTCGTCGCACGACATGCCCCACACCTTCTCGGTGTAGGTCTTGAAGAAGATCGAGAACAGCTTCTCGCCGAACTGGTTGCGGACCCACTGGTGGAAGTTCTGCGGGTTCTCGATCGGGAACGCCTTCGCGTAGGCGAAGCTCAGCATGCAGGCCGCCGAGGTGAAGATGCCCAGGTTGGCGAGCGCCTCGAATGCGCTCAGTGGATACGAGTAGTACTTGCCGCCGTAGTAGATTCGCGAGAGGCGCGGCCGCTCGATGAAATCGTCCGGCAAGATCTCTTTCCAGAGGTCGACCACTTCCTTCGATTTCGAAAAGAAGCGATGGCCGCCGATGTCGAACATGAAGCCGTTGTATTCGACGGTGCGGCTGATGCCGCCGACGTACACCGGGTCCTTCTCGATCACGATGACGGACGGATCTTCCTTGGTCAGGCAATAGGCTGCTGTGAGCCCGGCGGGCCCCGCGCCGATGACGAACACGTTTGCGTGGGCGCTCATCGCGGCACCGGCGGCGCGAACGCAAAGAGGCGATGGCCGTTGTAGGCGACGAGTGCGCCTATCGCGGCCCCGATCACGATCGCGGCCTGCGGAAAGGTGCCGAGCACGGTAAGCACCAGTGCGGCGAACACGGCATAGCTCGTGCCTTGGGCGGCGGCGGTCACGGCGGCGTAGCGCAGCGCTTCCTCGCCCTGAGGGCGACCGGAGCGGTCGAATGTGAGCGCACGATTGAGCCGCCAAGTGACGAGCGTCGCGACCGCGAGCGAGAAGAGCCGCATCACGAGCGGCCGCGGCGCGTAGCCCATCAGGAGCGTGAAGACGCAGATATCGGTGGTGAGCCCGATGGCGCCGACGCCGAGAAAGCGAAAGGGCCGGGGGAGGTATTCGGCAAGCGCACGCAGCGGGTCGCCCCGCATCTCGACGTTTTCAACACTCATACGCAAACCCTGTACGCCCGACGTCCCAGGCTAAGCTTGGCAGAATTTCGTTAATTTCGGGCTTACCGGTTCGCCGAAAACCCTGCATTTCGCGGGGCTTATTAAGCGAAACTCAACGCTGTTCGCTCATTTGGTGTGCGTCGTGCCGAGGCTCCTCCCCGGCACCCGTAATTGTGCCGGTTGAGCCGTTCGTCCCCATCGGGATGCCGGGGCAAGCGGCTCCGACGCGTGAGAGCACCGGTGAGTCAAGTTTCGCGCCAACCGAGTTTTGTGCTCCTGTTCGCCGTCGCGTGGCTGCTTATCGTCGCTCAACTCCTCGGCAGCGACTGGAGCGACACCGCGCGCGCCCTCGGCGACACCGACGATGCAATGCGCCTGGCGCAATTGCGCGACTGGCTCTCCGGCCAAGGCTGGTTCGACCTGAGCCAGCGACACGTCTCAGGCGGCTATGTGTCCCATTGGTCCCGCCTGATCGATGCCGGGCTTGCCGGACTGCTGTGGCTGTTCGGCTCCTTCGCCGACGCCGCGATGGCCGAGCGGCTGATGCGCACCGTGTGGCCGCTGCTGTGGCTGGTTCCCACCATGGCCGGCACGGTCGCGATCGCCTGGCGCATTGGCGGGCGCGAAGCCGCCTTGGTGACACTGCTGCTCGCCGCGATCGGGCTGCCCGGTTTCCATCAATTCCGGCCGGGGCGGATCGATCACCACAACGTCCAGATCGCGTTGAGCATGCTCGTGGTCGCAGCCACCGTATGGGCGGACCGCACGCGCTGGGCTGCGCTCGCGGCGGGCGCCCTCACGGGACTCGCGATGGCGATCGGGCTCGAGTGCCTGCCGTACCTCATTGTGTGTGCGGCTGCGTTTGCGCTGCGCCATGCGGTCGATGTGGAAAGCGCGCAGGCCGCGCGCGAGTACGGAATCGCACTCGCGGTGAGCTCGCTCGCCGGGCTCCTGGTCATCGCTGGCCCCGCTCACTGGTCACGGGCTGCCTGTGACGAGATCGCGGTCAACTGGGTCGCGCTGACGGCGATCGGTGGTGCCGGTCTCGCGCTGGCCGCGACGGTCGCGAGCCCTCGCGTGTCGATGCGATGCATGCAGGTAGCGATCATCGGCACTCTCGCGATTGCGCTGTTCGTCTGGATCGAGCCGCGCTGCCTGCGCGGGCCCTACGCCATGATGGACCCGGACGTGTGGCCGATCTGGCTCGCGCATGTGCGCGAAATGAAGCCGCTGGTGAGGCTCATCATCGAGAGCCCGATCACCGGAATCGGGATTGGGACGTTCCCGCTGGTGGGACTCGGTGCGGTCCTTGTTCTCGCGCAAACCAAACGTTTCGATTTCGGCTTCCTTGTCGCGGCAGCTGCATTGCTCGCCTCGGTCGCGACCATGCTCGCTTCGATCAAGGGCGCAGCCTACGCGACGTGGCTCGCGATGCCTCTGGTCGCGGCCTTCGCACTGCATCTCTTCGCGCTGCTGCGGCTGCAGTCGCTTGTGCCCCGGTTCGCGCTCGGCATTTTCCTCACGCCTGCGGTGCTCTCGTTCGGCGCCACCACCATCGCGAACGCCGCGGGGCTCGGCGCGCCCGTCAGCGCCAAGGACGGCACCGAAGGCGAGTCCTGCTTCAAGAACGAAAGCTACGCCGCGCTCGCCCATCTCCCCCGCGGGGTGGTCGCGACCGACATCGACTACGGGCCGTTCCTGCTCGCGCTGACGCCGCATTCCGTGCTCGCCGCGCCGTATCACAGGCTCTCCGCCGGGATCATCACGGTGCACAAGATCTTCTCGTCGCCGCCGGATGAAGCACGCGCGCTCCTGGCGCGTCATCGCGTGACCTACGTGATGACCTGCGCGCGGCCGGATGTCGGCCGTGGCGAGGCGTCAAACCTCGGTTACCAGCTCCACCAAGGCCTGGTTCCGGCGTGGCTTGAACCGGTTCCGGTTACCGAACCGCAAGCATTCTCCGTGTATCGGTTGAAGTCATGAGTGTCGTTCGTACCCCGCAGGGGGCGGCCGCCGCGCGCGTTTCGGAGCGGCTGGACCGCAAGTATTACCAGGCGGTTCCGGCTCAATCGCTGAGCGAGTACGTGCTGATCGCAGCGCGTGACTGCATCTATGAGGATTTCATCGAGCACTGCCGTCCACGCGCGAGCGATATGATCCTCGACGTTGGCGTTTCCGATATCGTCAGCGAAGCCGCCAATTTGGTAGAGCGGAAATACCCCTATCCCGACCGCATCACCGCGGCGGGGCTCGGCGCTGCGGGCGAATTCCGCGAGACCTTTCCGAAGGTGACCTACACGCAGATCGAGGCGAACCGGCCGCTTCCGTTCCCCGACAAGCATTTCGACATTGCGACCTCAAACGCGGTGCTCGAACACGTGGGAAGCCGCGCCAACCAGCAGCTCTTCGTGCGCGAGATGATCCGGGTCGCGCATCGCGTGTTCATCAGCGTGCCGAACCGCTGGTTCCCGGTTGAGCATCACACCGGCATCCCGTTCGCGCACTACTGGGAAAAGTCCTTCCGCATCGCTTGCGATTGGCTTGGGTGCAGCGAGTGGACGCAGGAGGCGAATCTGATCCAGATGTCGCGCCGCTCGCTGGGTAGCCTGGCGCCTGCCGGCGTGCCGTGGCGCGCGGGCTATACGGGCATTCCGCTCGGGCCGCTCAGCTCCAATCTTTTCATCCTGTTCGGTGCAGCGGCGTCCGAATAACCGGCGCGCTTGAAGCGCCTGTGATCGCCCTTCCGGATTTATTTTTGCACCAGAAGGAGGCCCGACGTCGTGTCTTTCGCGACGCGTCGAATGCTTCCGATCTCCGCCAAGTCGGGGACGTCGTAGGTCAGATAGGGGCCGTCGCATTGCGCCAGCCACTCGGTGGGCGACATGCGGCGGTAGCCGTAGTCAAACAGGTAAAATGAATTCAGGCGGTAGCGTGTGGCCTGGAACAGCGTCGCTTCGGCCGGAAGCGCCGGATTGACGCCGACGCACGCGCCGCGTGGGACAGTCCTCCGGATTGTTTCCACCAGCGGAGACGGCGCACTGAGCTCCGTCAAAAACCAATGATGCCAGACGGTCTGATGGTAGATGCTCAGGGCGAAGCTCGCGGCCATCAGCGCGACCGCAAGCCGCCGGCCGAATTGCGCAACAGCAGCAACCGCAATGGCGCCGAGCAGCATCCAGGTGAAGAAGCCGGCGCCCCTGCTCAGGTACTGCGGCCAGAACGCAACGGTGTCTGAGATGTCATGCTCGACCCCCGATGGCACCATCGCGGCAAGCAGAAGGCCGGCCGTCACGACAAAGATCGAAGCGATGGCCAGTCTGATGTCCGGCCGGAACACGGCGAGCCCGATCGCCAGGACGGGCAGGATCGCTCCGTCGAGGTATCGGCCGTAAATCCAGAACCCCCCCTCGAAACGGTCCCAGTGGAAAAAGGCGATCGCACCGAGCGCGATGATGCCGAGGGGCGCCAGGCCAATCAGCAGGCACACCGAGCGCATAGTCCCATCGGTCGCCGCACGGTCGTCATCGTGACGCGCACTGAGGAGCTGGCGTGAGCAGAACATCAGGCCCGCGACGGTCAGTCCGAAGCCGGCCACAATGAAATACGCGAACTGGCCGGATACCATCGTCCCAAACACGACGAACCCGTGCCAGGTGCAGAGGGTTTTCAGCGCCGATGTCAGACTTGGATAATGGAATTCGGGCGCGTAGCCCGGAGGAGTCATGGATGCGACGATCCAGGGGTGGACGCCGCGCTGGTAGGCGAAGATGAGGGCGGCAACGAAGGCGACGTGGAGCAGGAGCGGTCTTGCATCGCGCCACCGCCACGCCTGGAGCGCCATCGCCAGCACCGACACGCATGCCACGGCGGCTCCGGTGGGATGCACCCAATAGAGATACCCGACCAGTGCCGCGTGCGGCAGGATCGAGAGCGGGTTGTCTCTCGACCACAGGAACAGCGCCAGAAGGCTCGCCAGGAACACGGCGGCGAACGCGGTGGTCGCGAACGCGTAGCCGGACGAGATGATCCAGGTCGGATAGAGCGCCGAGATGACCGTGACCGTCAGCAGGCGCGACGGCTCAGCCTGCGGCAGCATGCGCCGCAGAAGCGCGTAAAGCATCGTGAAGTTCGCAGCCCACAGGATCGCGTTGATCGCAAGAACGGCTTTCCAGACGATCTTCGGGTCGGAAAAAAGAAAGGCCGGCGCAATGAAGACCGAATAGCCGGCATGAAAGCTGCTCGCCGCGTCGATCCTGTGGCCGGCCAGGAATGCCGTGTTGGCGAGATATCCGATCTCGTCCCTCAGATAGGCGGGGCCGGATATGTGCCACGACGCGGCAAGGTAGGCGCAGCCGATGGCAATCGACCAGAGAGCAAGACGCCAGTTGGACGAAACGCCGCTCGCGCCGGCCGCACGAGGATAAGCATTCGGCATGGTGGAGAAGCTCACCGAAGTCACTCGCCTTGCCAGCACTGCCCCGCGGGCCGTTTTTCAGCGATACGCCGCAGGAATTTCGCTTCGGTTAACCCCTCTGGCAGCGCTCGGAGGGTCAGTTCCGCGGCCTTCCCCCGGCTCGTTGAGTTTGCTGCCCATACGGGACGCCCCCTGGCTTGGCTCCTTGCCGGGACCGGCTTAAGCGATCTCGCGGAATCGTGATCCGCTGTCTTGCAGCCCCAAATGCCGGTCCTATATGACGCTTTGGACGCCGCCTGACCGGCGGCGCAGTCAGTTAATGGGGATCGACCGGGGGGCGGTCCTACGGGTTCTCTGGCCCGTTCGACCTCCTCCTTTCGGGCGCTAAATCTAGGCCCGGCCGATCTGCCGGAAAGAGAGGACATACATGGCTAAGGTCATTGGCATCGACCTCGGCACGACCAATTCCTGCGTCGCCGTCATGGAGGGCGCAACCCCCAAGGTCATCGAAAACGCCGAGGGCTCCCGCACCACGCCCTCGATCGTTGCCTTCACGGACGACGGCGAGCGTCTGGTCGGCCAGCCGGCGAAACGCCAGGCGGTCACCAATCCGGAGAAGACCATCTTCGCGGTCAAGCGCCTCGTCGGACGGCGCTACGACGACCCGATGGTCGAGAAGGACAAGAAGCTCGTCCCCTACAAGATCACTAAGGCCGGCAATGGCGACGCCTGGGTCGAGGCGGACGGCAAATCCTATTCGCCCTCGCAGATCTCCGCCTTCACGCTGCAGAAGATGAAGGAGACCGCGGAGGCCTATCTCGGCCAGAAGGTCGAGCAGGCCGTGATCACGGTGCCGGCCTACTTCAACGACGCCCAGCGCCAGGCCACCAAGGATGCCGGCAAGATCGCCGGCCTGGAGGTGCTGCGCATCATCAACGAGCCGACCGCCGCGGCGCTCGCCTACGGCCTCGACAAGCAGAAGACCGGCACCATTGCGGTCTACGACCTCGGCGGCGGCACGTTCGACATTTCGATTCTGGAAATCGGCGACGGCGTATTCGAGGTGAAGTCGACGAACGGTGACACGTTCCTCGGCGGCGAAGACTTCGACATGCGGCTCGTCAACTATCTGGCCGACGAGTTCCAGAAGGAGCAGGGCATTAACCTGCGCAACGACAAGCTCGCGCTGCAGCGGCTGAAGGAAGCCGCCGAAAAGGCGAAGATCGAGCTCTCGTCCACGACGCAGACCGAGATCAACCTGCCATTCATCACGGCGGATGCCTCGGGCCCGAAGCACCTCACCCTGAAGCTCACGCGCGCTAAGTTCGAGGCGCTGGTGGATGATCTCATCCAGCAGACCGTCGAGCCGTGCCGCAAGGCGCTGAAAGACGCCGGGCTGTCGGCGGCCGAGATCAACGAGGTTGTTCTGGTCGGCGGCATGACCCGCATGCCGAAGGTGCAGGACGTGGTGAAGCAGTTCTTCGGTAAGGAGCCGCACAAGGGCGTCAACCCGGACGAAGTCGTGGCGATCGGCGCTGCGATCCAGGCGGGCGTGCTGCAGGGCGACGTCAAGGACGTGCTGCTGCTCGACGTGACCCCGCTGTCGCTCGGCATCGAAACGCTGGGTGGCGTGTTCACGCGCCTGATCGACCGCAACACCACGATCCCGACCAAGAAGAGCCAGGTGTTCTCGACCGCCGAGGACAACCAGACCGCGGTCACGATCCGGGTGTTCCAGGGCGAACGCGAAATGGCGGCCGACAACAAGCTGCTGGCGCAGTTCGATCTCGTCGGTCTGCCGCCTGCGCCGCGCGGTGTGCCGCAGATCGAGGTCACTTTCGACATCGACGCGAACGGCATCGTCAACGTGTCGGCGAAGGACAAGGGCACGGGCAAGGAGCAGCAGATCCGCATCCAGGCCTCGGGCGGCCTGTCCGATAACGACATCGAGAAGATGGTGAAGGACGCCGAGGCTCACGCCGAAGAAGACAAGAAGCGCAAGGCTCAGGTCGAGGCGAAGAACCACGCCGAGGCGACCATCCACATGACCGAGAAGGCGCTCGCCGAGCACGGTTCGAAGGTCGGAGAAGCCGAGCGGCGTGCGATCGAGGATGCGCTGGCATCGCTGAAGGAAGCCGTGAAGGGCGATGACGCCGACGACATCAAGGCCAAGACCAATACGCTCGCGCAAGCCTCGATGAAGCTCGGCGAGGCGATGTACGCGCAGGCCCAGAAGGATCAGGCCGGTCCCGGTGGGCCGGGCGCGCCCGGTGCCGATGGCGGCGCTTCTACTGGCGGCGCACCCAAGGACGATGTCGTCGACGCGGAGTTCACCGAGGTCGACGACGACAAGAAGAACAAGAAATCGGCCTGAGCCGACGCATAAGGCGGCGCATGGCTGACGAGCAAGAAACAGAACACACCTCCGGGCGCGCCTCGGGGGTGTGTTTCTGTCATTTGGGGGCGCCTCTCTGATGGCGAAGCGCGACTACTACGAAATCCTCCAAGTCACGCGCACCGCGACCGAAGCGGAGATGAAGGCGTCCTATCGCAAGCTCGCGATGAAGTGGCACCCCGATCGCAATCCCGGCGACAAGGAATGCGAGGCGCACTTCAAGGAAATCAACGAGGCCTATGACGTCCTGAAGGACGGGCAGAAGCGCGCAGCCTACGACCGCTTCGGCCATGCGGCCTTTGAGCAAGGCGGGCCGGGCGGCGCACATGGGTTTGGCGCGGATTTCGCCTCGAGCTTCTCGGACATTTTCGAGGATCTGTTCGGGATGGGCGGCGGGCGGCGCGGACGCGGCGGTGGCCGCGAGCGCGGTGCGGATCTGCGCTACAACATGGAGATCACGCTTGAGGAAGCTTATGTCGGCAAGACTGCGCAGGTGCGCATCCCGACCTCGGTGACCTGCGAGGCGTGCTCGGGCGCGGGCGCGAAGGCGGGCTCCAAGCCGAAAACCTGCGCGACCTGCGGCGGCGCAGGCAAGGTGCGTCACACGCAAGGCTTCTTCACCCTGGAGCGCACGTGCGTGGCCTGCCAGGGCCGCGGCCAGGTCATCGACAACCCATGCCCGAACTGCACCGGCTCCGGGCGCGTCATGCGCGAGCGCACGCTCTCGGTCAACGTGCCGGCCGGCGTGGAAGACGGGACCCGCATTCGCCTTGCCGGCGAGGGCGAGGCCGGAATCCGCGGGGGCGGGCAGGGCGATCTCTACATCTTCCTCTCGCTGAGCCCCCATCCCTTCTTCCAGCGCGACGGCGCGGACCTGCACTGCCGCGTGCCGATCTCGATGGTGACCGCGGCGCTCGGTGGCGGCTTCGACGTGCCGACGATCGATGGTGGCAAGACCCGCGTGAAGGTGACCGAGGGCACCCAGTCCGGCCGCCGTTTCCGCCTCGGCGGAAAGGGCATGCCGGTGTTGCGCGCGCGGGAGACCGGCGACATGTATGTGCAGGTCTTGGTCGAGACTCCGCAGAAGCTGACAAAGCGGCAGAAAGAATTGCTGCAGGAATTCGAGCAGCAATCGTCGAACGAAACCCAGCCGGAGGCCGCGGGTTTCTTCTCGAAGGTGAAGGAATTTCTTGACGGACTCGGCAATCGGCAGGGCTCAGCCTGAAACATGCCTTTAACCTTCTTGAACCTTGGGTATCTTGACCCCCGGCGGCCCGACCTTTACGCGTAAGCGTCACGGAACTGCCACAGAACGGTTGCGTCGCGATGGCCCTTCAGGCGCTCGAACAGTTCGAAAAGCGGATCAAGCTGTTCGAACAGATCATCGGGAAGAACATCGAGAAGCGCGTACGGCTGTTCGAGGCTGGGTTCGAGCGCAAGATCGAGCGCCCGCTGCGCCGTATCGAGCAGAAAATCGGCCAGAACATCGAAAAGCGGGTGAAGCTGTTCGAAGAGCATTTCGAGCAGAAGGTGGAACTGCCGTTCCGCCGCATCGAACAGAAAATCGGCCGCAACATCGAGACGCACCTCCGCCGCTTCGAGCAGAAGAACGGCGTGCGGCTCGATGACGAGGTCCGCTTCATCGGCTCCTGGATCAAGAAGCCGCTCGCGGTCGGCGCCGTTACGCCATCGAGCAGGCCGCTCGCCCGCGCCATGGCGCAATATGTCGATCCCGACGCGACCGGGCCCGTGATCGAACTCGGCCCCGGCACCGGCCCGATCACCGAAGCGCTGATCGAGCACGGCGTCGACCCGTCTCGCCTCGTGCTGGTCGAGTTCAATCCGGCCTTCTGCCAGCTCTTGCGCGAGCGCTTCCCGGAGGCGACCGTCGTGCAGGCCGACGCCTACCGGTTGCGCGAGGCACTGGCCCACTACACGCGCCACGAGGCCTCCGCGATCGTGTCCGGTCTGCCGCTGATGACCAAGCCGCTGCGCACACGCATGCGCTTGCTGCGCGAGGCGCTCGCATTCCTGGGCCCGGAGTGTCCGTTCGTCCAGTTCACCTATGCGGTTGTGCCGCCGATCCCGAAGCTTGCCGGCGTGAAGGTCGAGGCCTCCGAGCGCATCTGGCGCAACATGCCGCCGGCGCGAGTCTGGGTTTACCGCCACGGTTGACGCGCGCTTCTCGTTCCGGCATCCGGAAGTCCATATGCCGCTTGATTCGCGCGACCGACTGATTGTTGCGCTCGACCTCCCCGGCTTGCGCGATGCGCAGCAAATGGTGGAACGGCTCGGCGACAGCGTTTCCTTCTACAAGATCGGCTACCAGCTTGCGTTTGCGAGCGGGCTCGCGTTCGTCGACGAGCTGATCCGCGGCGGCAAGCAGGTCTTCCTCGACATGAAGCTGCACGACATTGAGAACACGGTGTTGAAGGGTGTCGAGAGCGTCGCCAGGACCGGCGTGACGTTCCTCACCGTGCACGCCTACCCGCAGACCATGAAGGCGGCGGTCGCGGCGCGGGCGGGCTCGAAGCTGAAGATCCTCGCCGTCACGGTGCTCACCTCCTACGACGACATCGATCTCGCGGAAGCCGGCTATTCGACCGACGTCGATGCGCTCGTCGCACGCCGCGCACAGCAGGCCCATGACATGGGCATCGACGGCCTTGTCTGTTCGCCCGAGGAAGCCTCGCCCTTGCGCCTCGCGGTCGGCAACCAGATGGTGTTTGTGACGCCGGGCGTGCGCCCCGCGGGCACCGCACATGGTGACCAGAAACGCGTTGCGACGCCCGCGCAGGCAATCAAGGCGGGTGCGGATTACCTGGTGGTGGGCCGGCCGGTCACGGGCGCTGCCGATCCGAAGGCGGCCGCGCATGCGATCGTCGACGAGATTGCTGCTGCAGCGAAATAACTTCGTCGTCATGCCCGCGAAAGCGGGCATCCAGTATGCGACGTCGGTGCCATACCGCGACAATGGTGTTTACTGGATCATCCGCTTTCGCGGATGATGACGACCGAGCTTGGAGGAGAACATGCCCAAGGGTTACTGGGTCGCCCATATCGATGTAAGCAATCCGGACGGCTACAAGGACTACGTCGCGGCGAACGCTGTGCCGCTCAAAAAATACGGCGCAAAATTCCTGGTGCGCGGGGGCAAATTCGAAAATCCCGAGGGCAAGGTCCGCTCGCGCAATGTCGTGCTCGAGTTCAAGGACTACGAGACGGCGCTGGCCTGCTACAACTCGCCCGAATATCAGGCGGCGATCAAGCTGCGCACGCCGCACTCGGCCGGCGACGTGATCGTGATCGAAGGCTACGACGGTCCACAGCCGGGCTGACATCATCGGGCCGTCCCGCTATACCCGCCCCGCAACACGGAGTTTCGTGATGGCCGACATGCGGCTGATCGTGGCCGGCGCCGGCGGGCGCATGGGGCGGGCGCTTGTGAAAGCAATCGCCGAGACACCCGGACTTGCGCTGGTCGGCGCGACCGAAACAGAGGGCTCGCCGCACGTCGGTCAGGACTCCGGCGTGCTTGCGGGTCTGCCGCCGAACCGCGTCATCGTGACCAGCGAGGTGCGCCCGCTCACGGTTGCGGCGGACGCGATCCTCGATTTCACCGTTCCGGCCGCGACCGTGAAGCTCGCGGCGCTCGCCGCCGAGACCAAGCTCGCGCACATCATCGGCACCACCGGCACCTCGGCCGCCGACGACGCCAAGATCGCCGAGGCCGCGAAGAAAACCGCGATCATGAAGTCGGGCAACATGAGCCTCGGCGTCAATCTGCTGGCGGTGATGACGAAGAAGGTTGCTCAGGCGCTCGATGAGGATTTCGATATCGAGATCGTCGAGATGCATCACAACAAGAAGATCGATGCGCCGTCCGGCACCGCGCTGCTGCTCGGCGAGGCTGCCGCAGAAGGCCGCAAGATCGACTTGAAGAAGCAGAGCGAACGAGGGCGCGACGGTCACATCGGCGCGCGCAAGGCAGGCAGCATCGGCTTCGCGTCCCTGCGCGGCGGCAATGTCGCGGGCGAGCACAGCGTGATCTTCGCCGGCGCCGACGAGCGCATCGAGCTGACCCACAAGGCGACCGACCGCATCATTTTCGCGCGCGGCGCGCTGAAAGCCGCGCTCTGGATCCGCGGCAAGCAGCCGGGACTCTACAACATGCTGGATGTGCTGGGGTTGAGGGATTAGCGCTTCAGCAGCGACGTGCCGGTCATGTCGGCGGGCTTCGGCAGTCCCATCAGCTCCAGCAAGGTCGGCGCGATGTCGGCGAGGCGGCCCTCGGCGAGCGACACCTTGTCGTCGGCAACGAGCACGACCGGCACCGGATTGGTGGTGTGAGCCGTGTGCGGCCCTCCCGTGACCGGATCGCGCATCAATTCGCAGTTGCCGTGATCGGCCGTGACCAGCAGCGCGCCATGCTGGCGCTTGATCGCATCCGCGATCCTGCCGAGCCCGGCGTCGACGGTTTCGACCGCCTTGATGGCGGCGGGCAGGCTTCCGGTGTGGCCGACCATGTCGGGATTGGCGAAGTTGAGCACGATCAGGTCGTACTTGCCCGAGTCGATCGCCGCGACCGCCTTGTCGGTCAGCTCGGGCGCCGACATCTCGGGCTGGAGGTCGTAAGTCGCGACCTTGGGCGAGGGGACCATGATGCGATCCTCGCCGACATACTTCTCCTCGCGCCCGCCGTTCAGGAAATACGTGACGTGCGCGTACTTCTCGGTCTCGGCCATGCGCAGTTGCGTGCGTCCGGCGTGCGCGACGACCTCACCCAGGATGTTCGACAGCGACTGCGGCGGGAAGAGTGCCTGCAGGAAGGCGTTGAGCTCCTCGCTGTATTCCGTCATGCCGACGGCTGCGCCGACCCTGACGGTGTGCGTGCGCTGGAAGCCGGAAAACTTCGGATCGAGGATCGCCGCGAGAAGCTCGCGTACGCGGTCGGCGCGGAAGTTGAAGCAGAGCACGCCGTCACCATCACGCATGCCCTGATAGGAGCTGATCACGGCGGGGATGATGAACTCGTCGGTCACGTCTTGTTTGTACGCGGCCGCGATTGCGGAGGCCGGATCGGCAAACGCCGCGCCTTTGCCTTCGACGACGGCCTCGTAGGCCTTCGACACGCGCTCCCAGCGATTGTCGCGGTCCATCGCGTAATAGCGGCCGGTGACGGTCGCGATGCGCACCGATGGCGGCAGGTCTGCAACAAGGCGCGCCATGTATTCCGCCCCCGCGCGGGGCGGCGTGTCGCGGCCATCCATGAAAGCGTGGAACGCGACGGGAATCCCGGCGCCGCTGAGAATCTTCGCCAGCGCGACGGCGTGGTTCTGGTGCGAGTGCACGCCGCCGGGCGAAACGAGCCCCATCAGGTGGCAGGTGCCGCCGGTCTGTTTCAGCTTTTCGATGAACCGGCCGAGCACGGGATTCTTCGCCAGCTCCCCGCTTTCGATCGCGTGATCGACGCGCGGCAGTTCCTGCATCACCACGCGGCCCGCGCCGATGTTGAGGTGCCCGACTTCCGAATTGCCCATCTGTCCCGGCGGGAGGCCCACGTCCTTGCCCGAGGTGTGAAGTAGCGCGTGCGGGCACGCCGCCCAGATGCGGTCGAAGGTCGGGGTGTGGGCTTGGAGGACGGCGTTGTCGGCGCGTTCCTCGCGCCAGCCCCATCCGTCGAGGATGACAAGCATCACGGGCCGGTGTGTCGGCATTTCGGAGTCTCTCGCTGATCGGCGCGTTGCCGGCGCCATGCGCCGGGCCTGTATCTTTGCGCACGAACTGGCATGTTTGGGACATGAACGCAAAGCCCGAGATTCTGGTCCTCGATGTCGCCGCGGCGAATGCCGCGCTCGATGAGCTCGCCGATGTCCTCGTCGACTGCGTCGAAGGCGGCGCGAGCGTCAACTTCATGCTGCCGTTGGGCCGCGACGATGCGGCGAAGTTCTTCGAGAAGGTGATTGCTTCGGTTGCGCGCGGCGAGACCGTGCTGGTTGCCGCGAGGCTCGATGGCCGCATTGTCGGCACGGTGCAGCTTGGCCTCGACATGCCGCCGAACCAGCCACATCGCGGCGACATCAAGAAGCTGCTGGTGCATCGGTCGGCGCGCGGTCGCGGGATCGGCGCGAAGCTGATGGAGCGGGCGGAGGCGGAAGCCAAGGCGCGCGGTCGCACGCTGCTCGTTCTCGACACGGCCGGCACCGAAGCCGAGCGGCTTTATGTGCGAACCGGCTGGCAGCGGGTCGGTGTCGTGCCGGATTACGCGATGTGGCCGGCGGGCGGCTTCTGCGACACGGTATTTTTTTGGAAGAAGCTATGAGCGAGCAATACGCTCCGCTCTGTTCCCCTCCCCCCTTGCCGGGAGGGGTTAGGGGTGGGGGTCAATGTGCGTTGAGAAGGCGTGTCCGAAAACTCCGACCCCCCTCCCAAGCCCTCCCCCTCAAGGGGGGAGGGAACGCACCGAATTCGCGGCGTGATTACGCCGCCGCCACTTGCCCCGCTTCCCAGCCGAGCATCGCGCGCTTGCGGGTGAGCCCCCAGTGATAGCCCGTGATGTCGCCGGAGCGGCCGAGTACGCGATGGCACGGCACCACGAACGACAGCGGGTTCTTGCCGACTGCGGCGCCGACCGCGCGCGAGGCCTTGGGGCGGCCGATCTTGCTGGCGACATCCGAATAGGTCGAGCACTTGCCCATCGGAATGCCGAGCAGCGTTTCCCAGACGCGCACCTCGAAGTCGGTGCCGATCATGATGATGCGCAACGGCCGGTCGGGGCGCCACAGCTTCGCGTCGAAGATGCGCGCGGCGAGCGGCGCGGTGATCGAGGTGTCCTCGACGTAGGCGGCCTTCACCCAGCGGCCGCGCATATCGGCGAGCATCGTCTTTTCCTCGCCCGGATCGCCGAACGCGAGGCCCGCGAGGCCGCGCGGCGTCGCCATGACGAGCGCGATGCCGAACGGCGAGGGGTGGAAGCCGTAGGAAATCGTCAGGCCCTCGCCGCCGGATTTCCATTCACCCGGCGACATCGCCTCATGGGTGACGAACAGGTCGTGCAGCCGGCCGGGGCCGGAGAGGCCGACCTCGTAGGTCGCGTCGAGCACGCTTGCAGAATCGCGCAACAGCTTGCGCGCCGCATCGAGCGTGATCGCCTGGAGAAAGGCCTTCGGCGTCAGCCCGGCCCAGCGGCGGAACAGGTGATGCAATTCGTCCGGCGTCACGCCGACGGCGTGCGCGACCTGCTCGACCTCGGGCTGGGCGCGCCAGTGCTCCGAGATGTAGGCGATCGCGCGGCGCACCACGGCGTAGTCGTCGTTGGCGCGCATCAGGATGCTGAGATCGGGCAGGCGGTCGGGGGATAACATGGCGGTCTCCGATGTCATGTGCATGCCTGCTACCTAGTGCCCTGAGAGTGCCAGAACCACCCGATTTCTGCTTTACGGATTGCGCGCCGGTCCGCGCTTCGCCTCGCCGATCGCGTCTCCTAAGGCTTTGGCAAAGCTTTCCTTTTCGGCCGGACCGAGAAAGCCCGCGATGGTGAGCTTGCGGCCGTGGGAAACCAGGAACAGCCGCATCAAGCCAAACTCCTCATGCGTCTCGCGTTCGACCCGCACCCACACCGGATTGAACGACCATTCGGCCACCTTGCCGCGCGCGCTCACCTTCTTCACGTGCAGCTCGGAGGGCGTGACCGTCACCTCCTCGTAGGCCGCCGCAGCGCGGTAGTTCGCCCGGAAGGCCCAATAGATCAGCACCACGTCGAGCCCGAGGAACGGCAGCACCGGCCACGCGCCGAGCACAAGAAACATCAAGCCGCAGACGAAGCTCAGCCCGGCAATCAGGCCCATGACGATGAGAAAGCCCGTGTTGCCCAGCGAACGGTGCGGGGTCAGCAGCGCGGAAAACAGTGTGGGCTCGGCCTGCGGGGCCTCAAGGCCGTTGCTCTCGCTCATTGCTCGATTATACCGGCTTCATGGCGCGCAAGACGACCCCGGCGGGCAAAAAGAAATCGCTGAAATCCAGCAAGCCGAAGCCATGGTCTGCGGCCGAAGTGGAAGAAGCCTTCCGCCGCTTCAAGAAGGCAAGCCCCGCGCCGACCACGGAACTCACCTCGATCAATCCCTACACGCTGCTGGTCGCGGTCGTGCTCTCCGCGCAGGCGACCGATGCCGGCGTCAACAAGGCGACGCCCGCGCTGTTCGCCGCGGCCGACACGCCGGAGAAGATGGCGGTGCTCGGCGAGGAGCGTGTGCGCGAGTTCATCAAGACGATCGGGCTCTATCGCGGCAAGGCGAAGAACGTCGTCGAGCTGTCACGCCGGCTCGTCGCCGAGCATGGCGGCAAGGTGCCGCGCGATCGCGAGGCGCTCGAAGCGCTGCCGGGCGTGGGGCGCAAGACCGCGAACGTCGTGCTCAATGTGGCGTTCGGCGAGCCGACCATCGCGGTCGACACGCACATCTTCCGCGTCGGCAACCGCACCAACATGGCGCCAGGCCTGACGCCGTTCGAGGTCGAGCTTAAGCTGAACGAAGTGGTGCCCGACAAATACAAGCTGCACGCCCATCACTGGCTGATCCTGCACGGCCGCTACACCTGCATCGCGCGCAAGCCGCTGTGCGAAAAGTGCGTCATCAACGACCTTTGCCGCTGGCCGGAGAAGACGGTGGGGTAACGCAGCCCTTGCGAGTTACGGCGGGCACGTCGTGGAGCCTGTGCTCGGACGGCGCGAAGCGCCGATCCGAGTGCTCCTTTGCCCACCCTCCAGTGACCAAGTATGGTCCGAGCGGGAGAGAAACGCATGCAAGTCGTCACAGACGCCGCAGTATCGTGGACGGCGACGCGCCCGGAAGTGACCGGACATTTTCAGCGCGATGCCGACGTGCACGCGGCATTCTGGCGTCGTGGCCATGAATTGCTTGCGGCGCTCCCGCAGAAGCCGAAACGCACCCCCGAGCAGGCGCGCACCGCCGACACGATCCTGCGTGCTGGGCGCGAGAGCCGCGAAGCGTTTCTCGCCCGCCATGCCGAAGCCGTCTATCGCGCGCTGACCGAGGACATGGCCGCATTCGTGCGCGCCGAACCCCTCGTGTATGCCGCCGCCGATCTTCTGCCCGGCCTTGTGCCGACGCGCGCACAGGTCGCGGCCGAAGCCCGCAAGATGCAGCGCGACAAGGACGGCATCGAGGTCGATCAGGGCATCTTCTTCGCGCAAGTTCTCGCGCATCCGGCGGCGGGTGCGCATCTTTGTCACGCGATGTTGCTGCCTAAGCCGGATTCCTCCGCGCGCCTGCCCGAGCTTCAGGTCAAAGGTTCGCTCGATCTTGGCACCGCGGCGGTGGTGCGCCAGGGCAAGGCCACCACGGTGTTCATGCGCAACCCACGCTATCTCAACGCCGAGGACGAGACGACGCTGAGCCAGGTCGAGACGGCGGTCGATCTCGCCATCCTTGATCCCGCAAGCGAACTCGCCGTGCTGCGCGGCGACACCGTGAGCCACGAGAAGTATCGGGGCCAGCGCGTGTTCTGCACTGGTATCAATCTCACCCACATCTACCACGGCAAGATCTCGTATCTCTGGTTTGTCACGCGCGAGATGGGTTTCGTGAACAAGATGATGCGCGGCCTCGCACGTCCGGACGTCAGCCCCGACGATATCTACGGCGGTTCGATCGAGAAGCCGTGGATCGCGGGCGTCGAGCATTTCGCGATCGGCGGCGGTTGCCAGTATCTGCTGACGATGGACTATGTGGTGGCGGCAAGCGACGCCTACATGACGCTGCCCGCCCGCAAGGAGGGTATCATCCCGGGCGCCGCCAACATGCGGCTGCCGCGCTTTACCGGCGACCGCATCGCGCGGCGCGCGATCGTGTCTGGCCTGCGGCTCGATTGCGACACGCCGGAAGGGCGCATGATCTGCGACGAGATCGTGCCGCCGGGCGAGATGGATGCGGCGCTCGACCGCGTGATCGCAAGCTTCACCGATTCAGGCGTGGTCAGCGCAGCGGGAAACCGCCGCGCGTTCCGCGTCGCCGAGGAGCCGCTCGATCTGTTCCGCCGCTACATGGCGGTGTACGCACGCGAGCAGGCCTACTGCCACTTCTCGCCGGCGCTGATCGCCAATCTCGAAAGGCACTGGAATGCGCAGCAGCGGAAGATGTAGCGCGCGATCCCGAAAAGTGGGCACCGGGTTTTTGGATCAAGATCACGCGCAAAGGAACAAAGGGATGAGCAAGCGCGCGGCGGACTTCGCGCCGAACCGGAAGGACCTGAACCCGATCGAGATCGCATCGCGCGACGAGATCGCGGCGTTGCAGTTGCGGCGGATGAAGTGGTCGCTCAAGCACGCGTATGAGAACGTGCCGCACTACAAGACATCATTCGATGCGGCGGGCGTGCATCCTGACGACCTGAAGGACCTAAGCGACCTGCGCAAGTTTCCGACGACGTCGAAGGACGACCTGCGGGCGAACTACCCCTATGGGATGTTCGCGGTGCCGATGGACAAGGTGGTGCGCATTCACGCCTCGTCGGGCACGACCGGGAAGCCGACGGTGGTCGGCTACACCAAGCTCGATATCCGCACCTGGGCCGATGTCTGCGCGCGCAGCATCGTGGCGAGCGGCGGCCGGCCCGGCATGAAGATCCACAATGCCTACGGCTACGGGCTCTTCACCGGCGGGCTGGGTGTGCATTACGGCGCCGAAAAGCTCGGCTGCATCACCATTCCGGTCTCTGGCGGGATGACCGAGCGCCAGGTCAAGCTGATCGTAGATTTCGAGCCCGACATTATCACGGTGACGCCGAGCTACATGCTGGCGATCCTCGACGAGTTCCGCGCCCAGAAGGTCGATCCGCGCAAGTGCTCGCTCAAGATCGGCATCTTCGGCGCCGAGCCATGGACCAACGCGATGCGCACCGAAATCGAGAACGATTTCGACATGCATGCGGTCGATATCTACGGCTTGTCCGAGGTGATGGGGCCGGGCGTCGCGAACGAGTGCGTCGAAACGAAAGACGGCCTGCATGTCTGGGAGGATCACTTCTATCCGGAGGTGATCGATCCGGAGACCGGCGCGGTTCTGCCCGAGGGCGAGCGCGGCGAATTGGTGTTCACCTCGCTCACCAAGGAGGCGATGCCGGTGATCCGCTATCGCACGCGCGATCTGACGCGGCTCTTGCCCGGCACGGCGCGCTCGATGCGCCGGATCGAGAAGATCACCGGGCGCTCCGACGACATGATGATCGTGCGCGGCGTCAACGTGTTCCCGACGCAGATCGAGGAACTGATCCTGCGCGACGAGCGGCTCGCGCCGCATTTTTTGATCGAGCTGCGCCGGCAAGATCGGCTCGACGAGATGACCGTGAAGGTCGAGGCACGGCCCGGCGGCGACGATGCGATGCGCGCGGCCTGCAGCCGCGATCTTTCACATCAGATCAAGGCGCTGATCGGCGTCACCGCCGTGGTGGAAACGACGCCGCCCGGCGCGATCGAGCGCTCGCTCGGCAAGGCCAAACGCATCGTGGATTTACGCGGCAAACCGTAGGGTGGGCTGAGCGCAGCGAAGCCCACGCGAGTCTCATGCGCGAGAAAGCGGTGGGCACGTCGCGCTTCGCGCTCCTTTGCCCACCCTACGTATGCTCGATCAGCTCCCGCCTTTGCCCCGCGATGCGCTTGTGCACGTGAGTCATGAGCGCCATTCCGAACAGCGGCGTCGCGAGATTCACGATCGGGATCGACACGAATGCCGAGATGAAGGCGCCGGCCAGCATCACGGTGCCGTGGTGCATCGTGCGCAGGCGCTTTGCGTCTTCGACCGAGTGGAAGCGCATCGCGGCGAGCAGGAAGTATTCGCGACCGAGCAGGAACGTGTTCGCCACGAAGAAGATCAGGAATCCGATTCCCGCAAACAGCAGGAACGGCACCGCGATCAGATAGACGAGCAGCGCCAGCAGCGCGGTCTTGATCCCTTGGAGGGTCGCGGTCCACAGCGGCACGGGCATGCCGGGAGGGTCGGCCGGATAGTGCGCGTGCTCGACCTCGGCGGAAACCTCGTCGGAGAAGAAGCTGGCAACAAAGGCCGTGACCGCCGGCATGACGAAGATCGCGCCGGCGAACAATCCGATGCCGAGGGTCACCGTCACGATCCAGAGCAGCACCTGCAGCGGTGTGTGCCACCCAGCCCCGGTGACGCCTTCCAGGTAGCCTGCGCCTTCCGCGGACAGCCAGGCGAACACCCGCTGCAATCCGATGCCGAGCATGATCAGCAGCAGGATGGCGAGCCCGACGGATTTCAGCAGCACCGCGCGAAACGATGGCGTGAACATCTGCGCGAGGGCCTTGGAGGCGTCGGAGAGCATGACGCAGAGGTAGATGGGTTGCGCCGCGCGAGCAAGTGTCGTCCCCGCGAAAAGCGGGGACCCATAACCACGGTCGGCGCAGTTTACGCGCCGACAGCGCGTCATCTCTTGTTTCGTGGTTATGGATTCCGGCTCTCGCTGCGCTCGGCCGGAATGACTGCCCGGGTCACGACCACGTAATGGTGCGGCGCCGCCGGCGTGGCGCAAAGAGTGGGGCGAGTGTCGCATCGCCGGCCTCGACCGTCGGCACGGTCTCTTCCTCGTGCGGCAGCGGCAGGTCGGCCCAGTGCAGCTTCTTGTATTCGAACCCGTTCTCGATGGTCGGCTTCACCACCGCGAAGTAGGGCGAGATGTCGAAATCCCGCGGAGCATAAAGCGAGTGATGGCGGATCTCGAGCAG
>JBAVXH010000038.1:0-14825 GCA_049698215.1 Xanthobacteraceae bacterium | reverse complement strand
CCCCTCACCCGCCCTCGCTTCGCTCGGGCACCCTCTCCCCGCAAGCGGGGAGAGAGAAAAGCGCGCGCTAGGCTAGCCGATGCTCTACGATCTAATTGGTTTCTTCACGTCCAAACCTCTTCAATTCTGGATCGTCCAGACGCTGAACAGCATCTCCTTCGGCGGCCTGTTGTTCCTGCTCTCCTCCGGTTTCTCGCTCGCCTTCGGCCTGATGCGCATTCCCAATCTCGCGCATGGCGGCTTCTTCATGCTGGGAGCCTATCTGGGCGCCACGATCGCGTATTTCGGCGGCAACTTCTGGGTCGCGGTGCTGGGCGCCGGCCTCGGTGTCGGCGTCATCGGCATCCTGTTCGAACGGCTGATCCTGCGGCGCCTCGCCGGCAACGTGCAGGGCCAGGTGCTGGTGACGCTCGGCGTCTCGTTCATCATCGCCGACCTCTGCCTGCTGATCTGGACCGGCGATCCCTGGACCTTGCCGGCGCCAGCCAAACTGCGCGCGCCCACTCGATTGCCCGTCGAGGTTTGTCAATTTGTTACAGCGCTTGGACCGCTCTGCACCGTCAGCTTCCCGACCTTCCGGCTCGTGGTGCTGGTCATCGCGCTGGTCACCGCCGTCGCGCTCTATCTGTTGATGGAGCGCACGCGGCTTGGCGCCATGATCCGCGCCGGCGTCGATGACATGGAGATGGCGCGCGGCGTCGGCATTCCGGTGTCGCTGCTGTTCACCGTGGTGTTCTGCCTCGGCGCGGTGCTCGCCGGCATCGGCGGCACGCTCGGCGCTCCGGCGCTCAATGCCTATCCGGGCCTCGATACCGACATGCTGCCGCTGGCGCTGATCGTCGTGATCCTCGGCGGCGCAGGCAGCCTGCTCGGCGCGTTCGTCGGCAGCTTCGTGGTCGGCTTCCTCTACAACTTCGGCATCGCGCTCTTCCCCGACCTCGCCTACTTCATCCTGTTCCTGCCGATGGTGCTGGTGCTGGTGTTCCGGCCGCAGGGCCTGTTCGGCCGGGTGCCGTCGTGACGCGCGGCGCGGTCGCCCTGATCGCGATTGCGGCCGCGCTGATCGCGGTGCCGCTTGTCGTCACCAGCGAGTTTTACGTCAACCTCGCAAGCCAGATCCTGATCTACGCGCTGCTTGCCGTGAGCCTGAACCTGCTGCTCGGTTACGGCGGGATGGTCTCGCTCGGGCATGCGGCTTTTGTCGGGCTTGCGAGCTACATGGCGGTGCTGATGCTCAATGCCGGCTTCGGCCAGTTCGCGAGCGCGATCGGCGCCATCGTTTTTTCGACCGCGTGCGGCGCGCTGTTCGGCCTGCTCGCCCTGCGCGCCTCCGGGATCGGCTTCCTGATGATCACACTCGCGCTCGGGCAGATCGTGTGGGGCATCGCGTACCGCGCCAACACCATCACCAACGGCGACAACGGTTTGCGCTACGCAGTGCGCCCCGCCCCGTTCGGCATCGACATCAACCCGGCGCCGAACTTCTACTGGTTCACGCTCATCGTGTGCGCGATCGCGCTGTTCTTCATCTGGCGGCTCACCCGCTCGCCCTTCGGCGCCGCCCTGCAGGGCGCGCGCGACCAGCCGCGCCGCATGCGCATGCTCGGCCATAACGTGTGGCTGATCCAGTGGCTCGCGTTCGTGCTCGCCTCGTTCTGGGGCTCGGTCGCGGGCCTGCTCTATGTCTACTACAACCTGTTCATCTCGCCGCACGCGATCTCGTTGCAGCAGTCGGCCGAGGTGCTGCTGATGGCGATCCTCGGCGGCGCCTCGACGCTGACCGGTCCGATCGTGGGGGCCGTCATCATCACGCTGGTGAAGAACGTGGTCTCAAGCTACGTCGATCGCTGGAACACGCTGCTCGGCGCGATCTTCGTCGTTGTCATCATGTTCATGCCGTTCGGCATCGTGCCGGGCGTGCGGCAGCTCTGGCTGCGCTGGCGCCGTCCGGCCAAGAAAGCCGTGAGCGTGTCATGACGCCGGCGCTCGAAGTCATTGGCCTGAACAAGCGCTTCGGCGGCCTGCCGGCCACCAAGGACGTGTCGCTCACCGTGATGCCGGGAGAGCGGCGGCTGATCATCGGCCCGAACGGCGCCGGCAAGACCACGCTGTTCAATCTGGTGACCGGCGATCTTTCGCCCGATACCGGCTCGGTGAAGCTGTTCGGGCAGGAACTGCTGAAATTGCCGACGCAGCAGCGCGTGCATCTCGGGCTCGCGCGCACCTATCAGATCCTCACACTGTTCCCGAAGGAAACGCTCGTCCACAACGTGGTGCTGGCGCTGCTCGGCCTGAGCAAACTGCGCTGGAACATCTGGACATTCCTGTCCGGCCAGCCTCATCTCCATGACGCGGCGCGCGAGGCGCTGGCGCTGGTGGGATTGGGCGCCAGCGCGGACCGCACGGTGGCGGAGACCTCGTACGGCGAGCGCCGCCGGCTCGAAATGGCAATGGCGCTGGCGCAGAAGCCGAAGGTGCTCCTCCTCGACGAGCCGCTCGCGGGCCTCTCTCAGGAGGAGCGCAGCCAGGTGCGCGAGCTGCTGGCGCGCGTGCCGCGCGACGTCACCATCGTGATGATCGAGCACGACATGGACTCGGCGCTCGCCTTCGCGGAGCGCATCACGCTGCTGCACTACGGCGAGGTGATCGTCGAAGGTACGCGCGCCGAAGTGGTCGCCGATCCGCGCACCAAGGAGGTGTACCTTGGCGAGTGAGGCGCTGCGCATCCACGACGTCGACACCTACTACGGCGACAGCCATGTGCTGCACGGCGTCGGCTTTGCGCTTCACCCCGGCCGCCTGCTCGGCTTGCTTGGCCGCAACGGCGCCGGCAAGACCACCTGCATGTCGACCATCATGGGGTTTCTGAAACCCCGGCGCGGCTCGATCATGCTGTTCGGCGAGGAGGTCGCCGGCCTTGCGCCGGAAGCGATCGCGCGCAAAGGCATCTGCCTGGTGCCGCAGGGCCGGCGCATGTTCCGCTCGCTGACCGTGCGGGAGAATCTGGACGTGGCGCGGCAGGCGCGCGAGAACGGCACATGGACGATCGAGCGCGTGTTCGCGCTGTTCCCGCGGCTGAAGGAGCGCGACGCGCAGGTCGCGGGCTCGCTCTCCGGCGGCGAGCAGCAGATGCTTGCCATCGGCCGCGCGCTGATGGGCAATCCGCGCGTGCTGTTGATGGACGAGCCCTCCGAAGGGCTCGCGCCGCAGATCGTCGCCGAGGTCGGCCGCACCATCGCGCAGCTCAAGGCCGAGGGCCTCTCGATCGTGCTGGTGGAGCAAAACATCAAGCTGACGCTGGAGCTTGCCGACAACGTGGTGATCGTGAATACCGGCGCGGTGGTGTTTTCCGGCACGGCGGACGAGGTCCGCACCGACGAGAAGCGCATCGCGCAGCATCTGGGGGTGTTTTGATGAGTGGCGCACAACGCAAATGATCGTCATCGCCCGCGAAAGCGGGCGACCCAGTAAACACCAGCCTCACGACATCGATGAGCCTGCGTTTACTGGGTGCCCCGCCTTCGCGGGGATGACGACGGAGAGACTTAAACAGGAGAAACAACAATCATGCCCGACACGAACCGCTACGGCCCGACCGCCGCGCGCAAACAGGGAAAGCCCGGACGCGAGGTGCGGCCGAAGTCGACCACCATCGACATCCATTCGCACGTCGGCGTGCCGGCCGCAGCCGCGATCGCGACGCCACACCTCGATGCCTCGACGGTGCCGCTCGGTCATTTCGCGACGCCGAACGTGAAGGCGCTCAACGCCAAGCAGGAGGCCGACCGCCGCACCCGCATGACCGGGCTCGACAACGGCCTCGACGAGCGTCTCAAGGACATGGACGAGATGGGCCTCGACATGCAGCTCGTGATGCCGCCGCCGCCGCAATGCTATTTCACGATTCCGGTCGAGCCGGCCGTGAAGGCGATCCGCGTGCTCAACGACGGCATCGCGCAGTATGTGGCGCGCAAGCCGGACCGCTTCGTGGCGCTCGGCACCGTGCCGATGCAGGACGGCCACGAGGCCGCGAACGAGCTCGAGCGCTCGATGAAGCAGCTCGGCTTCAAGGGCTGCCAGATTCTGACCAACGTCGCGGGCCGCGAGTTGTCCGATCCGGCCTTCGCGCCGTTCTGGGCCAAGGCCGAGGCGCTCGGCGCGCTGGTCGTGATCCACCCGAACGGCTTCACGCAGGGCGACCGGTTTTCGCGTCTCTATTTCTCCAACGTGATCGGCAATCCGCTCGATACCACGGTCGCGCTGCACTACCTGATCTTCGACGGCGTGCTGGAGCGCCACCCCAACCTGAAGATCCTCGCCGTGCACGGCGGCGGCTATCTCGGCGGCTACTCGGGCCGCATCGATCACGCCTGGGGCGCGCGCACCGACGTGGCCAACAACCTGCCCAAGCCGCCGGGTGAGTACCTGAAGAAGGTCTATTTCGACACGATCGTGTTCACGCACCACCAGCTCGAATATCTCATCAAGGTGTTCGGCGCCGATCACATCATCATGGGCACGGACTACCCGTTCGACATGGCGGACTACGATCCGGTCGGGCATGTGGCGAATACGGAATCGCTCGACGCCAAGACCGTCGCGGCGATCTGCGGCGGGAACGCGAAGAAACTCCTCGGCCTGTAGCCTGTAGGGTGGGCAAAGGTGCGCGGAGCGCACCGTGCCCACGCGCCCGCGCGAGTGTACAAAGACGGTGGGCACGCGCCGCTGCGCGGCTGCTTTGCCCACCCTACGAACTAAAAATCCATGATCGCGGTTTCGCTCAGCACCGCCTCGGGCGTGCGGTGGCGCGCCGCGTATGTGCGCTCAGCCTCGGTCTTAAGGTCCGCCTGCACATAGGCGCCGAGATGGCGCGTGCGCGCGATGATCTTGTTTCCGACCGGCAGCCGCGCGGCTTCGAATTGTTTCAATGCGCTCTCGACATCATTCTCCGCCAGCGCATCGGCGAGCGCCAGCGCATCGTCGGCAGCCTTGGCGACACCCGCGCCGATGTGCGGGCGTGCCACGAATGCCGCGTCGCCGGCGAGCGCGACGCGGCCGAAGGCCATGCGCGGGACTTCGAGATCGTAGATCGGTTGCAGGAACGGCTGCTCGCACAAACCGACCATCGCGTTGAACTGCGGCGCGAGCACGCGGGCCGCCGCCTCGCGCATCTCGGTAATCACCGCACGCGCGATCAGCGGCGGCGGGATCGAGAGCGCGTGCGTGCGCCCGGTATCGTCGGTGAGCAGGCGCGGCAGCTCGTGGGCCTCGCTCGCCGGGCGGTACCAGACGAAGTTGTAGCGCCGGTGCCCTGCCCGCAGATCGTTGTTCGGCCCCGCGACCGGATAGCCGAGCATCTGCTCGTTGTCGGGCAAGCAGAACGAGAAGTGCTCGAACAGGTCGCGGTGCAGCGGGGGCGGAAACGCGGCTTCGTTCACCAGCCCGCGCCACGCCGTGTATCCCGCATAGAGCGGGATCACGTTGGGCAGATATTGCTGGCGAACGGTCGAGCGAATCCCGTCGGCGCCAACGAGGACATCGCCCGCCTCGACCGAGCCGTCGGCGAAATGCGCCGTGACGCGCTCGCCCTGCTCGACGCCGCGCAATTCCTTGCCGCAATGATAGTCGGCTTCGGGGAATGCGGCTTTCAGCAAGTGAAAGACGCGATCCCATGCGGTCATGGTTTGCGGGATGGCCATGCGATGTGTCACGCGACCGTCGCGCGCGACCATCAAACGCCACGGAACCTCGACGCCGAGGTCGTGATCCGGATCGAGGCCGAGCTTGCGCATCACGGCTTTGAGTTCCGGCTGCGCCACGATGCCGGCGCCGCGCCCGGCGAGCGGCTCGGCGACGCGCTCGTAGACGGACACGTCGAGCCCGCGGCTTCTCAGCGCGAGGGCGGCAAGCAGGCCGCTCATCGATCCGCCGATCACCAGCGCGCGCACGTCTCCTCCGGACTTTTCCCGCAACGGCGAAACTTGCTATAGCTTGGTCATATCCGATGGAGGAACGCCATGGCGATGAGCATGAAGGAGAAGGCTTCGCAGAGCCACGTGAAGACCGAGTGGCCGGCCGCGCTGAAAACCGAGTTCGCGCGCGAGGCCGAGACGCCGAACGGCTGCGTCGGTTCCGAGCTGCTCTCCGAGACAGCCAAGCTGCGCGTTTGGACGATCCGGCTCAAACCCGGCGAGCGCATCGGCTTCCATCGCCACGTGCTCAACTATTTCTGGACTGCGGTGAACGGCGGGCGCGGCCGCCAGCACCTGATGGACGGCACCACGGTCGAGTACACCTACTCTCCGGGCGAGACCCGGCATGAGGAATACGGCGCCGGCGAGTTCAAGGTGCACGACCTGGAGAACCTCGGCGAGGAGGACATGATCTTCATGACGGTCGAGTCGATCGAGGGGAGCGCGAACAAGCCGCTGGCGATTCCCGATACGGTGCGGCTGAAGGCGGCGTAGCGTCAGGCCGTCTTACTCCGCTGCCGCAGCCGTGGCGGCGCGCTCCGGCGCGACCATGAACCCATTGAAATACGCCGTGAGCTGCGCATACGCGTCAAGCGGCAGCACGTGCGCGACGAACTGGTCCGGCCGCACGATCACCAGGCACCCCTGCTCGCGATCGATGCCGCGCATGGTGAAGATGTCCCGATCTTTCAGATCGGCGGAGAAGATCTTCTCGTAATCGCGCAGTCCGTAGCGCCCCTTGCGCGGCAGCAGCAGGGACGGCATCGCCTCGATCGCAAGCGCGCGATGCGGCGGCTGGAAAATCGCACGCACATCGATCACCGAGTCGATGTCCCCATTCGCCGGTGTGTATTTCCTCACCGGCGACTCCCGCACCTCGGCGAGGAAGTCGCACAGCGCGCGGATGCCGGAGTTTCCCGCGCCGGTGTCTCCCGCCCCCGCAAACGCAAAGATGCGCCAGCGGCCGTCCGCCTTCACCACATGCCCGAGGTGCACCGGCTTCGCATCCGCCACGCGGATGACCGGGGCGGAATGAAAGCGCATGCCGATCGTGAGCCCGTTGGCGAGATGCTGATGCGTCGCCTCGCCGGTGAGGAGCGAGGGCTGATAGCGCGTCGCCGTCCCCGCCGTGTAGCGGCCGTGCTGGATGAAATAGCGCTGCGTTTCCGCCGGATCGAACCCCTTGCTCGATGCCATCAGCGCGGCCCACTCGCGGTCGAAGTCGATCAGCTCTTTTGCAATGGCCTGACGCTCCGCCGAATAGGTGTGCAGCAAATGCGGTGCGCAGCGTTTGCGCAGCACCGACGCCAGCTTCCAGCCGAGATTGAAGCCGTCCTGCATCGAGACGTTCATGCCCTGGCCGGCTTTCGGGCTATGCGTGTGGCAGGCGTCGCCCGCGATGAAGACGCGCGGCAGGCGCGCGGCAGACGCGTCGGGCACGTCATCGAACTTGTCGCACAGGCGCTGGCCGATCTCGTAGACCGACCACCAGGGGATTTCCTTCACGTCGAGCGAATGGGGCTTGAGGATGCGCCGCGCCTTGGCGATCAGATCGTCCGCCGTGATGTTGCGATCGGACACCCGCTCGTCGACGCCGAGCTTGTCCAGCTCGATATAGAGGCGAAACAGATAGCCACCCTCGCGCGGGATGATGATGATGCTGCCGTCACTCGCGGACTGGATCAGTGTCTTGAAGCGCACGTCGGGAAAATCGGTGACAGCAAGCACGTCCATCACGCCCCAGGCGTGATTGGCGGAGTCGCCGGTGAGCGCGCGCCCGATGGATTTGCGCACGATGCTGCGCGCCCCGTCGCAGCCCACTACATAACGCGCCCGCACCGTCTCGATCTGACCTTGATGCGCGTCGTCGATCCGCTCCAGGCGCGCGGTCACCTGATACGGATTCGCATTGTCTCCGGCCTCGTCGATTTGAAGATCGATCAGGCGCCGCGCGTAGTGCGGCTCGAGCCGCGAGGCCGACTTGCGCATCACGTCGAGATAGAAGTCGTGCACCCGCGCCTGGTTGAGCACGACGTGCGGAAACTCGGACAGCCCGTCCTCGACGTCCTGCACCCATCCGCTGCGTACGATGTGGTCGGGCTTTGTCGCGTCTGGCTTCCAGAACGCGGTCTCGTTGATCCAGCAGGCCTCCTTCGCGACACGCTCGGCAAAACCGAACGCCTCGAACATCTCCATGGTGCGGCACGCAATCCCGTCGGCCTGGCCGCGCAGCAGCGGGCCGGACTTCTGCTCGACGATTGCTGTCTTGATGTCGGGAAAGGCGGACAGCTGTGCGGCGAGCGTCAAGCCCGCCGGCCCGCAGCCAACGATGAGGATGTCGACCTCCGGCGATAGGGCGCCGGCAGCTCCCGACGCGGGATACCGCTGTGCGGGGTCTGAGATCTCCGGATCGCCGGGATCGAATCCGTTCAGATGAAATTGCACGCGACCTCCCGCTCAATCGAGTTTCCGGGCCAAAGCCGATTTGGACCAGAGCGGACCGGCTATCTCAAGCGTTGCAAATCTGTCGCTTGCGCAAGCGCCTTATATCGAGTCCCGGGGTGCTGAGCCCTCGACGCCGGTCCAAGCTTTCCGCAGGTCAAACGAGAGCGACGCCTCGCCGCACGCGGGGCGCAAGGAGCTAAGTCCGCACAACTTCACATAAAGTTACGCAACGTCAAATCGTGTTGCACCGCACAAACCAACCCTACGCGAATTTTCTTGCAGTTTGGCATACTTTATAATTGGATTTGGCGGGCCTCGGCCCATCGTGTCACATCGCGATGAGCCACCCGAAACCGGCAGAGTCCGGCGGGGACGACAAAACGATCTGCGGAGGGAAGTCAATGTTACGTCCGAATTGGGACTATGCGACCCGCGGCCTCGCAGCCGCTGTGGGCGCCGCGCTCATCGTAGCCGCGACGCCAAGTTTCGCCGCCTGGGAGCCGACACGCCCCGTCGAGTTCATCGTGCCGGCCGGCACCGGCGGCGGTGCCGACCAGATGGCGCGCGTCATCCAGGGCATTGTCACCAAGCACGGCCTGATGAAGCAGTCGATGGTGGTGATCAACAAGTCCGGCGGCGCCGGCGGCGAAGGCTTCCTCGACGTGAAAGGCTCGAAGGGGAATCCGCACAAGCTTGTCATCACGCTGTCGAACCTGTTCACGACGCCGCTCGGCACCGGTATTCCGTTCTCGTGGAAGGATCTGACCCCCGTCGCCATGATGGCACTCGACGAATTCGTCCTCTGGGTCCCGGCCGACACGCCCTACAAGACCGCGAAGGACTACGTTGAGGCTGCCAAGGCCGCGCCCGGCACGATGAAAATGGGCGGCACGGGCTCGAAGCAGGAAGACCAGATCATCACGGTCGCGATCGAGAAGGCGACCGGCGCCAAGTTCACGTACATCCCCTATCGTGGCGGCGGCGAGGTCGCCGTGCAGCTCGTCGGCAAGCATGTGAACTCGACCGTGAACAATCCGATCGAGGCGGTGGCGCAGTGGCGCGCCGGGCAGCTGAAACCGCTCTGCGTGTTCGACGCCCAGGTTCTGCCGGTGAAGGACAAGATCGCCGGCGACATGTCATGGGCCGACATTCCTACCTGCAAGAGCCAGGGACTCGATATCGAGTACCTGATGCTGCGCGGCGTGTTCATGGCGCCGGGCGCGACGCCGGATCAGGTCGCGTTCTACGTCGACCTGCTCAAGAAGGTTCGCGAGACGCCCGAGTGGAAGCAGTTGATGCACGACGGTGCGTTCAACCAGACCTTCATGAGCGGCGACGATTACGCCAAGTGGGTCGAGAAGGAAGAAGCGCGCCACCGCGACCTGATGAAGGAAGCGGGCTTCCTCGCCCAGACCAACTGAAGCCTATCAAGACAACCTCGCCGGCGGAGCGATCCGCCGGCCGAGCTTCCGCGTGCCGATCACGCCGAACCGCACGAAATCCGCTGACGAGGATCACATGAGCGACACAACGCACGCCGGAAGCGGCCCGTCCCACAAGGGTGTCGAGATCGGCGTGGCGATCGCCATGATCGTGTTCGGCACGGCCATCATCGCCGGCAGCTTGCAGGTCGGCATCGGCTGGGGACCCGAGGGACCGAAAGCCGGGTTCTTCCCGTTCTACCTCGGCGTCGTGATCATCCTCGCCAGCCTGATGAACCTGCTTGCCGCCACCGCCCAAGATCCGCGCAAGCTGTTCGCCGAGTGGTCGCAGCTTATCTCCGTTCTCTCCGTCGTGATCCCGACCGCGATCTACGTGGTCGCCGTGCCGTGGACCGGCATCTACGCGGCATCGTTGATTCTGATCTGGGTCTTCATGATGTGGCTCGGCCGCTACAGCGTTGCGATGTCCGCCGCAGTTTCGATCGGCACCGTCGTGGCGATCTATCTGATGTTCGAGAAGTGGTTCCTCGTGCCGCTGCCGAAGGGACCGATCGAGGACTTCTTCCACCTCTGACAAATGGCGTGAAGACCGTCGCGTCCACGCAGGGCTAAAGGTTTCGAGGAAAAAGCGCACCATGGAAGAGCTGGTCAATCTGTTTCACGGCTTTGTCGTGGTGCTGCAGCCCTACAACATCATGCTGATGTTCGTCGGGATCCTGCTCGGCGTCATCATCGGCGTGCTGCCCGGCCTCGGCGGCGCCAACGGCGTCGCGATCCTCCTGCCGCTCACCTTCGGCATGTCGCCGACCTCTGCGATCATCATGCTGTCCTGCATCTACTGGGGTGCGCTGTTTGGTGGCGCCATCACGTCGATCCTGTTCAACATTCCGGGCGAGCCGTGGTCGGTCGCCACCACCTTCGACGGTCATCCGATGGCGCAGCAGGGCAAGGCCGGCGAGGCGCTCACCGCCGCCTTCACCTCATCGTTCGTCGGCGCGCTGTTCGCCGTGATCATGATCACGCTGGTTGCTCCGCTGGTCGCGAAGTTCGCATTGCAGTTCGGACCGGCGGAAAAATTCGCCGTGTTCTTCCTCGCCTTCTGTTCCTTCATTGGCATGGGCAAGGAGCCGCCGTTCAAGACCGTTGCGGCGATGATGATCGGCTTTGCGCTCGCCGCCGTCGGCCTCGACAGCATGACCGGCCAGCTTCGCCTCACCTTCGGGTTTACGGAGTTTCTCAACGGTTTCGACTTCCTGATCGCCGTCATCGGCCTGTTCGGCATCGGTGAGATCCTGCTCACCATGGAAGAAGGCCTCTCATTCAAGGGCCGCGCCGCTGGCATCAACCCGCGGGTCGTTTGGCAGACCTGGAAGGAATTGCCGCGCTACTGGGCGACGTCGCTGCGCTCCTGCGTGATCGGCTGTTGGATGGGCATCTCGCCGGCTGGTGCGACACCTGCCTCGTTCATGAGCTACGGAATCGCCAAGCGCACCTCGAAGAACGGCGACAAGTTCGGCACCGGCCAGATCGAGGGTGTGGTTGCGCCGGAAACCGCCGCGCACGCTGCCGGCACCGCCGCACTGCTGCCGATGCTCTCGCTCGGCGTGCCCGGCTCGCCGACCGCCGCGGTGCTGCTCGGCGGCTTGCTGATCTGGGGCCTGCAGCCCGGACCGCTGCTGTTCGTCGAGCAGAAGGATTTCGTCTGGGGCCTGATCGCCTCGATGTACCTCGGCAACATCGTCGGCCTGATCGTGGTGCTCACCTGCGTGCCGCTGTTCGCCGCGATCCTGCGCATCCCGTTCTCGATCATCGCGCCGATCATCCTGGTGATGTGCGCGATCGGTGCCTACACGGTCCACAATTCGACATTCGACGTCGTGATGATGCTGGTGTTCGGCGTGATCGGGTACGTGCTGAAGAAGTGCAATTACCCGCTCGCCCCGATGGTTCTCGCCATCGTGCTCGGCGACAAGGCCGAGGAAGCGTTCCGTCAGTCCCTGCTCGGCTCGGGCGGCAGCCTGGGCGTCTTTTTCTCCAATGGACTGGTCGCCACGATCATGGTGCTCGGCCTGATCGCGCTGTTCTGGCCGCTGATCCAGAACGCCTGGACCAAGATGCGTCTCGCAACGGCAGCCTGATTGTTCCGAACCCGATTGATTTGAGTTCTCAAAGGTGCTTCATATGGAATTATGTATACCAGGGCGACATCGGAGGCGATCATGAGCGACGCTCCGTCCACGCGCGCCCCTGCCTCCCGCGTCGTTCTTGCGCGCCTTGAGGACACCTCGACCTTCGCGGACCGCGCCTATACGGCGCTGAAAGACACGATCGTCTCGCTCAACGTCTACGAGCAGGAGGGCGAGGTACGGCTAGACGAGCGCCAGCTCGCGAGCGACCTCGGCATTTCGCGCACGCCGGTGCGCGAGGCCATGGCGCAGCTCGAGCGCGAGGGCTTCGTGCGCTCGGTGCCGCGCCGCGGCATCTATGTGGTGCGCAAGTCGAAGCAAGAGGTGATCGAGATGATCACCGCGTGGGCGGCGCTCGAAAGCATGGCGGCGCGGCTGATTACGCAGAATACCACCACGGACGAGATCGCCTCGCTGCGGCGCATGTTCGCGACCTTCGAAAACGGCGAAGCGCGCGCGCATCTCGACGAGTATTCCGAGGCGAACATCGAGTTTCACCAGACCATCATCCGCATGAGCAAGAATCATGTGCTGATCGATCTGGCCGCGAACCTGTTCATGCACATGCGCATGATCCGCCGCAAAACCATCGGCGAGCAGGACCGCGTCGAGCGCTCGATCCGCGATCACATCAACATCATCGAGGCGCTGGAGGCGCGCGACACCGAGCGTGCCGAAGACCTCGTGCGCAACCACGCGCTTGGCTTGGCCGACCACGTGGCGAAGTACGCGGACTATTTGGATTGAGAATGACAAGAAGCGACAAGCTCTCAGGCGTCGTTCCCGCGAAAGCGGGAACCCAGTAAACACCGCGCCGTCAGTGATTACTGTATGCCCGCCTTCGCGGGCATGACGACGGAGAGGCGAAGAACGAGGGAGAGAAACATGGCCGAAGCCGCACTGAAGGAAGCCCCCGCCGCTGAGGAAGAGCGCGAACTGACCGACGGCTTTCATCTCATCATCGATGCGCTCAAGCTCAACGGCGTCAAGACGATCTATGCCGTGCCCGGCATTCCGATCACCGACTTCCTGCGCATGTCGCAGGCCTCAGGGCTTCGCGTGCTCTCGTTCCGCCACGAGCAGAATGCCGGCTATGCGGCCTCGATCGCGGGCTTCCTGACCAAGCAGCCGGGCATCTGCCTCACGGTGTCGGCGCCGGGCTTCCTCAATGGCCTGACCGCGCTCGCCCACGCCACCACCAACTGCTTCCCGATGATCCTGATCTCCGGCTCCTCCGAGCGCGAGATCGTCGACCTGCAGCAGGGCGACTATGAGGAGATGGACCAGCTCGCGATCGCGAAGCCGCTCTGCAAGGCCGCCTACCGCATCCTGCATGCCGAAGATATCGGCATCGGCATTGCGCGCGCGATCCGCGCGGCGGTATCGGGCCGTCCGGGTGGTGTCTATCTCGATTTGCCCGCCAAACTGTTCGGTCAGGTGATCGACGCCGAAAAGGGCAAGACGTCGCTGGTGAAGGTGATCGACGCGGCGCCGGCGCAAATCCCTGCGCCCGATGCGGTGAAGCGCGCGCTCGACGTTCTGAAGAGCGCGAAGCGTCCGCTGATCATCCTCGGCAAGGGCGCCTCCTATGCGCAGGCCGACGACGCGATCCGCCAGTTCGTCGAGAAGAGCGGCGCGCCCTTCCTGCCGATGAGCATGGGCAAGGGCCTCTTGCCCGACACGCATCCGCAGTGCGCGGGCGCGGCGCGCTCGACCGTGCTGGCGCAGTCCGACGTGGTGATGCTGATCGGCGCGCGATTGAACTGGCTGCTCTCGCACGGCAAGGGCAAGGCCTGGGGCACCGAGCGCAAGAAGTTCATCCAGGTCGACATCGAGCCGAAGGAGATGGACTCGAACCTCGAGATCGCGGCGCCCGTGGTCGGCGATATCGGCTCGTGCGTGTCGGCGATGCTCGCCGCGATGGGCGGCTCCTGGCCCGCGCCGCCCGCGGACTGGACCAAAGCCGTCACGTCGAAGCGCGACGAGAACGTCGCCAAGATGGCGCCGCGCCTGATGAACAACAACGTGCCGATGGACTATCACGGCGCGCTCGGCGTGCTCAAAAACGTCGTCAAGGAACGACCCGACGCGATCCTGGTGAACGAAGGCGCCAACACGCTCGATCTCGCGCGCGGCATCATCGATGTCTACCAGCCGCGCAAGCGCATCGATGTCGGCACCTGGGGCATCATGGGCATCGGCATGGGTTATGCGATCGCGGCCGCGGTCGAGACCGGCAAGCCGGTGCTCGCGGTCGAGGGCGACTCGGCGTTCGGCTTCTCCGGCATGGAGGTCGAGACCATCTGCCGCTATCAGCTGCCGGTCTGCGTCGTGATCTTCAACAACGACGGCATTTATCGCGGCACCGACCTCAATAGCGCGAGTTCCGACCCGGCCACGACCGTGTTCGTCAAGGGCGCGCGCTACGACAAGATGATGGAGGCCTTCGGCGGTGTCGGCGTGAACGCGACCTCGCCGGACGAGCTCCGCCGCGCCGTGAACGCCGCGATGGATTCGGGCAAGCCGACGCTGATCAACGCGGTGATCGATCCGGCCGCCGGCAGCGAGTCGGGCCGCATCGGCAATCTCAACCCGCAGAGCGCACTCAAAAAGAAGAAGTAACACGAAGTGTCATCCCGGACGCGGCGTAGCCGCGATCCGGGATCGCACAGAGGAATTCTTTTCGGAGGAATTGAATATGGCCAAGAAGGCAAAACGCGCCGCAGCGCGCGTGACCAGGAAGGCGGCGGCCGCGCGGCGCGCGACCGCGCACGCCAAGG
>JBAVXH010000037.1:0-2938 GCA_049698215.1 Xanthobacteraceae bacterium | reverse complement strand
GACGCCGGCGGGGTAACTCGCGGCCATGGTTCGAGACGCGGCGCTCACGCGCCGCTCCTCACCATGAGGACCTCGTCCTGAGGAGCGAGCGAAGCGAGCGTCTCGAAGGACGGCACAAAGGAGAAGCAAAGAATGGACGCCACTTCCCTCCGCGCCATGCAGGCGCCGATCAAGGAGCACTACAAGTCGGAGCCCGGCGCCGCGATGATCACGCTGCGTGCGAAGGGCACGCTCGACGACACCAACATCGCCTGCAAGGTTGAGACCGGACGTGCGCTCGCTGTTGCGGGGCTGCATCCGGCGACCGGCGGCTCGGGGCTGGAGCTTTGCTCCGGCGACATGCTGCTCGAGGCGCTGGTCGCCTGCGCGGGCGTGACGCTCAAAGCGGTCTCGACCGCGCTCGACATTCCGCTCAAGTCGGGTCACGTCTCGGCGGAAGGCGATCTCGATTTCCGCGGTACGCTCGGTGTCGCGAAAGATGCGCCGGTCGGCTTTGCGCAAATCCGCCTCACCTTCGATGTCGACACCGACGCGCCGCAGGAGAAGCTTGACCAGCTGCTCAAGCTCACCGAGCGCTATTGCGTGGTGTATCAGACGATCAAGCAAGGCCCGCCGGTGGAGGTGAGGCTGCAGCGGGTGTGAACACGCTAGGCGTCATGCCCCGCCAACGGGTCCGGCCAAGGCCGGCCCGATGACAGGCTCCGGCGCGGCATCCAGTAGACGATGACCGTGCGTCCAATTTCCGTCGGTGATTGCTGGATCATCCGCTTTCGCGGATGATGACGATCGAGAATGTCTCCCGACCTCTATTTCTTCCTCTCACTCGCGCTCCGCATGGCGGTTGCGGCAGCGTTCGTGGTGATCGCCTCAATGATCACCGAGCGCTCCGGCCCTGCCATCGGTGCGCTGATCGCGACACTGCCGGTCTCCGCCGGCCCCTCCTACATCTTCCTCGCGATCGATCACGACGACGCGTTCATTGCGCAGAGCGCGCTCGCGAGCCTGCCGATGAATGCCGCGACCGTGCTGATGTCGCTCGTATTCGTCTCGCTGGTGCAGCGGGCGGGGCTGCCGGCAAGCCTCGCGGCCGGGCTCGGCGTCTGGCTTGCGGGCGCCATCCTGGTGCGCGCATTCGAATGGTCGCTCCTCGGCGGCATCGCGTTCAACGCGGCGGCGTTTACGCTCTGCCTGCCGCTGGTGCAGCGCTTCCGCGTCGCGAAAATGCCGCTGGTCACGAGCCGCTGGTACGACATTCCGTTGCGCGCCGCCTTGGTGGCGACGCTCGTCGCCGTCGTGGTGACACTCTCGAATATTGTCGGTCCACGCGTCAGCGGCGTGATCGCGCTGTTTCCGGCCGTGTTCACCAGCCTCATCCTGATCCTGACCCCGCGCATCGGCGGCGCCGCGACCGGCGCCGTGCTGGCGAACGGACAGTGGGGACTGATCGGCTTCGGGCTCGCGATCGTGGTCCTGCATCTTGCGGCGCAGCCATTCGGGCGCGCGGCGGCACTCAGCCTGGCGCTCGCGATGTGCGTGATCTGGAATCTCGGGCTGTACGCCTACGGACACCGCAAGCAGCGCACCTAGCTCTTCTTCGCCGCCTTGATCTTCAGCGCATACAGCGCTTCCAGCGCCTCTTTCGGCGACATCTCGTCAGGATTGAGCGCCGCAAGCGCGGCGCCAAGCTCATCCGTCTCGCTCTTCGGCGCAGCCGCACGCGCGCTCGCAGCGAACAGCGGCAGATCGTCGATCAGCTTGCGCGCCGAGGTACGGTCTTGCGATTCAAGCTGCGCCAGCACCAGCTTGGCGCGTTCGATGACCGCCGCGGGAAGGCCCGCAAGCTTTGCCACCTGAATGCCATAGGACCGGTCCGCCGCGCCCGCCACCACCTCGTGCAGGAACACGACGTCGCCGTGCCATTCCTTCACCCGCACGGTCGCGTTGAAGAGGCGCGCGAGCTTGCCCGACAGCGCGGTCAGCTCGTGGAAATGCGTCGCGAACAGCGCGCGGCATTTGTTGGTCTCGTGCAGGTGCTCGATCGCCGCCCACGCGATCGAGAGGCCATCGAAGGTCGCGGTGCCGCGCCCGATCTCGTCGAGGATCACCAGCGAACGCTCGGTCGCCTGATTGAGGATCGCGGCGGTTTCGACCATCTCGACCATGAAGGTGGAGCGCCCGCGCGCGAGATCGTCCGCGGCGCCGACGCGCGAGAACAGGCGATCCACCACGCCGATGCGCGCTCGCTTCGCCGGCACGAAGCTCCCCATCTGCGCCATCACGGCAATCAGCGCGTTCTGGCGCAGGAAAGTCGATTTGCCGGCCATGTTCGGCCCGGTGACGACATAGATGCGCCCTCCGCCCACCCTACTCTCCCCGGCTTGCGGGGGAGGGATAAAGGGAGCGGGCGGCGACAGATCGCAATCGTTCGCAACGAACGGTCCTCCGTCCTGCTGCAGGGCCTGCTCGACCACCGGATGCCGCCCGCCCTCGATGACGAAATCGAGCGAGCCGTCCACCTCGGGGCGCACATAGTCGCGCTCGACCGCAAGCGCCGCGAGCGCCGCCGACACATCGAGCACGCTCAGCGCCTGCGCGGCGCGCTTGATCGGATCGGCGGACGCGGTGACCTGCGCCGCGAGCCGCTCGAAAATATCCAGCTCCATGGCAAGCGCGCGATCAGCCGCGCTGGCGATCTTCGCCTCGAGCGCGGCGAGCTCGGTGGTGGTGAAGCGCACCTGGCCGGCGAGCGTCTGACGATGGATGAAAGTCGCGTTCAATGGAGGCGCCAACAGCTTCTCGCCGTGCTGCGCGGTGACTTCCACGAAGTAACCCAGCACATTGTTGTGACGCACCTTGAGCGCGCGCGTGCCGGTTTCGTCCGCGTAACGCGCCTGCAGCGCCGCCACCACGCGGCGCGATTCGTCGCGCAGCGCGCGGG
>JBAVXH010000036.1:0-61471 GCA_049698215.1 Xanthobacteraceae bacterium | reverse complement strand
CAAATCGGACGGGTATCGCTTCGTCTTCTTCTCGATTTCGGCCATCCGGCCACGATTCGCCTGGGTCCACATTCCAAGCTTGAATCATGCCGCGCGACCCGCCACAACCCTTTCTCAAACGGTCACTAAGGTCGTTTGCTTGCGAGCTTGCCTTCACGTGGCCTTGTGTTTCGTCGAATTCACTGCGCGCGCGTGGCGCTCCACACTCCTCGCTCGATCAAAACGCCCAGCGCCAATCCCGCGAGCACGTCACTTGCCCAGTGCGCCAGGAGAAGGACCCGGGTAGAGGCAATCACGCCGCCGATACCCCAGGCGGCGGGACCAAGCCGCCGGTCCAACCGCGTTAGTGCCGCCGCGAGTGCGCCAATGTGCACGGCATGGCCGGAAGGAAAGGCGTCGTTTGGTTTGCCTGAACGCGGAATGCCGCGCCCCACGCGCCGGACAGTTCGGTCTGGCCGACGTTGGTCGAGGAGGCGCTTGAGTACATGCGGCACGACGGCGCTGATGGCGGCGTTCGCGGCGAGATAGGAACCGGCTCGGCGTTGCCGGGCTGAGCCGAAAAGCGAGGCGAGGAACAGCCCGCCGACCACGGCCAGAAGCACGTGTTCATCGGCGGCAAGCGTCAGTGTTTCGGCGGCCTTTTCCAACGGCGGGCGCGCGTGTCGCGCAACGGCCCCAGCGATCGCTCGGTCTAATGCTGTAGGTTCTATCGTGAGAAGGGCCATCGGATTCTACGACCGTACGAAAATCTCGCGCCGCCCGCGGCGACGCGAGACCTTCGTGCGGCATAGCGAGGAGGAGTATGCTCAACCAACTCGCAGCGAGCTTGGCCGTTCCACTTTCCGTCAGGCAGCCTCGGCTTGCTGGTTGACCAGGCTTTCGGCGAGCTTGGTCAGGTCGGCATCTGTTTTCTTCTCTTCCGCCAAAGTGGCGTCGAGCAGCTTGGCGGCTTCCGTCAACCCGAGCTCGTTGGCCCAGGTCTTCAGTGTGCCATAGCGCGAAATCTCGTAGTGCTCGACCGCCTGCGCCGCCGCGAGCAGCGCCGCATCGAGGGCCGGCGTGCCCTTGTATTCCTTCATGGCCTCCTGCCCTTCCTCGATGATGCCAATGATCGCATCGCAGGTCTTGCCCTTCGGATCTTCGCCGATAGCCTTGAACACCCGCTCAAGGCGGGTGACTTGGTTTTCCGTCTCGCCCTCGTGCCTCTCGAAGGCCGCGCGCAACTCGTCGGAGTTCGCGGCCTTGGCCATCTTGGGCAGGGCTGTCAGGATTTTCTTCTCGGCAAAGTAGATATCCTTCAGCGTGTCGTGAAACAGGTCCTTCAAGGTCTTGTCCTTAGCCATGGCGGGCTCCTTCCCTTAAAACTGCGCAAGAGAAATCATCAGGGTGGGGCTTCGTTCCGGGTTCGGCGAGATGGATTCGCGACAATTTTGGATGCCCATGTCTGGGATCATTAACCGCACCGGCTATGACCAATACAATGTGACAACGAAAGTTTAGGAATGGCCAGCCTACCGTTCGCAGCCATCAAGCGGGGTGGTTTCTCTGCCCGCTGCTGGGTGATGTTGATGCGGATCGATCTTGGACGAGGCCTATTCCGTACGTGGGTCGTGCTGTCCGTCCTGTGGGCCGTCGTGACCTGCGTCGTCGCCGGCTACGGCCTGAACCGTGACATCATTGCGGGACGCTTCCAGGCCGTTGGCGATTTTGTCGGGGGAAAAACGGCGTCGCAGGTCGACTGGAACCTGCCTTTTTATGATGTCATTCGGTCGCCATCGCGCGAGAAACTGCCCGTCACTTATGTTGCCGTTGACTATCGCCAGCGGGGTGAATGGGACACGAGCGACCGGGTGATCGCATACGACTATCCCGACCGCAGCCGCATGTATGTCCAAGTGGGATATGACGACGCTGATCGCAGCTACATCCGCGAACAGTTCTGGCAGCAGCGGTTTGGCCGATGGGGCAAGGCGATCGGAATCTTCTTGGCTCTCATCACCCTACCGCCGGCCCTTTTGTTCCTAATCGGCTTCACGCTGCTTTGGATCGGACGCGGTTTCGTGGGAGCACGCCGCACCGCCTAATCCGGCCGCCGCATCCCGCTTCGCCAAGCGGGGGGAGCGCTCAGGCGGCGCCGAGGTCGGCAGCGTTCGCGAGACTCGTCCCTGAGTCCCCAGTCCCGAGCACCCCCGGCGATTAGCGAATGAGGGGCGGCCCCCTTGAAGATTTGCCGGCCCGCTCTAGGTGATTTCCCGTCCTGAGCCTGTCTGAAAGGAGAGCAAGGAGGGACCCATGAGGGGCTTTGATATCGAGCTTGACCAACTTCTTCACCCCGCTTCCATTTTCGACCACCCGCGGGACGTGCTCAACGATCCCGACCTCACCATCCAGGAAAAGCGCGCGATCCTCTCATCGTGGGCGTCCGACGCCTGCGCCGTGGAAGAGATGCCCGCGCTGCGCCAGCCGCCCGGAGCCAAACGGCCGGTCTCCTTCGACGAGATCGTGGACGCGTTGCGGAGCCTCGACGACGATCCAAATCGGCCGCGTCCCGGAGGGCTTGCCATGCGGCTCAAGAGGCGGCGTTGGCGGGGCGATGATGACGGCGCCACCGGCAGCCCGCTGAATTAGCGGCGGGCGACGGGCCGACTGGAACCTTCGGCGCAGGGTGGGCTTTTGTGTCCGAGATGTGTCACTGGACACGCGAAGCCGGAGAGCCGCTATGTCTACCCTCGCTCCTACCGACGCCGTCGTCATTCCCGAAGAATCCAGCATTTCGGCCGTATCATGGGGCGCGATTGCCGCCGGTGCGGTGGTCTCCGCGGCCTTCAGCTTGTTTCTGCTCCACCTCGTCGCTGGCCTCGGTCTGGTGAGCGTCAGCCCGTGGTCCAATTCAGGCGCATCAACGACGACGATGCACGTCGCCGGAGGGATCGCCTTAGTGTTAATGGCGGTCATGGCGTCGGCGCTGGCCGGATACCTTGCGGCCCGCCTGCGGACGCGATGGGTCGGGCTCCACACTGACGAAGTTTACTTCCGCGATTCCGCACATGGCATCATCGCGTGGGCCTTCGCGACGGTGATTACGGCTACAGCGCTGGCTTCCGCGTCGGGGCTCATCGCGACGAGCGTCGTGCAGGGTGTGGCATCGAACCCGGCGGCGGTGCCCGATCGCAACGCCTATCTGGTGGATACGATGTTCCGAAGCGACCAGCCTGTAAGCGCCGCCGATCAGCCCGCTCTTCAGGCGGCAACCGGTGAAACCTCGCGCATCCTCGGTCGTGGCCTTGCGCCCGGTGGAGACGTTTCCTCCGCCGACCGCACCCGCATCGCGCAGCTTGTTTCGGCGCGGACGGGCTTGCCGCAAGCGGAAGCGCAGCAACGAGTCGATGCTGCGATTACGCAGGCGAAGGCCGCTGCCGATGAGGCGCGGAAGGCTGCTGCAAAGCTCGCCTTCTGGTTTGCCGCCGCGCTCCTTGCCGGCGCTCTTTCCGCCAGCATCGCCGCGGTCGAAGGTGGCCGGTTGCGCGACGACGTTGACGAAATCGGCCGCAGGCATTCGCGTTAACGCTGCTGTACGCACGAGTGAAACATGGCTGTGAACAAGCCTGTCCGCGATAACGCGCGCAAAGGCGCAGTGCGTAAGCGCTCGCAGCTCGAAACGAAAATGCAGGGCGAAGAGCACTGGACGAAGCGAAGCCAAAAGACGGGCCGCTTCATGAATGTCAAAAAGAGCGCCAAGAAATTCAAGGGCGTACGCCGTGAGAAAGCGGGCATGACGAGTTCTCCAAAGCAGGGCGGCGATGGCTTGCGCGATCGGGACAAATCGCAGGGTGATCTTCGAGATTCGCCAGCGAGTGACCGCGAACTGCCCGAAGGCCTGAAGCGCGAACGCAAGGGCCCGCTCGACAATGAAACGGGCCGCAAGCCGAGCAAACCCACGTAAACCAGCTGCGAACTGCTTTTCCGTGGCCGAACCGGGGGTGCGGGGACACCGCGGGCCCTTTGGAACAAGCTAACCCGATTGGAGTTAAGCAGGCGCTTCTGAAAAGTCGTACGCAACTTCCATGGCCCGCGTCCCGGATGTACGGATGCGGGCCTTTCGTCAGAGGCTTATTCTCAGGGATTTACGGCTATTCCCCACAACACTTTATTGAATTCGTCCAGACGGAAAGCGTGCGCGGGATCTAGGTCTGATCCTTTCCATCCGCCCTTCCGTCGGTCTTGCGCTCCGCCTTTTCGGCCAGGCTCGCCCACACCGCAGCCATATCGAGCAGGTGCACGCGATGTTGCGGCATCGCCTCGGCGAGTTTCCTGCACTCTTCAGCATACTGGCGATATGTCTGTGCATCCTGCATGGGGGAACTAAACGCGGCGCTACTGGTGCGAGTTCCTGGTTTTGCACAGGCGGAACGATTGGCCTCTGTCAGCGTTGTCGGCTTCAATCTGAGCAAGTGGCGATGCAATGGCGGACACTCCAGCCCGCTACAAGGAATACGCCTCCGAGTGCCTGCGCATCGCGCAGAGCGCTAACGACAGCAACCAAAAAGCCCGGCTACTTGAAATGGCAGAAGCCTGGCAACGCCTCGCCGAGGCTGCGTCAAAGCGCGAGAGCGGTTGAGCGAGCGCCCGACAAACGCCGAACACGTTGAGCCAATTTGGAGCCGACTGGATCGGCGACTCGACTGATGCCCCGGCGTGGCCGTCTCACCGGTCGGCACGCCCGTCAATTAGTCCGGAACAGACCCCATCCGCGCCCATTAGTGTTCGTCTTGGTTTGCTTCATGAGAGTGGATCGAGGCGGCCCCGGCGCGGCTTAATGCCCCCCAATACCCCAGCTGCGTCGGGGGTCCCTTAGCCCTATTGCTTGAGCCCTCGCGCTCGCTCCACGATCAAAGCCGCGGGGGTATTTGGTACTGGCCTCTTCCGTTTTGAATTTGTTAGCGGTCTTTTCTGCTAATTTGAACCGATTCGACGCCGCTGCATTACAGCCGGCATGGGACTGTCAGCTTACTATTGGAGTGAAGCACAAAGGTGCCGTGAGTTTGCGGCCAAAGCGGCTTTGTCCGACACGGCGCGACGCTGGCTCCAGCTTGCCAGCGAATATGAGAACTTGGCCCAAGCCTCGACAGCGTGGCCCCATCGCTCCCGATCCAACCGGAGCAGCAATCGCACGCAAGGCTAACGCCAGATGCCCAAACCGACCATTCTTGTTAGGGCGAACCAGACCGGCGGCTTTCGGTGGCGCGTCCTCGTGGAAGGCGAGACAGCCGCCAGCGGCGAAGCGCAGTCCGAATTTGAGGCCCGCCAAGCCGCAAATGAGATCGTCAAGCGGATAGAGGCAAAGCCGCCAGAAGCACCTTAGTTGGCGGCCTCACCATTTCCTGCAATTATCCGCGAACGCCTAGTTCTCTTCTTGGGAACCAAACGTAACGTGCGCGGTTCTTAGATCAAGTGCGGCATCCCGATAGCCCCCGTTCTCGGATGCCTATTTAAAGCCGCCCGCGCCCCCGCCGGCGGCTTTCTTTTTTGCAGGATCCTCCAAGTCGCTACGCGGATTCACAGAACCCGCCGGAACATCACACGAACCCACGGCGTTCCTTGCCCACACCACCTGGAGAGGAGATCCACCAATGCACAAGCTCATCGTTGCCTGTGCGCTCGTCGCGGCGTTCGCCGTCCCGGCGCTCGCTCAGAGCAGCTTCTACATCGTGCAGGACGCCACGACGAAGAAATGCACCATCGTCACCGAGCGCCCGACCACAACCACCACCACGGTCGTGGGCCCGGCTGGCGTGACCTACACCACGCGCGCCGAGGCCGAGGCCGGACTGAAGACCACCAAGATCTGTGAAACCAAGTAAGGAGGCGACCATGCCAGTGTTCATTCTGTGGGCCATCCCGGCCGTCATCATCCTTGGCGGCGGTGCCTACTGGATCGTGCACAGCGTGCATTAACTCGATAGGCCCAGGAGACCAACGTGGCCGACGAGAAGGCGCTTCGAACAATCGGGTTTGGTTTCGGGACGCCGACTTTGGCGGTCACGCTGGTCGCTGCTTTCATCACGCTTGGTGCGACGATTAACTAACCGAACAATCGTCTTGTCCGCTTCAGGAGAGAGTGCATCAAGGCGGTACCCCGACGCGGCCACAGTCCCCCCATCCCACCGCGCCGGGACTCTCACTTGGAAACATCATGCGCACGGTGAGTGAGTATCTAGCCGAAGCTCGGCAGTATGAGCAGCGGGCTAAGAGAACGTCCAACGCTGAGACCAAAAAACTGCTCACCGATCTCGCCGCAGCTTTCCGCAACTTGGCAGAGGCTCGCCAGCGCGCAGTCGAGAGGGGCGCAATACCTCCAGAGACGAACTAGACGCTCCTGGTCGGCGGCTCGTCTTTTGCCCGATCCATTTTGGTACCGAGCGTACCAGAAATATTGGCACTCCGACTCCCTGCCCGGCGATAGGATCGCCGCCGGTCCTGGTGATCGCAAGAGCATTCAACCGATGGCCGAGCGGCTTGCGCTTGGGTCTTACGATCGGTTGCATCACTTTATCTCATCCGGGGCCTGGGATGCGGCTCCGGTTGAGACCGAACTGCTTGTTCAGGCAGATAGGCTCGTGGGTGGCAGCGACGCTGTGCTGGTGATTGATGACACAGCGATGCTCAAGAAGGGCAAGCATTCGGTCGGTGTCGCGCCGCAATATTGCTCAGCGCTCGGCAAGGTCGCCAACTGCCAGACCCTGGTATCGCTGACGTTGGCGCGCCGCGAAGTGCCGATCATGCTGGCTCTGCGGCTGTTCTTCCGGAGAGTTGGACGAGCGATCGGTCACGATTGAAGCGGGCGGGTGTCCCGACGGCCTATCGAAAGCCGCGCACGAAGTCGGAGGTTGCGCTGGAGGAGCTCGATCGCGTCACTGCAGCTGGGGTGCGCTTTGGCTGCGTGCTGACGGATGCCGGCTATGGCCAAAGTGCATCGTTTCGACAAGGGCTCACCGCTCGCGAACTGGATTGGGCTGTCGGTATTCCCCGTCATCTCAAAGTCTATCCCGCCGACGTGAAGATGATCCGGCCTGCGGCTCGGCGTGGACGCCCCCGTCAGTCGATTCCACACGTCCTGTCGCGGCCCGCCGAAGACATGTTGGAGAAGGCGCAATGGCAAAAGATCAGCTGGCGCCTTGGCACCAAAGGAAAACTCAAGGCCCGCTTCGCCGCCCTCCGCGTGCGGGCCGCCGACGGGCCGACGCAGCGGATCAGGGACAAAGGCAAGCAGCATCTGCCTGGCGAGGAAGTTTGGCTTGTCGGCGAGCACCGGTCTACGGGCGAAAAGAAATACTATCTCGCCAATCTATCGACGCAGACGGATCTGCGCACATTGGCAGCCACCATCAAGGCGCGCTGGGTTTGCGAGCAGGCGCATCAACAGCTCAAAGAGGAGATTGGCCTTGACCACTTCGAGGGTCGATGCTGGCAGGGCCTTCACCGTCACGTTCTGATGACGATGATTGCTTACGCCTTCCTCCAGCACCGCCGCCTTGCAGCAGCAATGCGGGAAAAAAACTATCGGCGGCCCTCCACCCCAGCCAACTCTACCCGCCGTACGCCACGCCATTCTCGCACTGTTCGCCCGCCCACCGCCGCAACGATGTCCACACTGCCGAAAATGGCTATGCAACCGGCGACGGCTTGAATAGGAAGTGCCAAAGTAGTGCTAGGCGACTCTTGTTCTCATCCAAATGGATGAGACGACGGCGGCGAACCCAGGGGGGTCGCTGTTCGTTTGGGCGGCCATGCGTCATGGGAGCCAGAACGGTTACGCCTATCTAATTTTGCCGCAGCCACGGCGTGACGGTTCAGTGGTCTGGCAGTGGGCGGTCACGCGCGAGCGGGATTTCGCGTAGGGGCGGCGAATAAGACACTGGTCAACCCGACGTCACATTCTCCCAATGTTATAGGAATATATGACTAGCTGGCGGAGAGGGAGGGATTCGAACCCCCGATACGGTTGCCCGTATGCCGCATTTCGAGTGCGGTGCATTCAACCGCTCTGCCACCTCTCCGTCCCGGGCACGAAAGTCCCGGTGGTGCCGGCGAAGTCATAATCGACGCGCGCCGGTGAAACAAGCGCCCGCGTGGCCGGCGATCCTGATCGACAGGCGCAGAACGCCTGGCCTGTTCAATGTCCCGCCCCCGAGTAAGATGTCCCGCATTTCGTCCCTTGAGCGATCGTTCGCTGCGCGCCGGTGCCCCTGATGCTGACCGTCCACCACCTCCGCCGATCGCAATCGGAGCGCATCGTCTGGCTCTGCGAGGAACTCGGCCTCGACTATGCCCTCAAGTGCTACGCGCGCGATCCCGCCACGATGCTTGCGCCGCCCGAGTACCGGGCCTTGCATCCGATGGGCACCGCGCCGGTAATCACCGACGGGGACGTGGTGCTCGCGGAGTCGGGCGCGATCGTGGATTACATCCTCGCAAGGTACGGCAACGGGCTGGCGCGTGCGCCGGATCATCCGGATTTTGCCCGCTACCTGTTCTGGTTTCACTACGCCAACGGAACGCTGCAGCTGCAGATGATGCGCAATTTCGCCCTGCGCCGGGCGGGCGTGGCCGAGGATAACCCGGTTCGGCGTCTGGCGGCGGAACGGCTCGAGCGTAATCTCAAGCTTGTCGAAGCGCGCCTCGGCGCAGCGAATTATCTCGCCGGACCCGAACTCACGGCCGCCGACATCATGGCCGTGTTTTCGCTGACCACGATGCGCTCGTTCTTTCCGCTCGACCTGACGCCCTATCCGAACACGCTCGCGTATCTTGCGCGCATCGGCCAGCGCGAAGCCTATCAGCGTGCGATGAAGAAGGGCGACCCGGAGCTCACCCCGGTGTTGACGGCCAAAGTAGCGCGCAGCGGCAGCTAGCCTTTGCCGTTCTGCCGGTTGGTGAAGCGCGCGTTGCCGAGTCCCGTGCCGATGGTGAGCACGCCCCAGCGCTTGGCATCGTGCATGAACGGCAGCTCGCTCAGGCCCTGCAACACGGCGTCGTTGTGCATCAGGATGACCGTGTTGTGGCCGCCGATGTCCGGGATCGCTTCGGCAAGACGCGCCGGCAGGTTGAAGCGGCTGCTCTCCCAGTTGCCCGGAAGGTTCTGCGCACCCTTCGCGATGGTGCCGTCCTCCCCGATCTTGCCCGGGCAGCCGATGCCGATGAACGGCGCAAGATCGAAACCCTCTTTCCTGGCGCGCTTGCTCAGGTCCTTGAGCATGCCGATCAGTTCTTCGACAGCCTGCTCGCGGTTAAGCTTCTCCTCGTCGGCGTGACGCCATTTCTCCGACTTCCACACGGAGGCCTTGGTGAGATCGCTCGCCTTCGCGACGTTGGGCAACACGACGCCGGCGCGGATATTCGTCCCGCCAATGTCGACCGCCAGGATGCTGTCGTGTCCCTTGAAGATCCAGGCCGGCGCAAGATGCAGCGCGCCGATCAGCGCCGCTTCGTCCGGATCGTTGTGGATCGGCACCATCTCGATCTTGATGCCGTCGGCCTTGAGGATGAGATCCGCGCGCGCCATCGCAAGTTCGCCGATGTAGCTTTCGCGAAACCCGCCGCCCATCGCGATGCGCTCGGTGCCCTCCCAGGCCTTTGCCTTGAGGAAGCGCCGCACGACCAGAGCGAGCTCCTGCGCGTAGTCCTCGATCGCGCTCTGGATGACGGCGATGGCCTCAAGGTCTTTCCCTTCCTTCAGGATCTCGTCGAGCTTCGGGCGGCTGAGGTCGTCTGACGGCGTGTCGCCGAACGGATCGGTCGCGAGCTTGCGCAGCGGCTTGCGCCAGTTCTCCAGAATGGCATGGAAGGCGCGCCGGCTCGCGCGATCGCCGATGAAGCCCTCGTCGTCCTTGAGCTCCAGGTTGTAGCTATCGACTTCGACCGACGGCAGCACCTTGGCGCCATGCGGGCCGATGATCGTGGCGACGGTCGTGTCGGCCATGGGGATTTCCCTCCAGTCCAGCCCGACAACGCCCGCGTTGCGAGAAATGTTTCCCCGGTGACGCTAGGCGCCAACAACCTGATTTCTGGCGGCTTTCTTGACAGTCGGGCGCCCGGCCGCCATAAGAACGCGGCGTGCGGGACCGGCTTTCTGGCTGGACCGCTCGTTTTGCGTTTTAGCTGCGCCAAGTGGCTGAAACCATTCACATAATCGACTGAACAAGAAGCCGCGCCGGGTCTCCTGAGCCGCGGGATCGAACACGAGGGAAAAATGTTCGCAGTCATCAAAACCGGCGGCAAACAATACCGCGTTGCCGCCGAGGACAAGTTGAAGGTCGAGAAGGTCGCCGGCGAGCCCGGCGAGATCATCCAGTTCGGCGACGTGCTGGTGGTCGGCGGCGACAGCGTGACGTTGGGCAACCCCACCGTCGCCGGAGCCTCGGTCGCCGCCGAGGTGCTGGATCAGGGCCGCGGCCCCAAGGTCATCGCGTTCAAGAAGCGGCGGCGCAAGAATTCGCGCCGCAAGCGCGGCCACCGGCAGGAATTCACGCTGATCCGCATCAGCGAGATCCTTGTCGACGGCGCCAAGCCGACCAAGGGCCCGGCCCCCAAGCGGGAGAAGAAGCCGGTCGAAGCCGCCGCAGCCGCCGCAGCCGGCGAGGCAAAGCCGAAGGCCAAGAAGCCGGCGGCGAAAAAGCCCGCCGCCGCCAAATCAGAAAAACGTCAAAAGAAGTGATCAATCAGGCCGCATTCAGTTGATGCATTCATCACTGAATCGCGGTACATAGATAGAGAGTTCGGAGCACCTCATGGCCCACAAGAAAGCTGGCGGATCATCGCGCAACGGGCGCGACTCAGGCGGTCAGCGCCTCGGCGTGAAGCTGTTTGGCGGCGAAGCCTGTCTGGCCGGCAACATTATCGTGCGCCAGCGCGGTACCAAGTGGCACCCCGGCCAAAATGTGGGTGTCGGCAAGGACCACACGCTGTTCGCCAAGACCGATGGTCGCGTGACGTTCAATACCAAAGCCAAAGGCCGCACTTACGTATCCGTCCTTCCGATGACGGAGGCAGCGGCCGAATAGACGGTGGATCCCAATGATCCGCCGGCACCCAATGCCCCGGCGGATCCTTGGACCAGAAAACGGGTTCCAAGACCGAGGGGGAGACGGGATGCCGGCTCCCCCTCGGTGCTTTTACAAAGGAGCCCGTGCCATGACGTGCCTTGAGACCCTACCGCCGACAGCACTGCGCGAAAGATTACTCGTCGTCCTCGAGACCCAGCGGCTGGTTCTGCGTGCGCCGCAGCTTGAGGACGCCAAAGCGATTGCGGCGCTCGCAAACGATCGCCGCGTTGCGGAGAATACCTCGCGCATTCCGCACCCCTATCGCGCATCCGATGCCGAGCGCTGGATTGTCGGCTCGGCGGCCGAGCTCGACAGCGAGACCTATCTCATCACGCTCGCGAATGGGTCGGTGATCGGAAGCTGCGGCTTCGACATGCGCGATGGCGCAGCCGAGATCGGCTACTGGCTCGGCGCGCGCCACTGGGGCAAGGGCCACGCCACCGAAGCGGTGCGCGCGCTGATCGATCACGCGTTCACCAACACGGAGCACAAGGCACTGCAGGCCTCGGTGCGGGTGACCAACCCGGGATCGCGGCGGGTGCTGGAGAAGTGCGGCTTCCAGTGGACCGGCGTCGGCTTGTGCCGCATCCGCGCGCTCGGCTCTTCGGTGCCGGTCGACCGCTTCCGGCTGGAACGCGGAATCTGGGCCGCGCTCAAGAGTTGGGGCCCGATGAAGCGGGTCGCGTAACGGAGAAGGGACGTCGGGGCGGTTTCCGCCCCGGCGCGGATCGGCGCGATGGGGGGCGGAATGAGCGATTGCCTGTTCTGCCGCATCGCGGCGCGCACCGTTGCCGCCGATGTGGTGCACGAGGAGCCGCACCTCCTCGCCTTTCTCGACATCCATCCGATCAGGCCGGGACATGTGCTCATCGTGCCGAAGCGGCATTTCGATTATTTCGAAGATGCCCCCGCCGATATCGCCGCATCGATGCTCGCGCTCGGTCAACGGCTTGCCGTTGTGATGAAGCAGATTTATCGCGTTCCACAGGTCGGTTTCCTGTTCGCCGGGTCGGACATTCCGCATGTCCACGCGCATGTCGTTCCGATGCACGAGAAGACCGACCTTACGTCGCGCCACTACATCGCCGAGGAGCAGCTCACGTTCCGTGACACGCCGCGCGCAACGGATGGCGAGTTGCACGACACGGCGACGCTCCTTTCGTCCGCGCTCAAGGCGGCCGGTTGATATGAGCCTTATCGACAACACGATGGACATCCGAACCGCGCGGCTCCATCTGCGCCCGCCGCACGCGAGCGATGCCGATCGCCTCTACGCGCTGTTCAACAATTGGGCGGTGATCCGCTGGCTCGATTCACCGCCTTGGCCCTACACGCAGGAACACGCGTGCTCTTTCATCAGAGAGCGCGGCAAGCCAGATCCTGCTTTTATCACCGCAGCGATCATTCTTGACGATGCGCTGATCGGCATGATCGACGCGATCCTCAAGCCGGCGAGTGCCATCCAGCGCGAGTGCGGCTTTTCAATCGGCTATTGGATCGGGCAGCCCTACTGGAGCGGCGGCTACATGAGCGAGGCGGCGCGCGGTTTCATCGCGTACGTCTTCACGACAATTCCCGACGAAACCATTTTTAGCGGCGCCTTCGCCGACAACGCCGCCTCGCTGCGCATTCAGGAGAAGCTTGGCTTTGTGCGCGATGGCGAGGCGATGTCGTTCTCGAATCCGCATGGGAAAGATGTGCTGCACGTGAACACGAGCCTGACCCGCCGGCGTTTCGTGGGCGCTTGAGAGCAGGTCAACACAGCTCCGCAAAGTCGGCTCACCGCGCGTCTCGCGACGCTATTGCGTCCAGCGGCGCGATGCCGCCACCAATGCTCGCAGCGGTGTCGTCCAGCGCCATGACCGCGAGGCGAGAACGTCCGCGCGGTCCCGCTCCAGCCGCTCGCGCGCTTGCGTCGCGGCGGCGAGCTCGGCCTGCAACGCGGCATGCTTTGCTTCCCGGTCCGCTTGTGCTGCTCTCAGTTGCTTCGTTTCGGCCAGCAACATGGCGTGTTTTGCTTGCATCTCCACTTGTGTCGTCCTGAGCCGTTCCGTCTCAGCCTGTAACGCGGTGTATTTCGCTTCCAGATCCAGGCGTGACGTCCTCAGCCCTTCGGTTTCGGCCTGCTGCCGATCGCGTGCCGCCATTGTGCTGCTGAGTTCGCTCTGAAGCCCATCGACCAATCGTTGCAGGTTCTCGATCTGGGTGTGGAAACTGTCGCGCGATTGCAGGCGGCTTAACTCCGCAAGCGCGCCGGGCGCGGGCGCGTGGCTCAGCGCCGGCGCCGGCTGCCCAAACAGGGCGTCCGCGAAATGGAGGTAGGTTGCAAGCGCCTCGCCGAAACCGGCTGCGGCGAACCGGCGATCCAGCACGGCCCAATCGATCGCGGCGTCGTGACGCGCGCGGAGCAGCGCAAGATCGAGCAGCGAGCGCAGCTGAAGTGTCTTGCGCGCGTGCAGCGAGTGAAAGATCTGACTGTGAAAAATGCAATGGCCGGCATTCGGTGTCGGTGCGGGAACGCGAACGCGGTGACCGCGCAATGTCAGCAACCTCGCATCCGTGCAGAACCAGTCCGTCGCGATGACCGCGTCCGACTCGCGACTCATGACGTCGGTGTGGAGTTCGACACCAAGGCCCGTTTCCGGATCGTGGAGCGGCTGCAGATGGTGGTGCGCCGGCGGCACGACAACGTCGGATGCCTTGGTCGCAAATCCTGCACCGGTGAGCACCGCAACCGCCTCGGCTGCGCGCTCGCGCGGGATCAGGATATCGGCATCGCCCATCAGGCGCAGCGATGGATCCGGATAGAGGCCTTCGGCGAGCATCGCGCAGCCCTTCAGCAAGACCGGCTCGATGCCGATGCCGTTGAGCAACGCCGCAACGCGCGCCGCGCCCGCGAGCATGCGCTCGTTGCGCTGACCGTTGAGCGCCGCCACGGAAGAGAAATATTCGCCGACATCGTCCGGCATCGGCTCGTCGCGCAGACACCACGCAAGCGCGGGCGCGACGTAGTGGAAGCTCGCGACTTCGATCATCAATTCCCAGGCGATATCTGCCCGCGCGGGCCGCTCGCCGCCCAGCAGCCCCGCGCGCAGCAAGCCGCACGTCGCCGTAAATGCATCCCACCGCGTCACGGGATCACGCTTTCGACAAGCTCGAGCGCATCATCGAGCGCGCCGTAGGTCAGCGCATGGGCCGGCGTCCGGTCGAGCCAGCCAAGAAATGACGTGACCCGCTCTTCGGTGATCGGATCGCCAAGCCAGACGCGGTCGCTCAGCAACCGCTCGAGCGCCTCGAACGGCGAGAGACGGCGCGCCTCCGGCGCGGCGCCTTCGCGGAAGCAGGGGAAGAACAACTGTCTTAGCTTTGCAGGCTCTGCGTCCCAGGCCTGCGGCGGCGGAGCGAGCGTCCGCGCTTCAAGTCCTTTCGTGCGGTAGCGCGGCGCCGCGGCAAGCTCCGGGATCCGCGCGAGCAGCGCATCGACCCCGCCCGGCTTCAGGCTCAGCGGCAGTGGCCACGGAACGATGGTCGTGTCAGGAGCCGCGAGCGGCACGATATCGTCTGACAGGAAGCCGAAGCCCGACCGCATCAATGCAGCCGCGAGTGTGCTCTTGCCGCTCCCCGACGAGCCGAGCAGAGCGATCCCGTGTGCCCCGCGCGCGAGCGCCGCGCCATGAATGAGCGCGAACCATTCAATTCCCGGCCGGACGCGCTCCAGCACCGCCACATGGAGCGCGCCAATCACGACAGCCGCGTCGCCCGAGCGCAGGCGCTCCCGGCCATCTTCGCGGAACGCAAACAGCGAAGACGCGCGCCGGACCTCCATCCGCACTTGCGGTGTCGCGGCGGGAGTTTCGAGGTGACGGAACAGGGCGTAGGCCGGTCCTTGCAATTCCGCCGTGATCGAAAAGGCGATCACCACACCGCGGATCGTGCAGACCCATTCGGAGGGCGGCGCATGGGGCTCGGCCGTCTCCACGGCGGCGATCGATGGTACGCGGACAGGTTCGGTTGCACCCACGAGCAACCCCTGGGACCGCCACATGTCCAGGATCGCCTGAACGTCGCGCTGCGCCAGCGCGGCCGCGATCCCCCATGAGCCCGCGACCGCCGCAACGATGTTGGCTTGCGACCGGCCCGCTTCGACCATGTCCCAGACTTCGCGCGCGACGTCATTGTAGGCGAGGAGCGTGTTGGTGGAAGTGTCGAGCAGCAGGAGGCCGCCGCGCACCGGAAAACGCCGCACAAATCGCGACGGCGTTCCGGCCCGGGCCGGCATCGTGGACGTTTCGGTCACCCCGCAGCTCCCTGTGTCCCGGCCAACAGCGTGCCTCGGCGGACGCTATTTTCCAAGCTGCATCGAATGCCGCTGCATCCGCAGGTTTGTTGCCCTGAGAGGCATAATTGCTAATATGGCCGGCTGTAGGTTCGGTGGGGGCGTCATGAGCGACGAAAAAGAATAGGTGGTTGAAGGTTCGGCCGAACCGGCGGGAGAATCCGACAAGTTGGCGCAAGGCGTCACGCGCTTCGCGCAATACACCGCGCCCGTGATGCTTGCGATGCTGGTTTCGACCGCCAAGGAGAAGGCGTTTGCCGCCACCTTCACCTGAACATCGCCGGCTTGCAGACATAATTTCAGATCGATGAGGCATGGGGCACGTGCATGAGCGCGAATGAGAAGGACGATTCGGCGCAGGGCATCGAGGAAACAGACAAGCAAGCCGAGCTCGCTCAAAGCGTCGCGCGCTTCGCGCAATACACCTCACCCATCATGCTCGCGATGCTGGCTTCGGGCGGCCACAACATGGCCTTCGCACTAGTTTCGCCGCCGCCACCCTGATCGCGTCACGGCGGCTGGCGTTGCGTTTGTCGATTGTATGGGGGTGTCATGAGTGACGAAAAAGAACAGGTGCCTGCGGGCTCGGCCGAGGCGATCGAAGAATCCAAGAAGCTGACGCAAAACGTCGCGCGCTTCGCGCAATACACCTCCCCCGTGATGCTCGCGATGCTGGCTTCGGCCGGCCACGACATGGCTTTTGCGGCGGTTTCGCAGCAAACCTGATCGTTTCACGGCGGCTCCGCGAAGGCGGGCTCGCGCCGCGCCACGATCTGCTCGCGATGGAAGATATAGAGGCCGGCGGCCACGATGATGGCGGAGCCGGCGAGCATGAAGCCGTCCGGCACGTCGCCGAAGCCGATGTAGCCGAACAGGATCGCCCAGACCAGCATCGAGTATTGATACGGCACCACCACGCTTGCGGGCGCGAGCTTGAGCGAACGGTTGATCGAGAACTGCGCGCCGATGGAGATCGCGCCGATCACCAGCATGAAGATGAGATCGAAGCGCGACGGCGTCACCCAGGCGAATGGCGTCGTCACCGCGCCGAGCGCAAAAGTGCCGCACATCTGGCTCGTCATCAGCACAACGTCGTTGGTGTCGCGCAGCATCCGCGTCACGATCATCAGCAGGGCGAAGGCAACGCTCCCGGTCAGCGCGATCAGCGCCGGCCAGGTGAGCGTCGCGGCTGACGGACGCAACGCAATCAGCACACCCGCAAACCCCGCAAGGACGGCAAGCCAGCGCCGCCAGCCGACGTTCTCGCCGAGCAGCAGTGCGGACAGCGCGGTGACATAGATCGGACCGGCCAGGTAGAACGTGATCGCATCGGCGAGCGGCAGATAGACGATCGCCCAGAAGAACAGCGCGACTTCGGTCGTGCCGAGCACCAGGCGCAAGAGCTGCAGCCCCGGACGCGGCGCGTTGATGAACACGGCGCGTCCCACGTGCCAGATGAACGGCGCCAGCAGGATCAGCGTCGCGCCGCTGCGAACGGCGAGGAACTCGCCGACCGGATAGGTCGCGACCAGCCACTTCCCGATCGCGTCATTGACGCAGAACAGGAACACGCCCAGCAACATCAGCCCGATGCCGGCGAGTACGCTGCTGCGCCCAGCCACGGTCACGCGATCTGCGCGGGCGCGACCGCCTCGCGCGCCTTCACCTGCTCGCGCCAGAAGATATAGAGGCCCGCGACCACGATGATGACGGCGCCCGCGACCGTGTAAATGTCGGGCAGTTCGGCGAACATCAGCCAGCCGAACACCACCGACCAGACGATCAGCGTGTACTGGTATGGCACCACCACGCTTGCGGAGGCGAGCTTGAGCGAGCGGATCACGCAGAACTGCGCCACGATATTGGCGAAGCCAACGCCAGCAAGGAACAGCACGTCGTGGACATCCGGCGTCACCCAGCCGAATGGCAGCGTCGCCAGGCCGAAGGCGACGGCGCCGATGAAGTAGGTCGTCATCAGCATGATGTCGTTGGTCTGGCGCAGCATGCGCGTCGTGATCATCACCAGCGCATAGGTCACGCTTCCGGCAAGCGCAATCAGCGCCGGCAGCGTGAAGCTCGACGACGAGGGCCGCAGCGCGATCACCACGCCAAAGAAGCCGATGAGCACCGCGCTCCAGCGGCGCCACCCGACGCGCTCGCGCAGCAGCAGCACCGAGAGCGCGGTGACGTAGATCGGGCCCGCCAGATAGAACGTGGTCGTGTCAGCGAGCGGCAGGTACGAGACCGCCCAGAAGAACATCGCGACTTCCAGCGACGCCAGGACCACGCGCAGCACCTGAACGCCGGGCCGGGGCGCATTCGCGAAGGCGGCGCGTCCGGCGTGCCAGATGAACGGGCTGAGGAAGAGCAGCGTGAAGGAGCTGCGGATCAGCATGAACTCGCCGACCGGATATTTGGCGACCAGCCACTTCCCGACCGCACTGTTGAGCGCGAACAGGAACACCGCCATCAGCATGAAGCCGATGCCGGCAAGCGCAGCCGAACGGCCCGCTGCGGCCGTGGATGTCGACGAAACGGTGGTCATGGCAGTCCCGGCAGGGACGCGGAAACTAGAATTTGGAGCCATGCATCGCAACCCGGCCGATTGCCGCGCGCGCGCATAGGGCTTATCTCAGCGCTCATGAAATTTCTTGATGAGGCCAAGGTCTACATCCGCTCCGGGGACGGGGGGAACGGCTGCGTGGCGTTCCGCCGCGAGAAGTTCATCGAGTTCGGCGGGCCGAATGGCGGCGACGGCGGGCGCGGCGGCGATGTGATCATCACGACCGTGAACGGGCTCAACACGCTGATCGACTACCGCTACCAGCAGCACTTCACAGCGCAGAATGGCCGCCCCGGCATGGGCAAGGACCGCGCCGGCGCGAACGGCAAGGACATCATCATGAAGGTCCCGGCCGGCACGCAGATCTATGAGGAGGACGGCGAGACGCTGCTCGCCGACCTCACCGAGGTCGGGCAGACGGTGACGATCGCGAAAGGCGGCAATGGCGGTTTCGGCAATGCGCACTTCAAGACATCAAGGAATCAGGCACCGCGCCATGCCAATCCTGGGCTACCCGGCGAAGAGCGCACCATCCGCTTTCGCCTGAAGCTGATCGCGGACGCCGGCGTCGTCGGCCTGCCGAATGCCGGCAAGTCGACGTTCCTCGCGGCGGTGAGTGCCGCGAAGCCGAAGATCGCGGATTATCCGTTCACCACGCTACATCCGCAGCTTGGCGTCGTGCGCATCGACGAGCGCGAGTTCGTGCTCGCCGACCTGCCGGGGCTGATCGAGCATGCGCACGAAGGTGTCGGGCTCGGCGACCGCTTCCTCGGTCACGTCGAGCGCTGCCGCGTGCTGCTGCATCTCGTCGACGGGACCGGCGAGCACGCCGGCAAGGACTACAGGACCGTGCGCCACGAGCTGGAAGCCTACGGCCACGGCCTTGCCGACAAGCCGGAGATTGTCGCGCTGAGCAAGGCGGACGCGCTCGATCCCGATACGCTCAAGGAGCAGGTCGCGCGGCTCAAACGCGCCGCGAAGAAGACGCCGCTGGTCGTCTCCGGTGTGTCGCGGGCAGGCGTCCCGGAGGTGCTGCGGGGATTGGTCAAGGTGATCGATGGGCAGACTGCAGATACTGCTGAAAAATCAGAAGCTTGGGCACCCTGAGCACCGGGAATCTGGATTATGCTAGCAAATTTCGCTATCTTGCTAGCACGATGGAAAGACAACTCAACATCCGCAGTGACGAAGCCTACGAGCGCGCGCACCGGCTCGCAAAGCGCCGCGGTGAGAGCGTAACAACGATTGTCACCGAAGCACTGCGCAAGGCTGAAGAACAGGCCCCCGCCCCGGAGGTTTCGCCCGAAGAAGCGGCCGAAACAAAACGGATTCTCAGGGAGCTTGCTCGCGAGGGCGGTAGGCGCAAGAAGCCGGGCGCGACTTCTGATCACAGCGACTTCTATGACGAGTTCGGTCTGCCAAAGTGATCGCACTGGATAGCTCAGCACTGGTGGCCATCGCTCTCAACGAACTGGAGGCAGACGAGTTCGAGGACGTCATCGTGGAGAACCGGTGCTTCGTCGGCTGGCCCACGTTGTTCGAGACCTACCTGGTACTGCACCGGCGCGTCGACTCCGCATTTGCCGGCAACTTCTTGCGTGCGGCGGCGCGTCCTAATTTTGCGACTATCGCGTTCAATGAACCTCTGTTCGAAATTGCGCGCGCCGCCTTCGATCAGTTCGGGCGCGGTCATCACAGGGCGAAGCTCAACTTCGGCGACTGCATGTCTTATGCGGTCGCGAAATTCCACGATGTCCCACTGCTGTTCAAAGGCGACGACTTCCGCCTCACCGATATCCGCGCCGCGCGATGAAAACCCCGCGCGTCACCGACTTCCGCCGCATCGTCATCAAGGTCGGCTCATCGCTGCTGGTCGATTCCGCGGCCGGCCGCGTGCACGAGGAGTGGCTCGCCTCGCTCGCCGAAGACATCGCGGAACTCCACAAGGAAAAGCGCGACATCCTCGTGGTGTCGTCGGGTGCGATTGCGCTCGGGCGCGCGGTGCTGAAGCTGCCGCGCGGTCCGCTGAAGCTCGAGGACTCGCAGGCGGCGGCCGCCGTCGGCCAGATCGCGCTCGCGCGCACCTGGTCGGAAGCGCTCGGCCGGCATGACATTTCGGCAGGACAGATCCTGGTCACCCTCGGCGACACCGAGGAGCGCCGCCGCTACCTCAACGCACGCTCGACCATCGCAAAGCTGCTCGAATGGCGCAGCGTGCCGGTCATCAACGAGAACGACACGGTCGCCACCAACGAAATCCGTTATGGCGACAACGACCGCCTCGCGGCGCGCGTCGCCACGATGGCGAGCGCCGACCTGCTCGTGCTGCTCTCCGATGTCGATGGCCTTTACGATGCGCCACCACACAACGGCGCCGACGCAAAGCTCATTCCGCTGATCGAACGAATCACCCCGGAAATCGAGGCAATGGCCGGCGCCTCGGGCTCGGAACTCTCGCGCGGCGGCATGCAGACCAAGATCGAAGCCGGCAAGATCGCGACCACCGGCGGCATCCATATGGTCATTGCATCGGGGCGCGTGATGCACGCGCTCCGCGCGATCGCCAGCAACAATTGCACCTGGTTTCTCACACCCGCCAATCCGGTCACGGCACGGAAAAAATGGATCGCGGGCTCGCTCGAGCCGAAGGGCACGCTCACGATCGACGCGGGCGCGGTCGCGGCTCTGCGCCGCGGCAACAGCCTGCTGCCGGTCGGAATCATCAAGGTCGAGGGCGCATTCGCGCGCGGCGATGCCGTGATCGTGCGCGGGCCGGACGGCCACGAAGTCGGCCGCGGACTTGTCGCTTACGACGCGGAGGACGCCGAGAAGATCCGCGGCAAGTCGTCCGCCGACGTGCTGCTCCTTCTCGGCATCGAGGGCCGCGCCGAAATGGTGCACCGGGACGATCTGGTGCTGGGGCACGCGTAGGGCGCAATAAGCATGCCCCCGCGAAGGCGGGGGCGACGCAAAGCGGAGCGCATTGCGCCGAGAGGCGGCGCAGTGCGCGGAGTTCATCATCGGGCCGGCCCAAGTGGGCCGGACCCGTTGGCTTACTGCGCCCTACCGCCTGGACCGATGGAACTTTTCGCGGCGTGCTGAGTCGTCCCCCGGGCGGCTGACTTCCCAGGGCATTTCCCTTTGCGCGCCATCACCGTACGTCCGCCAAAGCCGAATTCCGTTGAGTTGTGCGATGTGCCGGAGCCGCCTGCCTCCGACGGCACTCTACTGGTCGAGGCGATTACGCTCGGCGTATGCGGCACCGATCGCGAAATCATCGAAGGCGACTACGGCGAGGCGCCGCGTGGTCACCAACGATTGATCCTCGGCCACGAGTCGCTCGGCCGCGTTGTCGAGGCGCACGACGGCTTCGCCAAGGGCGATCACATCGTCGGCATCGTGCGCCATCCCGATCCGGTCCCCTGCCCGGCCTGCGCGTCCGGCCAATGGGACATGTGCCGCAACGGGCTCTACACCGAGCACGGCATCAAGGGGCTGAACGGCTTTGGTGCGGAGCGCTGGCGCATAGCCCCGGAGTTCGCCGTGAAGGTCGATCCGGCGCTCGGCATTCTGGGCGTGCTGCTCGAGCCGGCCAGCGTGGTGGCGAAGGCCTGGGACCACATCGATCGCGTGTGGCGCCTCGATGCGCCGCCGCGCCGCGCGCTCATCACCGGCGCCGGACCGATCGGCCTGCTCGCGTCGTTGCTCGGCGTGCAACGCGGCTGCGACGTGCATGTCTATGACCGAAACGACAGCGGTCCCAAGCCTCTCTTGGTGAAGGAGCTCGGCGGGATGTACCATTCCGGCGACCTCGGCGAACTGACCAAGCTTGCGCCCGACATCGTGATCGAATGCACCGGCGCGCCGCCGGTCATTGAGGCGCTGCTCTCTCATGTCTCACCCGACAGCGTGATCTGCCTCGCCGGCGTCGGCCCTTCGCACCGCGCGCAGTTCAATATGGGACAGTTCAACCGCACCATGGTGCTCAACAACGGCACCGTGTTCGGCACCGTGAATGCGAACCTGCGTCACTACAAGATGGCGGCGGATGCGCTCACGCGGGCTGATCGCGGCTGGCTCACGCGGTTGATCACGCGGCGCGTACCGCTTGCGCGCTTCGCCGAAGCCTTCGAGCACCGAAAAGGCGACATCAAGGTCGTGATCGAGTTCAGCTGATGCCCAATCGCATCGAAGACTATGCGCTGATCGGGGATTGCGAGAGCGCGGCACTCGTCTCGCGTGACGGCTCCATCGACTGGCTCTGCTGGCCGCGGTTCGACTCGGATGCCTGCTTTGCGGCACTGCTCGGCGAGCCGAAAAACGGCCGCTTCCGCATCGCGCCGAAGCACGGCGTGACTCACATCTCACGCCGCTACCGCCAGGACACGCTGATCCTCGAAACGCGCTTCGAGACGGCCGACGGCGCCGTGACGCTGATCGACTTCATGCCGATCCGCGGGCGCAACCCGGACTGCGTGCGCATCGTGGTCGGCGAAAGCGGCCGCGTGCCGATGTGCGCCGAGGTGATATGGCGCTTTGGCTATGGGGCGATCGTGCCCTGGGTGCGCAAGCTCGGCGACGGCGCGCTGCGCGCGATCGCCGGCCCCGACATGGTGGTGCTGCGCACGCCGGTGCATCTGCGCGGTGAAAATCTCACCACGGTCGGCGAGTTCATCGTCGGCGAAGGCGATCGCGTGCCGTTCGTGATGAGCTACGGGCCCTCGCATCTACGCGTGCCCGAGGCATTCAGCGCCGACGCCGCGCTGCAGGACACCGAGAGCTTTTGGCAGGAGTGGGCGCGCAAGGGCCAGATGCATGGGCCGTGGAAGGATGCGGTCACACGCTCGCTCATCACGCTCAAGGCGCTGACCTACGGCCCGACCGGCGGCCTGGTGGCCGCTCCCACCACGTCTCTTCCCGAATTCATCGGCGGTAATCGCAACTGGGATTATCGCTATTGCTGGCTGCGCGACGCGACGCTCACGCTGCTCGCACTGATGAACGCCGGGTATTTCGACGAAGCGCAGCACTGGCGCGACTGGCTGACGCGCGCGATCGCCGGAACGCCCGAGCAGCTGCGCGTGATGTACGGGGTGGCGGGTGAGCGGCGCCTCACCGAATGGGAGGTGGATTGGCTGCCCGGCTACGAGCAGTCGTTGCCGGTTCGCATCGGCAACGCGGCGTATGACCAGCTTCAGCTCGACGTCTTCGGCGAGGTCATGGATACGTTGCACCAAGGCCGGTGTGGCGGGTTGTCCGCAAACGAAGCCGGCTGGGACGTGCAGATCGCATTGCTGGATCATCTCGCCAAAGTCTGGCGCGAGCCCGACCATGGCATCTGGGAAGTGCGCACGCAGCCGATGCACTTCACCTATTCGAAGGCCATGTGCTGGGTGGCCTTCGACCGCGCGCTCAAGAGCGCCGAGATGTTCGGCTTGCCCGGCCCGACCGAAACATGGCGCAAGCTGTGTCACGAGATCCACGACGATGTCTGTCGCAACGGTTGGCACGAGACGCGCAACACCTTCACGCGCTCGTACGGCTCAGGCGATCTCGACGCGAGCCTGCTGCTGCTCGCACCCATCGGGTTTCTCAAGCCGGACGATGCGCGCTATCGCGGCACCGTCGAGGCGATCGAGCGCGAGCTCATCGTCGATGGCTTCGTGCTGCGCTACGACTCGCTCAAGTCAAAGGACGGGCTACCGCCCGGCGAGGGCGCGTTCCTCGCCTGCAGCTTTTGGCTTGCGGATGCCTACCTGCTGCTCGGCCGCCGCGACGACGCCGAAAAGCTGTTCCGCCGGCTGATAGGGCTTTGTAACGATGTCGGGCTACTCGCCGAGGAATACGACCCCCGCGCCGGGCGCCAGCTCGGCAATTTTCCGCAGGCCTTCTCGCATGTCGCCCTGCTCAACAGCGCGTTCAATCTGACGCGCGCCGACAAGCCCGCGGAGCAGCGCGCGGACCTGCCGAAGGGCACGGCGAAATCTGCCGAAGCGGCTTCTGCGTAAGCCAGACATGCGGTCGCGGCACTTGTCCCGGCCTCGTGTTGAGTCCTACCCTTCGGCCATGGATCGGCCAACGATCTCGCTCGAAAACAACAGGGAGGCCATGATGCAGGACCGCCGAACATTCCTGAAGACGACAGCCTTGGCCGGCGCAGCCGCCGCCACCTCCGTGCCGTTTACGGCCGTCACATTGCGCGCGCAGAAAGCCGCCGTCGGCGCCCAGACGGTTGCGCGCGGTTTCGTGTTCGCGACCTTGCGCCGTTCCGACGGATACGGCCTCGGCGTGCGCACCAATCGCGGCATCCTCGATGTGGTCGCGGCCGAGCACGCGCTGCGCGAGGGCGCACCGCTCACCATTACCGATGTGTTCGACGGCAAGGGCGATCTCAATGCGCTGCGCCGCCTCGCCGAGAAAGCGCAGGACAGCCACTTCGTCGCGGTCGACAAGGCGGCGTTCGGCCCCTGCGTCACCAACCCGGAAAAGATCATCTGCGTCGGGCTGAACTACCGCAAGCACGCGGCCGAGACCGGCAATCCGGTGCCGAAGCAACCGATCCTGTTCAACAAGTTCAACACCGCACTCAACCATCATGGCGGCGTGATCGGCGTGTCCGAAGAGGACGCGCAGAGATTCGACTACGAGGCCGAGCTGGTGATCGTGATCGGCAAGACGGCGCGCAATGTCAGCGAAGCGGACGCGCCGAACGTGATTTTCGGCTATGCGACCGGCAACGACTTCACGGCGCGCGATCTGCAATCGCGCTCGAGCCAGTGGATGCTGGGCAAGACGCTCGACGGGTCGGCACCGGTCGGCCCCTGGCTCGTCACCGCCGATCTCGCTGACGGCGACAACCTCAAGATCGAGTGCCGCGTGAACGGCGAGGTCCGGCAGTCCTCGAATACCTCCGACATGGTGTTCAACTGCAAGCAGCTCGTCGCCTACACGTCGCGCTATTTCACGCTCAAACCCGGCGATCTCATCTTCACCGGCACGCCGGAAGGGGTGATCTCGGGCTATCCGAAGGACAAGCAGGTCTGGCTCAAGGCGGGCGACAAGCTTGTGACCTCGATCGAGAAGCTGGGCGACCTGGAATTCAAGCTGACCTGAGCGCACGTCGGGGCCGGCCGTTTGTCGACCGGCCCCGGCGGCAGCGGAAGGTATTGTTCCCCATACCAAAGCGCCGGGGACACCGGTCCCGCCGCGCCGTACAAGCATCTGTCCGCAATCGGGAATTTCGGCCGGCCCTGTTGCAAAAGGGTGACGGCGCGGCCGCAATGCACCCGCTATTGTGGGGAACTATTTAAGGAACGGCGGGCATGCTCGGCCGTTAGGTTGCCGATGAGGTTCACCATGCGTCTCGCATCCCTGCTTGCCCTTGCTGCTGCTGCTGCTGCTGTGGTGGCGACGACCCCGGCCGACGCGCAGCAGCGGCGGAGTGCTCCCCGCGGCGACCAGACCGAGCGCATCACCATCATCGACGAGAACGGCCGCGCCCGCACGCGTATCACCGTGCGTCCGCGCAGCTTCCTCGATGGCGGGACCGAAGTCGTCCCCGGCGAGCGCAAGTTCATGGATTACGCGCAGGCGCCGACCTACAACTGGCTCGCGCCCACGAGTTCCTGGGATCCGAACGGCATTCATCGTTATCCCCTGCCGATGCCGTTTGAGCTTCCGGGCTTCAACCCCTACACGTCGTACTAAGGCCTGTTGAGATTCATCGGGAGTTTATCACGGCCGCGGCGAGATGAATGATGGCGGCGAAGCTCTGATCGGTTTTGTCTGCGCGCATGGCGATGCGTTTGAACTCCTTGAGCTTGCCGAAGAAGTTCTCGATCAGGTGGCGCCACTTGTAGAGGTCGGCATCGACGGGCAGAGGCGAAGCACGCCGTGGATGCTGTGAGATGACGATCTTGGCGCCGCGCTCGTTGAGCTCGGCGATGATCGAATTGCTGTCGAAGGCCTTGTCGGCGATGAAGCCGCCAAAGGTGAGGCCGTCGATGAGCGGAGCAACGCCAACCGTATCGAAGCGATGGCCGGGCAGGAGAACAAAGCGAACGAGATTGCCGAGGGCATCGGTCAGCGCCAGAATCTTGGTCGTCATGCCGCCTTTGGAACGGCCGATGGCCTGGCTCTGAGTCCCCCTTTTGCGCCCTGTCCGTGGCGGTGGACCTTAACGATGGTGGCGTCGACCATGGCGTATTCCATGTCCGGCTCGTCCGAGCAGGCCTCGAAAAGTCTGAGGAAAACATCGGCTTTGACCCAGTCCCGGTACCGCTTGAAGACCGTGTTCCAGTTGCCGAAGAAAGCCGGAAGATCACGCCATGGACTTCCCGTCCGCGCGATCCAGAGCACCGCTTCGACGAAGCGGCGGTTGTCACTTCCGCTGCGCCCGGGGTCCGTCGGCTTACCCAGGCAATGCGGCTCCATCTTCGCCCATTGGGCGTCCGTCAGTACGAATCGTTCCATCCAAAGCTTGAATCACGAGCACGCCTCGGATGGAATCCTGAATCTCAACAGGCCTTAGCCCAAGTTTGTTGCGTGCACCCACCACTCGGGATGCGCGGTTTGCATCCGGCTTGCGGCCTCAGCGGCAGCCGCAGACGAGCCGAACAGCCCGAAGCAGGTTGCGCCTGATCCCGACATCCGCGCGAGCAAGCAATTCGCGGACCGCTCAAGCGCGAGCAACGCATCGGCGATCAACGGCTGCATTCTGATCGCCGGCGTCTGCAGATCGTTGCGCCGCGCCGCCAGCAGCGGAACGAGGGACGCGGCATCTGTATCGATCGCGATGAATTCATCGGGTTCGGGCGGGCCCGCGAGCGGTGGCGCCGCGAGCGCTGCGAACACATCCTTGGTCGGCACCGCCACACCGGGATTGACCAGCACCGCGGGCAGTTCCGGCAGCGTCATCGGACCGGAGAGGATTTCGCCGATGCTGCGCATCATGCGCGCGCGGGGCTCGAGACATACCGGCACGTCCGCACCCGTCGCCTGCGCGGCTGCGCGTAAACGCCCATCGTCAAGTGGAAGCCGATTGATCTTTGCCAGCAGGCGCAAGGCAGCCGCGGCGTCTGACGAGCCGCCGCCGAGGCCGGCGGCGACCGGGAGCTGCTTGTCGAGCACGAAAGTGCCGAGGCGCAGCCCATCGACACGCGCGGCGAGCATGCGTACCGCCTTAAGAACGAGATTCTCATCGCTCGCGCCCGCCGCCGAGCCGGTTGGCCCGTGAACCGCAAGCGCAGGCCGCTCGCCCGGCTGAAACGTCAGCCGGTCGCCAATACCGGCGAACGCAACGAGGCTTTCGATCTCGTGATATCCGTCGGAACGACGGCCAAGAACATGCAGCGTCAGATTGACCTTGGCGGGAGCGAACTCAGTCAGTTCGCCTGAGACGACCGGCACGAGAGGAGGATCACCCGCCGTCGCCCGGCTTCTTCGCAGCCTTGGCGGTCTCCGCCGGCATCGGCTCGTCGATCAATCCGGTGCGTAGTTTCTCGACGATCCTCTTCAGGTCGTCCGGCTCGGGCTTGAGATCGCGTGCGTGCGCCCATTGGAACGTGGCTTCGAGCGTACGCCCGACTTTCCAGTAGGCGTCGCCCAGATGATCGTTGATCGTCGGGTCCTCGGGCTTCAGCTCGACTGCCCGCTCGAGATTCTTCACCGCTTCCTCGTAATTGTGGATGCGGTAGTAGGCCCAGCCGAGCGAGTCCACGATGTAGCCGTCATCCGGGCGCTGCTCGACCGCACGGCGGATCATCTTCATGCCATCGTCCAGGTTCACGCCCTGGTCGATCCACGAATAGCCGAGGTAGTTGAGCACGTGCGCCTGCTCGGGCGAGAGCTCGAGCGCACGCTTGAAGTCGGCTTCGGCGCTCTGCCACTGCTTCGAGCGCTCGTAACAGATGCCGCGGAAATAGAAGAGCATCCAGTTGGGCTTCTGCGCGTTCTTCAGCGTATCGATGCCCTTCGAGTAGGCGTCAGCACACTCCGCGAACTCCTTGCGCACGCGCAGAATGTTGCCGAGCGCGACGATCGACTCAAGGTCCCTGGGCCGGTCGGCGATCAGTTTCTCGAGCGTCTTCTTCGCCTCCTCGGTGCGGTCGAGCGCATCGAGGTTGGTCGCCATCTGGATGTCGGCGTTGCGCCGCAGCGGCGACTCTGAAGGAACGCGCTGATAGATCTTGAGCGCCAGCGCCGGCTTCTTGAGCTGCTCATAAAGATCGGCAAGCGACATCAGCGCCAGGGGATGCCGCGGCGCGAGATAGATCGCGAGCTGCAGATAGGCGAGCGCCAGATCCTCGCCGCCCTGACGGCCGAGCGAAGTCCCTAACCCGAACAGCACTTCGGCCGCGCCGGTCTGCGGCGACTCGACCAGGGGACCGAGCTTCTCGCCATCCTTGATCTCGTCCATCGCCTCGGTGATCAGCGGGTGCTGCGGCAGCACCTTGTCGAAGGCTTCGTAGATCTTGAGCGCGTCTTCCTTGCCGAGATTGCGCGACGCCCAGCGGCCGTACGCTTCGACTGCGCGCAACGCATTCGCGTCGAGCTTGTAGACCCGCTCGAGCCGCTTGCCGGCTTCCTTCTTGTTGCCCGCGACGTCGAGGATCAGGCCGGCATGGAGGTCCTTGAAGACCGCGTACCATTCCGGACCGGTCAGGCGGTCGACGCTCTCGATCGCGCCCTTGGTGTCGCCGGTGCCTTGCATGGTCCAGGCGTTGATCAGCGTGGCGGTCAGGTCCGCGATCGGCCCGCGCACGGACTGGGAGATATGCTGGCGTGCGGCCGGATATTGCTTCTGCTTGAGTGCCTTCACGCCGAGCACGAGCCGAGCGACGCGCTGCGACTTGTCGATCTGGACAATGCGATCGGCAAGCTTGACCGATTCATCGATTTCGCCGTCGACCAGAAGAGACAGGAATGCGCGTTCGAGCAGGACCGGGTTTTTCGGATCGGCGCGAAGCGCGGCGCGATAGTAGGCAGAGGAGGACGCCGCATCACGCTCGGTGCTGGCGTGACGCGCCGCCAGATAGTTCCCCGCCGGAGAGACGCGCGCGAGTTCCTGCTGAGTCGGGGGCGTTGCCGCAGTGTTGGCCTGCGCACAGAGGGTTGCGGGTAACGCGACGACTGCGGCGAGCGCGAATACGGCAGCGCGCCGTGGCGGGATGAAGCGGATCAAGCGATGAGTCTCCATAACGGGGCCGCGAAGCGGTGGCCCGATTTGCCTGCACAATGGCGCTTTTGAGTCCCGGCCGCAAGGACGCCGCCCCTCGCGCGACCGGCAGGGCGATACCCCGCAACCACGGCGAAAAAGCGGCATGCCGCAGCGATTTAGCTTGCGATAATGAACGGCTGGTTTGTTTCAGCCAACGGCCTGCCGGGGAGGATTAGCTAATCACATGTTCGGGTAGTTCGGCCCGCCCCCGCCCTCCGGCGATACCCAGACGATGTTCTGGTTCGGATCCTTGATATCGCAGGTTTTGCAGTGGACGCAGTTCTGGGCGTTGATCTGGAAGCGCGGGCCTGACGCCTCCTCGATCCACTCATAGACACCGGCCGGACAGTAGCGCTGCGACGGCCCCGCGTAGACGTCGTGCTCGGATCCCTTCTGCAGCGCCATGTCCTTCACGAGGAGATGGACCGGCTGGTCCTCCTCGTGATTGGTGTTCGACAGAAACACGGACGAGAGCTTGTCGAAGGACACGACACCATCGGGCTTTGGATAGACGATCGGCTTGAACTTAGCGGCGGGCTCCAGCGCGGCTGAATCCGGTTTGCCGTGGCCGAGCGTGCCAAACAGCGAGAAGCCGAACGTGTTGGTCCACATGTCGAGGCCGCCCAGCGCAATCCCGACGGTCGTGCCGAAGCGCGACCAGAGCGGTTTGGCGTTGCGCACCTTCTTTAGGTCGCGTCCGATCTCGGAGGCGCGCCACGCCTCGTCATATCCGGCAAGTTCATCGCCCACGCGACCCTCGGCGAGCGCTGCCGCGACATGCTCGGCAGCCTGCATCCCCGACAGGATCGCGTTGTGCGAGCCTTTGATGCGCGGCACGTTGACGAAGCCCGCCGCACAGCCGATCAGCGCCCCGCCGGGGAACGTGAGCTTCGGCACCGACTGCCAGCCGCCTTCCGTGATGGCACGCGCCCCGTAGGAGATGCGCTTGCCGCCCTCGAAGGTCGGGCGGATCAACGGATGCTGCTTAAAGCGCTGGAATTCCTCGAACGGCGCGACGTAGGGGTTGCGGTAGTTGAGATGCACCACGAAGCCGACGGCAACCTGGTTGTCCTCGAGATGATAGAGAAATGAGCCGCCCCCGGTCGCATTATCGAGCGGCCAGCCGAAGGAGTGCTGCACTAGGCCCGGCCGATGCTTTTCGGGCGCGACTTTCCAGAGCTCCTTGAGCCCGATGCCGAACTTTTGCGGCTCGCTGTTTCTTGCGAGATCGAATTTCTCGATGACCTGCTTGGAGAGCGAGCCGCGCGCGCCCTCGGCAAACAATGTGTATTTCGCGCGCAGTTCCATGCCGCGCGTGAACGAGTCCTTGTGGTGGCGCTCCTTGCTGATCCCCATATCGCCGGTCGCGACACCAACGACCTCGCCGCCATCGGCGTAGAGCACCTCGGCGGCCGCAAAGCCGGGATAGATTTCGACACCGAGCGCCTCGGCCTTGCCGGCGAGCCAGCGGCACACATTGCCAAGCGAGACGACGAAGTTGCCGTGGTTCGACATCAGCGGCGGCATCATGAAGTTGGGCAGCCGCATCCCGCCCGCCGGTCCGAGCCAGTAGAATCGATCGTCTGTCACCGGGGTCTTGATCGGCGTGTCTTCGCTGCGCCACTCGGGCAGCAGGCGGTCGAGCCCGACCGGATCGATCACCGCACCGGAGAGGATATGCGCGCCGACCTCAGAGCCTTTTTCGACGACCACCACGGCAACGTCCGGATTGAGCTGCTTGAGGCGGATCGCGGCCGACAGCCCCGCCGGTCCCGCGCCGACGATCACGACGTCGAACTCCATCGCCTCGCGGGCGGGCAGATCGGTCTCGCTCATGGTCCCCTCGGGCGGCAAATGTCGGTTTCAAACAGGTTTTCCACGATTTAGGCGCGCGTGACAATCGCGGCCGCCGCGAGAGCGCGTGCGGCCTCCGGCCGGCTAGGCTAGGATCGCCCTGATGAACACCCTTGCGAACAGAGACCGCAGCGCTGCGGCGCGCGAACTGCTCGACTTCTATGCGGCCGCCGGTGTTGATGCGGCGGTGGGCGAGATCGCGGTCGATCGCCTGGCGCCCACGCAAGATCCACCCTCCGAGCTCACGGCCACGGCCCCTCAAGCTGTCTCCTCCCCGCCACGGCGACCCGAGCCGCCGTCACGCCCGCCAGACTTCGCGCTTGCGCCCGCCCCTGCCTCCCCCGACATTGCCGTGATGGCGGCGCGGGAAACCGCCCGCAGCGCGGCGAGCCTCGATGAACTGCGCGACCTGCTCGCCCGGTTCGAGGGCTGCGCGTTGCGCACCACCGCCAAGCAGCTTGTGTTCGCCGACGGCAATCCGGCCGCGCGCGTGATGTTCGTCGGCGAAGCGCCGGGACGCGACGAAGACATCGCAGGCCTCCCGTTCGTCGGGCGTTCCGGAAAGCTACTCGACCTGATGATGGCGGCGATCGCCCTCGACCGCACCAGTGCCTATATCGCTAATGTCATCCCGTGGCGCCCGCCCGGCAACCGCACGCCGACGCCGCAGGAGACGCAGATCTGCCTGCCGTTCACGCTGCGGCAGATCGAGCTGGCAAATCCCGATATTCTGGTCTGCCTCGGCGGGCCCTCGTCGCAAACGCTGCTCGGCGTGAAGGAAGGCATCAAGCGCACGCGCGGCCGCTGGTTCACGTTCCACACCGGCACGCGCGAGATCAGGGCGATTGCCACATTCCACCCCGCATACCTGCTGCGGTCTCCACTGGAGAAGCGCTTCGCGTGGCGGGACTTGCTGGCGATCAAGAAGGCGCTGAACGAACGAATGCCGACGGGCTAACGGGATAAGCGGCTGCTGAGCGCCTCACTGATCTTCTTGTCAATGTCCGTACCGACGCTGCCGGCAAAGAAATTCCATGCCGCTGCATTGTCCTGCCGTGCAAGACATTCCACGAAAGAAAGACGGGCAACGAGCGGTGTCTCGGCGGCTTCGCCTGTTGCTCCCGCTTCACAGCCCGCTCCGACCTCGCGGATATAGGGAGCGACGATTCCGAGCACACCAAGATCGCCAGGGCCGGACTGTTGGCCTGCCTCGAAGATCGAGCACCATCTATGGCCGGGGGCGGCACCGAGCAGGCCCCACACTTCGTCCCAGCGCGGGTTGGGGGCGGCGCCATCCACGCAGGCCCCTTCCCGCTTCCGGATGTTTGCCCATCGTGCTGCGGCTCGCCCGAGCCAAAGGAACTTGCGCAGCGGCGCGTCATCGTCAACGAACTGCCTGACTGCGTCGGCATACGCAGCCTCGGCCTTGCCGAGCATCGCCGCCGCACCGGGTGCATCCGAATAATCGCCGGCGTAGAGGACATCGCCGAGCAGAATCATCGCGTCAAGGTTGGGCGACGAAAACAAAAATGGATAGGGATTTGGTGAAACAAGCACGTTTTCGAAGGAAATCTGCGCCAGCTTGGTGACCTCACCGTACTCAGTCTTAAGAAACACATCGACCTCGTTTTCGGGGACTGATCCTTCTTGCAGCAAGGAGTCCGCTGTAGCCTTGCGCTCGGCCGGGTTGTCCAGTTTTCTGGCTTCGCGGATGAGCATCGCGAGATTCCAGAAAATTTGGCCTCGCACCAAGTAAAGGTCACCCGGATAGGCGCTTTCTTGCAGATATGGGTTCAATATATGCCGGAGCTGCGCCAAGATTTTGACTCGCGCGGCAAGTGTGCTGCTCCCGGCCACCCGGTCGACATAGCGCAGAGCGTGGCCGAACGCGCCGGCCACGCTTCCATGCCTCGGCGTTGGCGGAGCAGATGCGTAGAATTTCGTGAGCGCTTCGCCGATCACGTTAAGGTCGCGCGGCACTCCGCTCGCGGTGCAATGCGCCGATATCTCCTCCGCGCTATCGAACAGTGACATGAGGAAATCGGAATAGGCTGCGAAATCCGTAACGCGTTGCTTTTCGACCTCGGCGTCCGCTCCGATGTTCGTTAGCTCTTTGACGTTGTTAGCGTTCTCTTCAAGCTGAGCTTGCAGTTTGTCTCCCGACTTGCCATCCGAATAGCTTCGGCAAATCCGGTCCATGAGATAAACGACTTGATCGGTCTGCGCCTGGATCCAGCATGTTCGTGCTCGACTGTCCGTTTTGCCGCTCTCCTCGAAGACCCGCTTCTGGTCGGAGACAATACCCTGAAGAATCGAAAAGCCGTTCTCATAGTCGTCGCGCTGCAATGATGACGTCGCCAAAACGATGTGACCCAAGCACTTGCGAGCGGCGTTCGGTTCTCTGATCTTTTCGCCGCGGATGAGGAGCGATGCGCCGGCAGCCCGCATCGAGTGGCGGCGACGCTCGTCTGGAAAGTTCTCAATGTTGGGCGCATTGTTGTAGAGTACCGTGGCGATTAGCGGTTCAGCCTGTTCCAGCAGCTTTTCCGCCGAACGCTGCATCGCAATCCGCAATCCACGGCGCATGACCGCCGGTCGCGGTGGCATGGTGAAGACTAGGCGTTCGCTGCGCTCCGGTCCGCTGATCCGCACAATTAAGCTAAGACGGGTCCAGCGCTCGCCGACTGGCGGCTGAGCCGACGGCGCCGGCACGACAGCCTTCGCATCGGGCCGTGCTGTATCGCACGGATTTGGTTCGCAGAGCAGTTCCATGCGGACGCGGAATGCCGGCTCGCCCTCAAAAGCCACCCGCGCAAGGGCAGCCATGTCGTTGGTGGTGATGTCGATCCCGAAGGGCTTGAACGAAATCGGCGCGCCTCCGGCTGCGCCAAACGCCACGTCCGTGAACAAAGTGGCTCCGAGGAAAGATCTGACGCCCTGGATCCGGGAAGTTGTTTCATCGCGCAGCTCGGCCCGCAAATCGAAGTCGACGCCGCGATCGAACATGAATTTCTCGACCTTGGGATCAACCTCGACGGTGATCTGGCGCTGCGCCTGATCGCGCCAAATGAACTGGAACCCAAGGAAGCCGACCGCGCCGATGGCCAACGCCATGGTGAACACCTTGAGCGCCGCGAGCGCGGCCTCGGACCAGCCTTTCACGCGCTCCCGAAACTTTTCGCGTGCCGGCACGGCCGGCTTCGTCTTGTCGCGATCGGGCCCGCGCTGGATTTTTCGCGCTTCTGGTCTGGATGGTCCGTAAGCCATTTTTCCTGTTCCGAATATTTGGCCGCATCGAATAGCATGGAGTCTCCCTTCCCTGATGACAATCTTAATTTGAATTTCCCAGGCATGGGACACACAGCCCGGCTCACGGCCTTTTCCAACGCCGGGCGTGAATCACGTCCTCCTCGCCGCCTCCGGTTCGTTTCGCACACTTTCCGGGTTCGCGACCGGGCTTTCGGCCTACGCGACGCTGCTCGGGATGTGGCCGGCGAGGCCGGCACGGCGGCTTGACCCTCGGCTTCCTCGGGCTCACATGGTATTCAAGCGGTGCCGAGCGTAGGTGACGAAGGTGATGGAGCCACTCTAGGTTCGCCGAGCAAGCAGGGAGGAAAGTGCCGTGGATCTCGATCCCGTCATGCTCGCCCGCCTCCAGTTCGCGTTTACGATCTCGTTTCACATCATCTTCCCGAGCTTCACGATCGGGCTTGCCGCCTACATCGCGACGCTGCTCGGGATGTGGCTGCGCACCGGACGCGACCGGTATCAATTGCTGGCGCGGTTCTGGACCAAGATCTTCGCGGTCTCGTTCGGCATGGGAGTCGTCTCGGGCATCGTGCTCTCCTACCAGTTCGGCACCAACTGGAGCCGGTTCTCGGTCGTCACCGGCAATGTGATCGGGCCTGCGATCGGCTACGAGGTGCTGACCGCGTTCTTCCTCGAGGCGACGTTCCTTGGCGTGCTGCTGTTCGGCTGGAATCGCGTGCCGCCCTGGCTCTCAGCGTTGTCCGCCGCAATTGTCGCGGTCGGCACCGCAATCTCGGCATTCTGGATCCTCTCGGCGAACAGCTGGATGCAAACGCCGACCGGTCACGAGGTGCGCGACGGCATCGCCTACCCGGTCGACTGGCTCGCGATCATCTTCAATCCGAGCTTCCCGTATCGGCTCGCCCACATGCTCACCGCCGCCTACCTCACGACCGCGTTCGTCGTGCTCGCGGTCGGCGCGCGTTACCTTGTGGCGGAGCGCCACGAGGCGGACGGGCGCACCATGGTGCGCATGGCGATCGGCATGATCGCGGTGCTGGCGCCGCTGCAACTGCTCTTCGGCGATCTGCATGGGCTGAACACGCTGAAGCATCAGCCGATCAAGATTGCCGCCATGGAGGCGCACTGGGACGGCTCGAAGCCCGGCGACTTCCACATCTTCGCCTGGCCGGACGAGAAGAACGAGGTGAACCGTTTCGCGATCTCGATCCCGCGCGGCTCCTCGCTTGTGCTGACGCACGATCCGAACGGGCTTTTCCCCGGCCTGAAAAGCGTACCGCCGAGCGAGCGGCCTCCGGTCATTCCGGTCTTCTTCGCGTTCCGCATCATGGTGGGCATCGGCCTGCTGATGATCGCCACTGGGCTTTTCGGCGCGTTTCTTTGGTGGCGCGGCAAGCTTGTTACCGCGCGCTGGTATCTGCAGATCGTGCAGTACTTCTGGCCGCTCGGGTTCGTCGCGGTGCTGTGCGGCTGGATCACGACCGAGGTCGGACGGCAGCCCTGGATCGCCTACGGTATCCTGCGCACCGCTGACGCGATCTCGCCGGTCACCGCCGCGAGCGTGCTCGTGACGCTCATCCTGTTCGTCATCGTCTACGGCATCGTGTTCACGATGGGCATCTACTACATCAATCGCCTCATCAATCGCGGTCCGCAGGGGCGCGCAATCGAGCCGCCCGGTCACATCGGCACTCCGCTGTCGGCGGCGGGAGATGCGGCTCGTGAAGCAATCCGGCCCGGAGGCTGACGATGGAATCGTACATCCCCGTCATCTGGGCTCTTCTGATCGGCGCGGCCGTTGCGCTCTACGTCATTCTCGACGGGTTCGACCTCGGCATCGGCATCCTGTTTCCCTTCGCCAAGGAAGAGAAGGAACAGGACCAGATGATCAATTCGATCGCGCCGTTCTGGGATGGAAACGAGACCTGGCTCGTGCTCGGCGGTGGCGGTTTGTGGGTCGCATTTCCACACGCCTATGCGGTGGTGATGCCGGCGCTTTATCTGCCGGTGATCGTCATGCTGCTTGGCTTGATCTTCCGCGGCGTCGCGTTTGAATTCCGCACCGTGGCTGAAACGAGCAAGAAATACTGGACCTTTGCCTTCGCAGGCGGCTCGACGCTCGCGGCTTTCTGCCAGGGCCTGATTCTCGGCGGACTGATCCAGGGCATCAAAGTCGAGAAGGGCGTATTCGCAGGCGGCGTACTCGATTTCGCGACACCGTTTGCCCTTCTTTGCGGGCTCGGTGTGGTCACCGGCTACGCGCTGCTCGGCGCCTGCTGGCTGGTGATGAAGACCGAGGGCCCGGTGGCGGAGCGCGCACGCGAGCACGCGAAGTTGCTACTCCTCGGCGTGCTCGCCTTCATGGGGATCGTCAGCCTGTGGACCCCAATCGCCTTTCCGCGGATCCGCGAGCGCTGGTTCTCGCTGCCGAACATCCTTTTTCTCTGGCCCGTGCCGGCAATCGCGGCGTTGACCGCTTACCTGGCGTGGCGCTGGCTCGAAACAGGCCGCGAGATCCCACCGTTCCTCGCCGCCATCGTACTGTTCATGCTCGGCTACGCAGGGCTCGCGATATCGGTCTTCCCCTACCTCGTGCCCTTCTCGATGACGGTCTGGGATGCGTCCGCAGTACCATCAGCCCAGCTTTTCCTGCTGCTCGGCACGCTGCCGCTGTTGCCGGTCATTTTGATGTACACGGGCTTCGTCTATTACATCTTCCGCGGCAAGCTGCGCGAAGGCGAAGGGTATCACTGAGAGAGACATGCAAGCGTTCATATGCACCACCTGCGGAACGCAATATCCGCCTGCCGCCACACCTCCGCCGAACTGCCCGATCTGTGATGACGACCGGCAATATGTGCCGCCGTCCGGTCAAGGCTGGACCACGCAGCAAAAGCTCGCGGTCACGCATGTGAACGGCTGGCACCAGTACGAGCCGGGCATCATCGGCGTCGCGACGCAGCCGCGCTTTGCCATCGGCCAGCGCGCCATTGTGATGCGCACGGCGCATGGCAACGTGCTGTGGGATTGCATCTCGATGCTCGACGACGCGACGGTGTCGCTCATCAAGGGGCTCGGCGGCGTGCAGGCGATGGCGATCTCGCACCCGCACTTCTACACGACCATGAACGAGTGGGCCGAGGCCTTCGATGTTCCCGTTCACGTCCACGCTGACGACCAGGAACACGTCATGCGGAAGGGGCCGCGCATTAAGCTCTGGGAGGGCGAGACGCTGAAACTCACGCCCGACGCGACGCTGATCCGCGGCGGCGGTCACTTCACCGGCTCCAGCATGCTGCATTGGGCCGGCGGCGCATCCGGGCGCGGCATCGTCTGCAGTTCGGACACCGCCTACGTGGCAGCGGATCGAAAGCACGTGACCTTCATGCGCAGCTATCCGAATTTCCTGCCGCTCCCGGCGGATCGCGTGAAAGCGATCGCAAACGCGCTCGCGCCGTTCGCGTTCGACAAGATGTTCGGCAATTTTTTCGAGAGCGTGATCGAAAGCGGCGCCAAGCAGGCCTTCAACCGGTCGGTCGAGCGCTATTTGGCGGCGATCGCGCCGCGCTAGTTTGCGCATCATCTTTCCCGAAAACCGGTACCCACTTTTCGGGATGATGCTATGGCGTTGAGCGCCTTGGGCGGATCATCGCCCAGCCGATGCGTAGCAGCGGCAAGCGCCCCTGCATCGATCGCTCGAACGAACGGGGGACCTCGGCGACCATGTCGGGGAAGCGCTCCTTTAGCGCGGCAGGCGGCGCCCCGCTCGCATCGGTGACCGGCCAGACGATGACCGCACCCTTCTCGCGCACATCGTCGTCCGACACCCAGGGCGATAGCGCGCGCGAGCCCTCGATGTAGAGGCTCGGCCGGTCGGGCGAAGCCAGCGCCACGAGTCCGGCGGTGCGTACGTCGCCGACGACAACCGCGAGCGGCCGGCCGGTCCGGCGGCGGAATGTATCCGTGAAGAACTGGCCCATCGCGCTCGCAGGCTTGCTCACCTCGAGATCGACCGCGGCGGTCCAGGGCAGCGCCACCGTCGCCGCCATGATCACGGCGGGCGGGACGACCAAGAGCCCGAGCCACACCAGCGCGCTGATGCGCTCACGGTAGAGGCGGATCATGTCGCCGGCTGCGACGACCACGGCGAGACCGGAGAGCACGACGATCGGTCCGGCGCCGCCGATCGGGCCCGCGCGCTCCGTGAGCACCGCGAGCAAGGTCGCGACGAACGCGGGCGCCAGTGCGAAGTAATACACGTACGCCTTCGCGAACGGCTCGGCGGGCAAACGCTCGACCGCGGGCGCCGCGGCGCGTTTGCCGGCGAGCACTCCACCCGCGACCATCGCCAGCACCACCAGCCCGGCATGGCTGAACAGCAGCAACAGCAGCAGATTGCCCCAGGCAATCAGCCGCGTTTCGCCCATGAACAGATTCGGCAGCGTCCGGAGCGCGGGCAGCGGGCTCACGCCCGTGCGGTAGAGCCAGTACAGGTGCGAGGCGAAAACGACGATTACGATGACCGCCGCCGGCCACGGGCCGAGGGAACCGAGCCGGCTGCGCCCTTGCGCGGTCGCAACGACGAACAGCGCCATCAGCGCAAGTTGGATAAACCCGGCGTAGGTGGTGAGCAGCAGCAGCCCGAGCGCGATCCCGGCTGCAATCCAGTCGCTGCGCTTGTTGTCGGCGAGCGCGCGATAGCCGAACAGCAGTGTGAGCGCGGTGAGCGGCATCGCGAGCACGCTCGGGCCGAATTCGAGGGTCGGCACCGTGAACACGCTGACGCCGGCCATCAAGAGGATCGCCATTGCGGCATGGGCAGCCCCGACGATGCGGCGCCCGAGCGTGAACACGGCCCAGAAGGTGACGACCACACAAAGCTGCGAGAGCAGATAGACGCCGACGATGCCGCCGAGCGTGAATGCGACGTTGGCAAGCCAGTAGGCAAGCGGCGGCCCGTAGGGTGAGCCGAGCATCCATTCGTGGCCGACCGCGAGCACGAGCGGCACATCGCCGGGCGGCGCCGCGTAGAACAGCGATGGCACCAGCATCCACAGCGTGCCCTGCGCCAGCGCCGCGATCCAGAACATCAGCACCGGACGCGCGCGTAGCGCCTCGAGGATGAGCGAGACGCGAAACATCGGCGCGCGGTCGAGGGCGGCGGGAAAGGTCAGCGACATAGGCAAAGCCTAAAGCATGAGAGCGATAGATGCGGTAGTGAATCAGTTCAGTGTGGCGACCGATCAGCTTGATTGCTTGCGCCGTTTCCACTCATCGACTGCGTCGCCCATCGTCTTGTCAGCACCGTCCTTGAGCCACGCCATGAACGGACGGTCAAACTTGAAATCGGCACCACAGTGTATGCGAAAAAATCTGCGCACATTCTGGGTATTTCGATACGACGCTGTAATCGCAGTTTTGCGGGTAATCGGATCGGTATGCCAATCGAAGCCCATTGGGCGAAAGCCTGTGTGTTCGATTAGGCAGGTGTTCCGTTCTTGTTCAAATCACAGGCTCAGCTGCGCGGTTTCGTCAATTGCCGCGGGCTCGGTCAGACCGAGCAGCGCCGCCACCGGGGCGAACCGGCGGCGGTGATGCACGCACGGGCCCAGCTGGTTGAGCGCCTTGAAGTGCTCCGGCACCGAATAGCCCATGTGCCGCTCGAAACCGTAGCCCGGGTGCGCGGCACCGACGCACCCCATCAGCCGGTCGCGGGTGACCTTGGCGACAATCGAGGCGGCGGCGATCGAGACCACCAGCGCGTCGCCACTCACCACCGCACGGCATTCGCAATCGATATCGATGCGGTCGATGCCGTCGACAAACACGAGCTTGGGCCTGGTGGTGAGCGCCTTCACGGCGCGCGCCAGCGCCCAGAGCGAGGCGCCTCTGATGTTCAGGTTCTCGATCCGCGCCGGGGGGGCGATGGCAACCGCGACTTCGGCGGTCGAGCAGATCTTCTCGTAGAGTGCGGCACGCTGCTCGGGATTGAGCTTCTTGGAATCATTGAGGCCGCGCGGGATGCGTTTGGGATCGAGAATGACCGCGGCCGCAACGACCGGGCCGGCGAGCGGCCCCCTCCCCGCCTCATCGCAGCCTGCCACCGGAAGCAGCCCGTTCTTCATCGCGTATCGCTCGCGATTGAAGGTCGGGCGGACGATCTCGTCCCCCAAAGGCAGGCGTGCAGCGGCCGTGCGACTCATGGTGGGGATCCTCGCGCGGATCGCGCCCGGAACTCAATTGCGATTGTGCGAGGCTGTGAACGTTGGGGACAGGGAACCGAGCGCGGATTGGCGACTAACGAACAGGCACCAGCACCTGAAGTTCTTTCTGACTGCGATAGAATTCGATGCTCGGCCGATTCGGATCAGAATCCGGACGCGCGCGCAGCGCGGCGAACGTGGGACCGATCAGGTCGCGATGCCGCTCCCAATCGGCGATCCGGTGGCGCGCAAACCGCCCACCCGGCAGAGTCCATGTCGGATACGCCAGCAGATCTGGTTCGTCGTCCGGTTCGATCTCGACGCAAGCGCGATAGAGACCGCCGATCACCACGCCGTAGAATTTCCGTCCCTTCAATGAAGCGAGCTTTGCCTCCAACACATTGAATGCACGTGGGGCCTGCTCGCTGATCGGCTTTCCGGCTTCGCCGTCAACATACATCACCAGCACGTCCGGCCTTGTGATGATGGAGTCGTCTGCCATGAACGCCCCCTTGTGAAGCTCAATGGAAAATCCGCCCCGAGTCGATCGCCACCGTCTGGCCGGTCATGGTCTCGGTGCGGCACATGGTGACCACCTGATCGGCGCAGTCGTCCTTGTCGGCCGCGCGCTTGAGCAATGCGCCATTGGCGGAATTTTCGATCTGTGTCTTGGAGAGGTTCGCGGTGGCGCGGGTGCCTTCGAGCAGGCCGGGCGCAACGCAATTCACCAGCACATCCGGCGCGAGCGCGACCGCCATGCAGCGCGTCAGGTGGATGAGCCCGGCCTTCGACACCGCATAAGCGATCGAGGAGCCGCCCGGATGCAGGCCGGCGATCGACGCGATGTTCACGATGCGGCCGCGCTTCTGTTTCTGCATCACCGGCGCGACCGCCTTGATGGCGTGCATCGGGCCGGTGAGGTTCACGTCGATGATCTTCGACCACTCCTCGGTGGTCAGCCCGTCGAGATCCTTGAAGGGGATCGATTTGTTGTACGCGGCGTCATTGATCAGGATGTCGAGTCGGCCGAAGCGCTTCACCACCTCGTCGACCATGCGAGTGATCTGCGTGGGCTCGCGCAGATTGCACTGGAACGGGTCCGCCTCGACGCCGTGCTTGCGCAATTCGTCGGCGACCGCGCCCGCCTCGTTGGCGCTCTGCGCATAGACGACGGCGATGTGCGTGCCTTCCTTCGCCAGCGCGTGACAAATGCGCTGGCCGAGTCCGCCATTTCCGCCGGTGACGACAGCGACCGAATTTTTCAGATCCATGAGTGCCTCCCGCGCACAAAGACCTATCGCGGCGGGAGGGCGTGCGCCAGCCCGTCAGAGCAGTGAGAGCTGCTGCGGGCGCTTGCGCGTTGGCGAAAAATGCTCGGTGGAAAGCTTCAGCTTGCGGCGGTTGAGGCCGATCCGCTCGCACGCCGCCTCGAAGCGCCGGCCGATCATCCAGGCGATCGGGCCCGAGCCGGTCATGCGCTCGCCCCACTTCGCGTCGTAGTCCTTGCCGCCGCGCATGTCGCGGATCAGCTTGAAGACGTGGTTGTGGCGGTCCGGAAAGTTCTCGATAAGCCATTCGCGGAACAGGTCGCGCAATTCGAGCGGCAGGCGCAGCAGTACGTAGCCGGCTTCCTTTGCGCCGGCCGCTGCCGCCGCATCGAGAATGCGCTCGATCTCCATGTCGTTGATCGCCGGGATGACCGGCGCGACCATCACGGAGGTCGGAATACCGGCTTCAGACAATTGCCTGATGGTGTCCAACCTCTTTGGCGGGGTCGCGGCGCGCGGCTCCATCACGCGGGCAAGCTTCGGGTCGAGGCTGGTGACCGAGAGCGCGACCTTCACCAGATTGCGCCGCGCCATGCGCGAGAGAATATCGATGTCGCGCGTGACCAGCGCGGACTTGGTGACGATGCCCACGGGATGGCCGGCGCGCTCCAGCACTTCGAGGATGCCGCGCATCACCTCGTAGCGCCGCTCGATCGGCTGGTAGGGATCGGTGTTGGTGCCGATCGCGATCACGCGCGGCGCGTAGCGTGGCGCTGCGAGCTCGCGCTCCAGCAATTCCGGCGCGTCCGGCTTCACGAACAGCTTGGATTCGAAATCGAGCCCGGCCGAGAGCCCCATGTTGGCGTGGGTCGGGCGCGCGAAGCAGTAGACGCAGCCATGTTCGCAGCCGCGATAGGGGTTGATCGAGCGGTCGAAGCCGATGTCGGGCGAGTCGTTGCGGGTGATGATCTTGCGCGCGGTCTCGACCGTGACGGTGGTCTCGAAGGCGGGCAGCTCTTCGATCGACCGCCAGCCGTCATCGAAGCCGATCCGCGCGGTCGGTTCGTAGCGTCCCGACGCATTCGACAGCGTTCCCCGGCCGCGCCGTCGTTCACGGTCGACGGCGGTGCCGAGGAAGTCGCCCGCCGGCGCCAGGGAGGGCGCTGGCGCCGGCGGGCGTGTCAATGCTGTCGCTTGAGTCATGACAGCCATATAGCCAAACGATGTGAACAAAACAAGAACAAGGCGATCAAATTTTTTGACGCGCGCCAGACACAAGATGCTGATTATTCGGGCGTTTCACCCGCTAGGAATTGGGTTCGCGTTACGACATGATGCAAGGGGAACATTTGGTTTGTCGGCGTCATGCTCAGCGTCATCATCCCGACCCACGATTCGGAACGTCTCCTTGTGCACACCCTCGTGGCGCTAGTGCCGGGCGCAACGGCAGGCGTCGTGCGCGAGGTCATCGTGGCAGATGGCGGCTCGCGCGACGAAACCGAGCAGGTCGCCGACATCGCGGGATGCGTATTTCTGTCGTCCGGACAAAGCCTTGGCACCCGTTTGAAGGCCGCGGCCGAGCGGGCGCATGGCCGCTGGCTGATGTTCATGGCGGCTGGCGTCGCGCCCGCCCCGACATGGATCGAGAACGTTGCGGCTTTCGCGCAAGGAAGGGGACAAGCGGCCGCATTTTCGGCCCAACCGGCAGGACTGGCCGACCGAGTGCGCCGCCTGTTTGCGGCGCTGCCGGGTCACGAACAAGGCTTGGTCATTCGCAAAACGCTCTATGCCGAGCTCGGCGGGCACCGCGCGGACGCCACCGATCCGGAACGCGACCTGTTGCGGCGCATCGGACGCTCCCGCTTGACCCTGCTGCGGACCACCGTCACCCAATCCGGTATTTGACTCAGTCAAATAACTGTTTGACACTGCGCGCCTGCCCAACCCTGGCAGGTGACCGATGAGCACAGCCCGGTTCGAAGAGCGCATCGCCGCAGTGCGGCGCTTCTCGCGCTTCTACACGCGCCAGCTCGGCCTGTTGCAGGAGAGCCTGGTACACACGCGCTTTTCCTTGACCGAGGCGCGCGTGCTCTACGAGCTGGCGCATCGCGAGCAGGTCACCGCGAGCGAGCTGGCCGCCGACCTCGATCTCGACCATGGCTATTTGAGCCGCATCCTGCGCCGCTTCGGCGACGAAGGCTTGCTGAAGAAGGCGCGCGCCGCGAACGACGGGCGGCAGAGCGTCATCTCGATCACCGCCAAGGGCCGCAAGTCCTTCGCGCCCCTCAACAAGAACTCGCACGATCAGGTCGCCGCGATGCTGCAGCGGCTGCGGCCAGCCGACCAGCAGCGCGTCACCGGCGCGATGGCGGCGGTCGAAGCGTTGCTCGGCGAAGCGCCCGCCTCGTCGCCGATCATCTTGCGTCCGCACGAGCCGGGCGACATGGGTTGGGTCACGTCGGCGCACGGTGCGATCTACGCGGCCGAATACGGCTGGGACCTGCGCTTCGAAGCGCTGGTCGGGAAGATCACCGCCGAGTTCATCGAGAATTTCGATGCCAAGCGCGAGCGCTGCTGGATCGCCGAAATGGATGGCGAGCGCGTCGGCTCGGTGTTCGTCGTGCGCAAGACCGACGAGATCGCCAAGCTGCGCCTGCTCATCCTCGATCCGAAGGCACGCGGGCGCGGGCTGGGACGGCGGCTGGTGGAGGAGTGCCTGCGCTTCGCGAAAACCGCAGGCTATTCGTCCATGACGCTATGGACGCAGAGCATTCTGACCGCGGCGCGCGGCATCTACGAGCGCGCCGGGTTCCGGCTTGTCGCAACGGAGCCGCACCACTCGTTCGGCGTCGACTTGATCGGCGAAACCTGGGACCGCGAGCTTTGAACCGCTCGGCGCTCGGCGCGCTGGCCGCCGCCGCGACCGGCGTGCAAGTCGGCGCCGCAATCGTGGCGACGCGCTACGTGGCGGCCGATATCTCGCCCGCCTCGCTCGCCTTCCTGCGCTATGCCATTGGCGTCGCTTGCCTTGTTCCTGTCGTCGCGATGGCTCAGCGCGTGCGCTTTGCGCGCGGGGATATCCTGCCGATCGCGGCGCTCGGGATCGGTCAGTTCGGCATCCTGATCGCGCTGCTGAACTACGGCCTGCGCAGCGTGCCGGCCGGGCGCAGCGCGCTCATCTTCGCGAGCTTCCCGTTCATCACCCTCGTGGTAGCCGCATTGCTCGGCCATGAGCGTGTCACTGTACGCAAGATCGGCGGCATCCTCGCGACGATGACCGGCGTTGCTCTGGCGCTCGGCGACAAGATCCTCGGCGCGGGGTCGCTTGCCGGCGAACTCACCATCCTGGCGAGCGCCGCGGTGGGCGCGGTCTGTTCCGTGCTTTATCGGCCGTATCTGCGCCGCTATCCGACGCTGCCGGTTTCCGCCTTCGCGATGGCGGCGGCGGCCGTCGCACTGTTTCCACCCGCGGCGCTCGACGACCTGTTCACGGCCCCCGCGCAGCTTTCTGCTCCCGCCTGGGCCGCCATCGTGTTCATCGGGCTTTCGTCCGGCACGTTCTACGTCGTCTGGCTTTGGGCGCTGAAGACCATTCCGGCAAGCCGCGTCACGGTGTTCCTCGCGCTCTCGCCGCTGACCGCGATCGTGCTCGGCGTCGCGCTGCTGGGCGAGCCGGTGACCGTGCAGCTGGTTGCCGGTATGGCGTGCGTTGCGGTGGGGCTGTGGGTGGCGAACTCGAAAGACTAGAGCCCTATCGTTCTTGGTTGAATCGGAGTCGGGCTCTAGCTTTTTATTTGAGCATGATCTTTTCCGAAAACCGGTACCCATCCCCGATCGGGGTCGAGGACATGCTTTTCGGGATCATGCTCTAGGGGCCTGCGCCGCCACCACGTTAATCGGAAGCCGTCGCGGAAAGCCGCCAAACCAGCCATTGCGCACAACCAACCGCGCTGCTGGTGGCGGTCTATGGACCGAACCAGAAAAAGAACAGCGCGAGCACCCACATCACGATTGCCACCGCAGAGGTCCAGAGCGCAAAGGTGAGATAGGTGTCGCGCAGGACCGTTGAGCTCGCCCACTGGGCATAGGCCGCGGGCGGGCGGCGATCCTTCTCGATGTAGAGCCACATCTCGGTGCGGCGATAGTCCTTGGTGAGCGCCTCGCGCGCCTTGTAGAGCAGGATTCCGGTCATGAGGATCGTCAGCGTGCCGCCGGTCTGAAATGCAAGCCGGGGCTCGAACGAAAGCCCGATCATCACGCAGAAGATGGCGAGCGACCCGAAGCCGCAGGCTCGCAGCACGGTCTCGTAGGCGATCTGGCGCATGTGCTCCACGGGGCACCATCCCTTCTGGCGAACCCGGCGGTTAATCCTGCAAGAGTTCGCCGGTTCCGCCAGTCACAATCGCGTGCGGTAGGTCCCTACAGCCCGATCTGAAAGAAATTGCCGACAGCCGGAAGGGTGAGCAGCGCAGTACCGGCGAGCCAAATCCACAGCGAGACCTCGTTCGAGTCGTCCGTGGCGCCGACGTAGCGTTCGTACAGCGCCGCCGGAATGCCGCCCACGATGATCGTCGCGGTCGACGCCATCAGCGAGGCGAACATCAGCGTGAGCGACTCCGAGCCGAACAGCAGCGCGGGCGCCAGCACCTTGGCGAACAGATACGCGAATGGAACGAGCGCCTGATTGAACAGGCCGTTGACCATGCCGAAGAATGCAATGCCGATGTAGTAGAAATTGCGATCCATGGCGCGCGCCTCAACCTACTTTCGGCGCGATGCCGTACATCGTGAACAGGATGAGCAAGCCGACGCGCAGCCAGAACAGCCACACCACGCCGAACAGCCAAACGATGACCGGCGCCGCTGCCTTCGGCGTCACCGCCGCGACGGCCGCCACGACGGGGTCGGTGATGCGGCAGAAGAAGCGCCAGATGTAATTCGGCGAATCCGGATCGACGAACATCCCGAGCACGGCACGGCCGAGCAGCGTGTACATCAACGCTGCCAGAATGAAATTCGGCAGGTGGAAGTACCAATAGGTGAAGATCGACGAGCTGATGGTCAAGGAATTGATCCTGAGACGCGCCGGGATTGCGACGCTCCCGTTGGACGGAGCCTAACGGCTCATGTCGACCGCGTCACGTACCAGAGAAAGCCCGCAAAGTAGACGTCGCTGCGGCGAGAGGCGACGTTACACTTCGCGTACTTGGGCCCTAGATATTGAATGAACGGGCCTCAGTACCAGTTGGTGAGCACGGCCGCGAGACCGCCGATAAACAGCAGCATAATGCCCATGGTGACGCCGACGAGAGCCATCCAGTTTCGGGCAAACGACTTCTCTTCAAGGCCCCTCGCTTTGAGTGCGAGCGTTAACGCGACGGCCGCTGCGATTGCGATCAATCCGCCGGTGAAGCTCATGGCTGTCCCCTCAGCTATTTAAGCGTGACGTACCAATAGAACGATGGGTAGGCGATGGCTGCCATCCCGAGCGATTGTAGAAACAGCGCCGTTTGGCTCTGCTTCATCGACCATAGATAAAAGTTGGCGGCGATCCAGACGGCCGCCAGCAACAGCATGACAACGTGTTTCATTGGCCGAAAGGTATGGCCCCGGCTCCCGGCTGTCGCGGCGACATTAGGCCGCTCCAGTTGGCGCCTTGCACTTTGGCTTGCCTGCGACCCTCTTGAACGCCTTGTCGAAGTCCTTGATCGTCCGACGCGCCGACTTCGCGGGCCATAGCGACGAACTGCTTGTGGCGTTCGGCATCGTCGCCCGCGAGATGTCATAACGAAGCGGGGCCCCGTGGGGCCCCGCTCGCAGCAAACCGGCGAAGCCGGTCAGACTTTTTCTTCGAGGACCGTACGCCCGCGTGGCTTTCGGATCTCGTCGATGAAGGCCATCATTTCGGCCGAAGGCGCCTTGGTGAAGAGGCTGACCACATAGATAACCAGGAAGCCGAGAGGCATCCCCAACAATCCGCAGTTGATGTTGTTGAGGTTGAACCATCCGACCTTGTTGGCCAGCGGGTGGGCCAGCGTCGGCCACGATTCCATCGCGTTCGGAAGGGCCATTGCGGCTTGCAGGTTCGGGATGACCGGACCGCCCGTAACCGGATTGAGCAGCGACGTCATCCCGAAATACTTCACACCGATGCCGGGGTAGTAGCGGCTGACCACCAGATAGAACAGGCAGAGGCCGAATCCCGCGATCATGCCGGCGATGGCGCCTGCGGTGGTTGCCCGCTTCCACCAGATGCCCATGACGAGCACCGGGAAGTTGCCGGCCATCGCGAGCGAGAAGGCCCAGCCCACCATGGCCAGGATGTCGCCCGGTTTCGTCGCGGCGAGCGCCGCCGAGGCCACGGCCACGAAGAACAGCAGGACGCGAGCGACCGTGAGGCGGCGGATCGTCGCCGCGTTCGGGTCGAGCATCTTGTAGTAGATGTCGTGGCTGAGTGCGTTGGCGATGGCGAGCAGGAGCCCGTCGGCGGTGGAGAGCGCGGCGGCGAGGCCACCGGCGGCCACGAGGCCCGAGATCACATACGGAAGGCCCGCGATCTCCGGCGTGGAGAGCACGATCACGTCCGTGTTGATCACGAAGTCCTGCAGGCGGACGACGCCGGGATGCCCGGCGATCGCCTTACAGGCGGCAACGATCGCATCGATGCTGGCGGCGTTCTTGCCGCAAATCTGGATCAGCCCCAGTTCACCCCAGGAGAACATCCACGGGCGAACCGCACTCAGGTCGCGGCCGATGATGTTGGTGTAGACCTCAAGCTTCGAGAACGCCGCATAGGCTGGCGCCGAGAAATACAAGAGGAAGATGAACAGCAGCGACCACGCGACGGAGTCCCGCGCTTCCTTCACCGACGGCGTGGTGAAATAGCGCATCAGGATGTGCGGCAGCGACGCCGTGCCGACCATCATGCAGAAGATGATGCCGAAGAAGTTCAGTGGCGAGTAGTTGATGAACGGCTCGATATGCGGCTTCAGCGCGCCCGGCGGACAACTCGCCGCCGTGCACAGTACCGCGAGATTGTCCTTCAGCATCGCCCCTTCACGCGCCGTGATCTCGGCGATCGCCCGCCCGTAGGTCAGTTCCGGGATCGGGATGCCGTAGTGTTGGGTCGACAGGATCACGATCGGCGTCAGATACGCGATGATCAGCACGATATATTGCGCGATCTGCGTCCAGGTCACCGCACGCATGCCGCCCAGCATCGCACACAGCAGGATGCCGACGAGGCCGGCGAACACCGCGATCTCGAACTGCATGCCGAGGAAGCGCGAGGCAATCAGGCCGGTGCCGTAGATCTGCGCCGTCACGTAGGTGAAGGAGCAGCACACCAGAACGATCACGGCAAGGAAGCGCGCAAGGTTGCCGCCGAACCGGAACGCCATGAAGTCGGGCACCGTGTAGGCGCCGAACTTGCGCAGGTACGGCCCGACCAGGATCGACACCAGCACGAAGCCGCCGGTCCAGCCGAGCACCCAGGCAAGCCCGTCATAGCCGAGCAGGAACAACGTGCCGGCCATGCCGACGAAGGAGGCCGCCGACATCCAGTCGGCGCCGGTCGCCATGCCGTTGTAGAAGGCCGGCACGCGCCGCCCGGCAACGTAATATTCGGATACTTGGGCGGTGCGCGTCATCACGCCGATGATGGCGTAGACCGCGAGCGTAAAGAACACGAACAGGTAGCCGAGAACTTTATTGGGAACGCCGACCTGCTCGAGAACGGCAAGAAAGACGACGAACGCGATGAAGCCGCCCGCATAAGTGCCGTACATGCGGCCGAGCTGCTTGTAGAAATTTTCTGATGCTGATGTGGTTTCGGTAGCCATGATTTCCCCCTCAGTCCTCTTCGGCGTAGCCGTATTCGCGATCGATCGCGTTCTGCTGCCTCGCGAACATGAACAGCATCACGACGAAGACGATCAGCGAGCCCTGCGCGGCCATATAGAAGCCGAGCGGAAAGCCGAGGATCGGAATGGTGATCTTGTTGAGCGGCACCACGAACATGTGGATGACGTAGCCGAAGAAAAACCAGATCCCGAGATGCGTGAGCATCAACTTGGTGGTCTTGTCCCAGTGTGCTTCTTCGTTTGCCTTGGAGTCCGGAACAGTCGCTTTTTTGGAGTCCGCCATCGGCCCCACCCTCCCTCAATGGCATCCCGGCTGCAGCGCGGTATGCCTCATGATGTTTGGGGGCGGCGAGAGTCCTCGCGAGACAAGCTGCCCCCGCTCGCGGCCCTGTCCCGTTTCTTGAAGATCGGGTTGAGAAACCGCTCGCCTGAAAGCTACATCAGGCGGTTCCGCGGCCTTATACGACTTTCGGCGAATACTGTGGGCTTCGGGACTGAAGGACTTGAGAAATAGGCGCATTTCCCGGCTATGAAGCCCTTGGCGGTGCTACACTCCGTCGCGGAGGGACTATGGGATTGCTGGATTTCTTCCGGAGCAAGCCGCCGATTCGGGATCCGGCCGCGGTCGCGACCTTCATCGACGAGAATGCGGCATTCGCCATGCAGAAGGCGCTTTACGAGTATTCGCGCGCGCGGGCGGGACATTACGCGAAGGTCTTGTTCAGGGAGCCCGCATTCCAGGCGGCGGTCGAAGTGTCCCGCTGGCGCGCCTATCCGCTTGGGCTCGCGATGGTCGGTGAGGTGGTCGAGGGGGTCCTGCGTCCGCATTTCGCAGAGCGGCGGGCGGCGCTCGACGCCGTGAGCGTGCTCGCGCTCGGCGTTTTCGATCGCTATCCGGTCCCGGCGGCACTTGGTGCTGCGGAATGGCGTGACCGGCGCGCCGAGCTCGCGCATCGCCTCCAGCTCGTTGGGCTGCACCCGCCCAAGCGCGTGATCGACATACCCGAACAATGGGCGCAGACCTATTTCGACATGATGCCGATCCACGAAAAGCTGCGCAGCCGCGATTTCCCGACAACGCGAAACTACCTGCGCGTCACGCTGTGCAACATCCACGACGAGTTTGTGGACCGCCTGGATATCGCCGCGATCTCCGCATCGTTGGAAACTGCGGGCGCTAGTCTGTAGGCGCCTATCCTTGAGGCGTTCCGCAGACGCGCACGTGCTTCCTCATTCCGCCGCGCGCAAGGGGCTCTGCGCTGGGTGCGCCGAGGCGGCGAACTGTCTTGCGTAGAACTCACGCCACGGGCTTTGGTCCGGGCTCACCAGATAGCCGCTGCGTGCGCCGCGGTAAACTTCCGGATTGTCCACCCCCGGTGGCGTGACCCCTTTTTCGCGCAGCGCGCGCGCCGCCATCAGCAGGCGCCGCCGCGTGCGCGTGATCATCTGGTCCGACGGCGCGAGGTGCTCGAACTCGTGATCGACGATTGCACCCATGCTCTCGGTGATCGCCTGATCCTGCAGGTGGATGCCGTCGATCCCGCTGTAGATCCGGTTATTCTGCTGGGCATCGCGGTCGATTTGCCAGTCGTTGCCGGGGTTCGCCGCCATGCGCCAGCGCCCGAGCCAGTCGGTCGTATTCGGCAACAGCTTATTGCCGCGCCCGGTGCCGCCGATGAGCGAGCCGTCCTTGAAGGCGGGCTGCGGCAGGGAACCCGCGTGCACGGCCTTCTTCCACCACAGGAACACGAACATCGTGTGCTCGTCGTCGAGCGGCACCCAGCCGCGCGCATGCATGTGCGTGCCGAACTCGCCGTTCGGCGCCTGTGTCCAGAACGGAAACAGGAAGTTGCCGAAGCGCCAGTAGGTCCGGCCCGCCCCGACATCGCGGTAACCGGCGTACTGCGTTCCCCATTCGGTATCCGCCAGATGATACTCCGGGGCACGGTTGATGACCGTGTTGCGCACCGGTTCATCCTCCGCCAGATCATCCACATCGACATGCCCGGCGTGCAGGAATCCGAAATGCGAGGTGTCGATCTCGCCCTCGAGCGCCTGCAGGTAGTTGCAGTCGCGCTGGATGAAGGCCACCTTCACCTCGTCTTCCGGCATATCGAGGATCTCGAACGCCGGCAGCGGCGGGGCTTCGGCGCGCGAGCCCATGTAGACCCAGACGACGCCGGCGCGCTCCACCACCTTGTAGGCCTTGGCCTTCACCTTTTCCTTGAAGCCGGGCGGCGGCAGGCTCGGCATGTCGACGCAATTGCCCGCAACGTCGAACTTCCAGCCGTGATAGATGCAGCGGATGCCCTCCTCCTCGTTGCGCCCGAGGAACAGCGAGGCGCAGCGATGCGGGCAGCGGTGGTCCATCACGCCGACCCGCCCGGCGCTGTCGCGAAACGCGATCAGCTTCTCGCCGAGCAGCATCAGGCGCACCGGCGCGCCGTCGGCCACCAGCTCGGGCGACATCAGTGCGGGGATCCAGTAACAGCGCATCAGGTCGCCCATCACGGTGCCGGCGCCGACGCGCGTCAGCTCGATGCCGTCCGTTGCCTTGCTCATCCGATCCTCCCTGGCGGCGTGGTAGAATACGCGCATCAACGGGGTTCGCCTATTCGGTGATCGCAATGCCGCCCTTCGTGATGATGCCGCGCCATTTGGTAATCTCCGCGGAGATGAAGCGGGCGAGTTCCTGCGGCGTGCTCGCGACCGCCTCGGCGCCGAGCTCGCTGAACTTGTCGCGCACGGCAGGATCGGCGATCGCAGCGGCAAGCTCCTCGTGCAGCCTGGCGATGATCGGCTTCGGCGTGCCGCGCGGCGCCAGCAGCGCGAGCCAGCCTGACGGCGCATAACCGGTGACGCCGGCCTCGGCCACGGTCGGGACATCGGGCAGCGCGGCCATGCGCTTCTCGCCCGTGACCGCGAGCGCACGCGCGTCGCCCGAGCGCAGCGGCCCGGCGACGTTCGGAAGAAACTGGAAGCCAGCCGGCACGGAGCCGGCAATCAGATCCGGCACGTATTGCGCGATGTTGCGATACGGCACGTGCGTCATCGCAATTCCGGCCACCTGCTCGAAGTAGGCGCCCGCCAGATGTTGCGAGCTGCCTGGGCCGACCGAGCCGTAGTTGATCTCCTGCGGCCGCTGCTTTGCGTAGTCGATGAATTCCTTGAGCGACGTCACCGGCAGCTTGGCGCTGACCACGATGACGTTCGGGATGATCGCGAACAGCGATATCGGCTCGAAATCGTTCTCCGGGTCGTAGCCGAGCTCGCGGAACAGCGTCTTGTTGGCGGCAAGCGGCCCGAGCGTGCTCATCACCAGGGTGTAGCCGTCCGGCTCCGCCTTGGCGGCGGCCGCCGTGCCGGTGTTGCCACCGGCCCCCGGGCGATTCTCGACGATGAAGCGGCGCCCCATTGACGTGCCCATGCGCTCGAGCAGCACCCGCGTGATCACGTCGCTCGCGCTACCGCCCGCAAACGGGACGATCACCTGGATGGAGCGCGCCGGATAGGTCTGCGCGGAAGCCTTGTTCGCGGCGCAGAGCGAAGCGAGTGCGAGCGCCGCGGCAACGATCAGCCGGTTCACAATTGCCCTCACTGGACCTCCTAGCGGTCGCCATGATCCGCCTCACCAATTATGCGCGGCGAGTAACGCGAGATCAATTTTCCAGCTGCAATGAGAGGCGGCAGGTTGCAAGGCTATGTGACGTGACTTATCTCGTGTCGGCCTTGGTTCGGCGGCATGTCAGGAGCGCGCGAACGCGAGCAATGTCGTGAAGTCCTGATTGTCGGCCGCCTTGAGCGTGTCGATGTATTTATCGCGCATCCGGCCCGTCTCTCCTAGGTCGCCTCCGCCCCACGTAAAGCGTGGGCAATCAAGGCGCGCCGCCAGTACGTCCGCCATGAGGCGAGACCAGCGGCCGTTGCCATCTGGAAACGGATGAACCGAGACAAGGGCGTGATGAAAGCGAACGGCGATTTCGTCAGCCGGGAAGGTCTTGTTCTCCATCCAGAAGCGGGTGTTGTCCAACGCTTCGTAGAGGCGCGGCTGAATGAGCGCGCGATCGACGCCCAAGTTAGTATTCGCTGTGCGGTACCTGCCAGCCCAGCGCCACACTTTGCGGAACATGCGTCGGTGGAGTTTCTTGGCGAACGCCTCGCTGGTGGGGTCGTGGCGCCTTTGGAGCGCCCAGACACTGGCCGTCAAAATGTTTGCCTGTTCAAGCTCGTTCAGTTCCCGGCGCAGCGTGATGTGCGAGGGAATCATGTCCGCCCGCTTGTCGGGAGGGACCAGAGTGGCGTCGTCTACCTGCTTATGGAGGTCCGTCACCGATGGTGATCCCAAAGCCTAGCCGGACGCTCTAGCAGTTCGTCTGCGAGGCGCCCCAGGGTTCGCTTGCGTTGCTTCTCGTCATCGACGCCTTGAGCCTCCAAGCGCATCGTCTGTTCAACTGAGGAAAGCTGCCGTTCCGCCACCTGCAATGCCCGTTCTTCGAGAACGGCCGTCAAGGGCTTGAGAGGGACAAGCGCGTAGACCACCCGGCAGCCGAGCGCCTCAGCCGCCCGTGCCAAACTCTGCATGGTGATGTTCCCGTTGATCTCGGCCTTCTCCAACTCGACGATGCGGGGTTGATGGACCTTCATCCGCTTGGCGAGTTGACGGGTGGTCATTCCCAATGCGTCGCGAACCGCACGTATCCAGCCGCGCGCAGGCCTCGCGGCTGCGGTGAGCGGCCGGAGTTTGCTCAGGCGTTTGTCGAGTTGTTCTGATGCCGTGACCATTCGATATGAAATATCTTATCCACCCGATGGATGTCAATAAGATTTTTCTTATCAGAATATTCAATTATGATAAGGTATATCATATCATCATGTGGCTTATTGATCAGGCGAATCATATCCAAATGAAACCGAACCTTTGGCACGGTTAGCAAAAATCGTGAACTCGCAGGGCAGGCAATTTTGCCTCTCCGTGTCTTCCCTCACACCGCCGCGCGCAAGACCTCGGTGCGCGCCTTCGCGCCGGCCAGAATGTAGTTGTGATCCGAGCCCGACAGGATCAGCCGCGCGCCGCCCTTGATGTAGCGGCTCGCATTGTCCTTGTCGTAGACGCCGCCCATGCCGAGCGCCTTGCCGTGCGCGCGGCAGGCGGCCCCGACCTTCTCGTAGGCTTCGGCGACGTGCGTGTGGCCGATCTGGCCCGAGATGCCCATCTCGGCGGTCAGGTCCGACGTACCGATCAGCAGCGCGTCGATCCCCGGAACGGCGGCGATCGCATCGGCATTGGCAACCGCTTGCGGGCTCTCGATCATCGCCACCACCAGCACGGCTTCATTGAGCGCCGCCTGCGCCTCGGCGTTGCCGGGCGCCTCGTAGCGGAACACCGCGGGCGGCCCGCCCCAGGAGCGATGGCCGAGCGGCGGATAGCGGAACGCCTGCGCGATCTCCTTGGCGCGCTCCACCGTGTCGACATGCGGCACGATCACGCCGAGCGCGCCGTTGTCGAGGCAGCGTGTTCCTTCATCGAGCGAGCCCGCACAGACGCGCACGATCGGCGTGACGCCGGTCGGCAGCGCCGCGATGCAAAGCTGCGTCGCCTCATGCACCGAGATCGCGCCGTGTTCCATGTCGATGAACAGCCAGTCGTGGCCGGCGGCGGCCGCGAGCATCGCCGTCCCGGCGGTACGCAGATGATGCACGCCGAAGCCGAGCGCGAGCTCGCCGCGCTTGAGCTTCTGCTTGGTGGTGTTCTCGATTAGCGACATCGCGTGCCCTCCCCGTTTCGGATCGATGATGGAAGGTGGCGCGCGCGGAGGTCAAGCTAGCCCACCGCCCACTTCTGCCCTAGGCTTCCCCTCGTGCGCCGCCGCCGGTGCCTCCTTGCGCCGCGAACGGGCGGCGCGATGCGGAGGGCGACATGGCGCAGGCGACGGCGGCGGCAAGCGCGACACACAAACCGATCTACCAAAGCCTTTACGTGCAGGTGCTCACCGCGATCGCCATCGGCATCGCGCTCGGACACTTCTATCCACAGCTCGGCGAGCAGATGAAGCCGCTGGGCGATGCCTTCATCAAGATGATCAAGATGATCATCGCGCCGATCATTTTCTGCACGGTGGTGCATGGCATCGCCAGCATGCAGGACATGAAGAAGGTCGGCCGGGTCGGCTTCAAGGCGCTGGTCTATTTCGAGGTGCTCACCACCATTGCGCTGATCGTCGGCCTCATCGTCGCCAATACCCTGCAGCCCGGCGCCGGCATGAATGTCGATGTCAAGAGCCTCGACACGAGGGCCATCCAGGGCTTCGTGGCGAAATCCAAGGAGCAGGGCACCGTCCAATTCCTGATGGACATCATCCCCAACACGGTGGTCGGCGCATTCGCCTCCGGCGAGATCCTGCAGGTCCTGTTCTTCGCGATCCTGTTCGCGTTCGGCCTGCAGGCGCTCGGCGAGCGCGGCAAGTCGCTGCTCACCGTGATCGACCAAGCCTCCTACGCGCTGTTCGGCGTGGTCAGCATCATCATGAAGGTCGCGCCGATCGGGGCGTTCGGCGCCATGGCGTTCACCATCGGCAAATACGGCGTTGCGTCGCTCTTGTCGCTCGCCCAGCTGATGATCGCGTTCTACGTGACCTGCATCATCTTCATTGTGTTCGTGCTCGGCTTCTTCGCCTGGCTCGCAGGATTCAGCATCTTCAAGTTCATCCGCTACATCAAGGAAGAGCTGCTGATCGTGCTCGGCACATCGTCCTCCGAGTCGGTGCTGCCACGCATGATGGCCAAAATGGAGAATCTCGGCTGCGAAAAATCCGTGGTCGGCCTGGTGATCCCGACCGGCTACTCGTTCAATCTCGACGGCACCTGCATCTATCTGACGATGGCGGCGCTGTTCCTTGCGCAGGCGACCGGCACCGAGCTCGATCTCTGGCATCAGCTCGGCATTATCGGGATCCTGCTGTTGACCTCGAAAGGCGCAGCCGGCGTCACCGGCTCCGGGTTCATCGTGCTTGCCGCGACGCTTGCCAGCGTCGGCACGATCCCGGTCGCCGCGATCGCGCTGATCCTCGGCGTCGACCGCTTCATGTCGGAAGCGCGCGCGCTGACCAACCTGATCGGCAACGGCGTCGCCACCGTGGTCATCTCGAAGTGGGAAAACGCGCTCGACGTCGACCGCATGAACAAGCACCTCAACAACGAAACCGAAGCGGAGGCGGAGACCCCCGAGCAGGTGCTGGTCGAGGACGAGATCGAAGCGGCCGGTCCCGCAAAACCGATGACCACGTGATCCGGGCTATGCGGGAGGGTCGCAGATGACACACGCCCTGCTCCGGATCGCCCTGATCCTGATCGCGGCTCTCGCCATCCCGCGCGCGAGCCAGTCGGCGGAAGCGCACTGGCCCGAGCGCCTTTCCATCGGCACGGCTTCGCCCGGCGGCACCTACTATCAGTACGGCGAAGGTCTCGCGCGGCTGCTCACGCGCAAGCTCGGCTTGGCCGTCGCGGCGCGCGAGACCGAAGGCCCGGTCGAGAACCTGAAGCTCATCGAGTCCGGCGAAATCCAGCTCGCCTTCGTCACGCTCGGCATCGCGCAGCAGGGTTGGAGCGGCAGCGGCGACTGGACCGCCGGACAGCAATTCCGCAGCGCGCGGGCGCTGTTTCCCATGTACGACACGCCGTTCCAGTTCATCGTGCTGCCGGACGCGCCGATCCGGTCGGTCGCCGAGCTTGACGGAAAAAAGGTCGGCATCGGCCCCATCGGCGGCACCGGCGGCATCTACGTGCCGCTCCTGTTCAAGGCGCTCAAGGTGAGCCCGAACTACGCGACCGGGAGTTGGCGCGACCTCGCGACACAACTTGCAGCAGGCAAGCTCGACGCGCTGGTCGCGGTCGGCGGCGTGCCGATGCCAGAAGTCACCGACCTCGAGGCCAAGGGCCTCGTGCGCAGCCTTGCGCTCGCGCCCACTCAGACGGTCGCGGTGCGCCTCGCCCTGCCCGAGATCGCGCCATCGATCATTGCGGCCGGCACCTATCCGTCGCTGCGGCGCAATTATCGGACCGTCGGCATGTACAATTTCGCGGTTGGGCGTACCGATCTGCCCGCCGACCTTGTCTCCGCGATACTCGACGCGGTGTTCGACAATCCGGACGAGATGATGGCGATCCATCCGGCGGCGGCCGAGACCGTGCCGTCGAACTTCTCGCGCAACACGGTGCTGCCTTTCCACGACGGCGCGGCGCGCTGGTACAACAACAAGGCGACGATCGGCGTGGTGCGCGGCGACTGAGCCGCCCTCTTCTGCCGCTACCAGCCCATCAGGCTCCTGGTATTGTCCTCGTTCTCCTTCAGGAACTTGCGGTAGTCGGCGCCCTTGATCGGCTGCGGCTGGAGGCTCAGGCCCTCCGCCTTCGCCTGATGCTCGCGCGAGGTGAGCACCGCTTCCAGCGCGCCGGTGAGCTTCGCCTCGACATCCGCCGGCAGGCCGGCAGGCGCCGCGATGCCGCGCGAAACCGACCAGACCTGGTTGAAGCCCTGCTCCTTGAAGGTCGGCGAGTCGGGGAGGAAGCGCGAGCGCTCCGGCGCCATCACGCCGAGCAGCCGCAACTGCCCGGAGCGCACCTCCTCGGCGACCTCGCTGACGTTGGCGCCCAGCACCTGCACATGGCCGCCCAGCACCTGGGTCTTCGCCTCGGCGGTCGAGCGCGAGTGCACGACGACAAACTTGGTGCCGGTCTCGGCCGAGACGCCGAGGATCGCCAGGTGATCGTCGCTGCCCGCACCATAAGCCGTGACCGTGATTGCGTCCGGCGTTTTCTTCGCGGCCTCGACCACGTCCTTCACGGTCCTGAATGGGCTGTCGGGTTTCACCGCCCAGATGTTGTAGTCGATCACGTGATTCATCAGGGCCGAGAAGCTGTCGAGGCTTTCCTTGCGGCCGACCTTCGGATCGAGGTAGCCCGCGTACATGCTGGGCACGTTGAGATAGCCGAGCGTGTAGCCGTCGGGCCGCGCCTGCGCGAGCGCGCCCCAGCCGACCCAGCCAGCTCCGCCGGCGCGGTTTTCGACCGTCACCGGCTTGCCGAGGATCGCTTCGAGATCCTTGGCGAGCAGGCGCGCCGTGATGTCGGTGCCGCCGCCCGCGCCATACGGCACGATCAGGGTGAGCCCGCGCTCGGGAAACTGTGCGTGGGCCTGGAACGCCACGGTCATTGCGAGCGCAAAGCTCGCGCCAAGCAGGCAACGTCTGGAGATTTGCATACCGCCCTCCCCGATCCTGTTCGAGAAGGATCGTAACCGCCAACTGCGGCGCGCGGCTGCGACAAGAGTACGCGCACTGAAACCAAGGATATTCACAAACACCAAGAACCCTGCGCGTCATGACGATGCGCTTTCAGCATTGCTGAAATGAATCGCTCAAAACTTGCGCGCAATTGACCCCTTATCGGCCCACCGATACTGTCGCGGTAGTTGAAAGGCGGTTTGAACTGCTTTTCCAATCCAGAACGAGAGAGGTCGCTCATGCGAACCCGAATGGGTATCGGCATCATCTCGCTTCTTGCAGTTCAAACTATTTGCGCCGCCGCCGAGCCGATCAAGAGCAACCCGATCCCCGAAGCTGTTGCGAAGCGCGGAATTGCGGTCGAGGTCGTCGAACTGGCGCGCCTGCCTGACACCCGCGGGATACGCCCCGCCGACCAGGACGTAAGGCCGGCCGGCTGGGCGCGCATCAACTTCGTACGGGACCTTCCCGACGGCCGCCGCTTCGCCAACGACTCGCGCGGTTTGCTGTATTTCCTTGATTCCAAGGGTCAGTCGCAGGTGTACGCGAATCTGGCGGAGACCTTTCCGCTTGGCGTCTATAACCGGCTGAGCGCCGGATTCGTCTCGTTTGTCTTTCATCCGGAGTTCGCGCAGAATGGCCTGTTCTACACCACGCATACCGAGCACGCGCCCGGCAATCCGGCGACGCCCAACTTCATCCCGCCCGGGTACGGCTTGAAGGACGTGACTTATCACAACGTCCTCACGGAGTGGCGCGCAACGAATCCAGCCGCCAACGCGTTTGCCGGCACCAGACGTGAGCTCCTGCGCACCGCCCACGTGGTGGCAAACCTGATTCATCCCTTGGGAGCGCTCGAATTCAACCCGACGGCAAGGCCCGGGAGCGAGGACTATGGTCTGCTCTATACGAGCGGCAGCGATCACGGCTTCAGCAATGGCGCCGGCCCGAACGCGAGCAATCCGGCCCAGACGCAGCGTCTCGATTCGATCATAACGGCAATGCTGCGCATCGATCCGCGCAGTCCATCGGTGACGGGTGGGCGGAAGGGCCTGGGCGACTACACGATTCCGATGGCGAACAAGCTTGCCGCGCTGGGCTCGCCCGTGCTGGGCGAAATCTATGCCTACGGATTCCGCAACGCCCACCGGCTGTCATGGGACACCGACGGGACCATGTTCGCCAATGACATCGGGATGAACCACATCGAAGAGATCAATATCGTCCGCAACGGCGGGAACTACGGCTGGATGGCGCGCGAGGGTTACTGGGAGAACGGCCGCTGGCGCGGCGGCGCACTGGACGAGCTCTACCCGCTGCCCGAAGAAATCCTGGATGGGCGCGTAAAGGACGGCTTCACTTATCCGGTCGCGATCTACGACCACGACGAAGGGCGGGCGATAACCGCCGGCTTCGCGTATCACGGCCGGATCGACGCGCTACGCGGCAAGTATGTCTTTGGCGACATTTTTGCCGGCCGCATCTTCGTGGCGGACCTTGCCGCGATGAAGAAGGCCGACGACGGAATCCCCCGCACCGTGGCGCCAATCGAGGAAGTGCAGCTCTACGAACGGGACTCCGGGGGCAAGCGGGTGAATGTATCGATGCAGGAGCTCATCGATCGGAAAATGGGCGCCAAGATCCCCCGCGCCGATCTCTTCATCAGCCAGACCCGCGACGGCGAGCTGCTCATCACGTCGAGACAGGATGGCACCATCCGAATGCTTATTCCTGACAGCCGTGCCGAAAACTGAATTTGCGCCGGTTGGCGCGACCTGTTCGCGCTGACCGCGACGCGCGCTGACGAGTCCGCGCCCTAAACCGTCGCCCCTTGGGCTTTCGCCCTGCGCAGGTGCTCGTCGAGGCGCGGCATGATCTCGACGAAATTGCAGGGCCGGTAGCGGTAGTCGAGCTGGTGCAGAAGGATTTCGTCCCAGGCATCGCGGCAGGCGCCGGGCGAGCCGGGCAGGCAGAAGATGTAGGTCGCGCCGGCGACGCCCGCGGTCGCGCGGGTCTGGATCGCCGAGGTGCCGATCTTGGCGTGGCTCACCATCAGGAACAGCGTGGAGAATCCCTCCATCCGCTTCTCGAACAAGGGCTCGAGCGCTTCCGGCGTCACGTCGCGGCCGGTGAAACCTGTGCCGCCCGTGGTGATGACCACATCGATTGCCGGATCGGCGGTCCAGGCTTTCACGGCGCTGCGGATTTTCTCCACGTCGTCGGTGACGATCGCGCGTGCGCCGACCGCGTGCCCGGCCTTCTCGATGCGCTCGGCGAGCGTCGCGCCGGACTTGTCCTCATCGAGCGAGCGCGTATCGGACACGGTCAACACCGCGATCTTGAGCGGGATGAACTGGCGCGATTGATCGATGCCGGGCATGGAATTGCTTTCTTCGTCATGGCCGGGCTTGTTGTACAGCCCGGAGACATCCCCGACGGGTGTTCGGGGACATGACCGACACATCATCATGGCATGGATTCGATTGCCAGGGAGGCGATCCCATGCCGTGGCACGCG
>JBAVXH010000035.1:0-6974 GCA_049698215.1 Xanthobacteraceae bacterium | reverse complement strand
AGTGACCGTTTGAGAAAGGGTTGTGGCGGGTCGCGCGGCATGATTCAAGCTTGGAATGTGGACCCAGGCGAATCGTGGCCGGATGGCCGAAATCGAGAAGAAGACGAAGCGATACCCGTCCGATTTGACGGACGAGGAGTGGGAGCGGATCGCACCGTTGTTGCCCGCACCGGCGAAGAAGGGCCGCAAGCGGGAAGTTGACTTGCGCGAGGTGTTGAACGCGATCCGCTACATGGCGCGTTCCGGCTGCGGCTGGCGGATGCTGCCGCACGACTTCCCACCCTGGCCGACGGTGTATTGGTGGTTCCGCCGCTTTGTGCGGCAGCTTCTGTTCCGCACCATTCACGATGTTGCTTTGATGATCGACCGTGAACGCTCGGGCCGCGCGGCACAGCCGACGGGAGGCGTCATCGACAGCCAGTCGGTGAAGGCGCCGGGGGCCAAGAAACGCGGCTATGACGCGGCCAAGAAGGTCGTCGGCCGCAAGCGCCATATCGCGGTCGACACCGACGGACGGCTTCTCATGATCAATCTGACGACGGCGGACATCGCCGATTCAGCCGGCGCGCAGATCATTCTCGATGCGATCCGCAAACGATGGCCTTGGCTCAAGCATCTGTTCGCCGACGGCGCCTACGACCGGGGCCGGCTCATGGACAAGGCCGCCTTCGAAGGCTTCGTCATCGAGGTTGTCAGGCGCATTGACGGCGAGCCCGGCTTCAAGGTGTTGCCGCGCCGTTGGGTGGTCGAACGCACCTTCGCCTGGATGACCCGCTGGCGCCGCCTCGTGCGCGACTACGAGAAGCGCATCGACGTCTCCAAGGCGATGATCCATGTCGCCATGGGAAGCCTTCTGCTCAGGCGCATCGCACACTAAAATGCATTCTCAAACGGACTCTAACATTCGCAAAAGAGCCCGCCGCACGGGGATGCGAATGTTAGAATCGGACCACTAGCGAAATAAGGCGGCTGGACCGCCTCGCGGTTTGGCGGTAATTCAAGGCTTGGCAGGCGACGGGGTCGGCAAGAACCTTAGCGCCGGGTCACAGGGTGGTGCACGAGTGGTGAGATCGGGGCAAAGCCGCGCCTCTGCGCGCGCTCTGTGTGTGTGCCTGCTCTTCGGCACGCTCGCCTCTGGCTGCACCACCGACGGCACGACATCCAACGTCTCGCTTGCAACCAATACGGCCACCGGCCCGACCATCGCGTTCGAGTCGATCGCGGGCCCGCCGCCCGGCGTGTTCAACAAGCTGGTCGACGATCTCTCCGCCGAAGCGATGTCGCGCAATCTCGCGATCGCCTCGCGCGAGGGCGCCGCGAACTATCGCGTGCGCGGCTATCTGGCGGCGCAGGTCATCCGCGGCCGCACGCATGTCTCCTGGGTGTGGGACGTCTATGACGGCGGCGCCAAGGTGCGCGCGCTGCGCATTACCGGCGAGGAAGCCGGGGGGCGCGCGGGGGGCGACCCATGGAGCGTCGCGGACGATCCGATGGTGCGCAAGATCGCTCGGACCAGCATGGACCAGCTTGCCACCTTTCTGAGCAATCCGGGCGGCGCGCCGGACGCCGCAACGGCAATTGCCGCCACGATCGAGACAGAAGCGCCGAAGCCGCGCCGGGCACGCTCTGCCGCAAGGCCGACCGCCGCCGAACGGCTCGCGATGTCGGCTCCCCGCTAGATACTTGCGGGATTTCGCTTAACCGTCTGAAAAAGCTTAGGGACAACGGCGCCGGGACGTATTGCCGCACCGCACCCGGCTTGTTATCACCCTGCCGCGCAAGGGCTGGAGAGCAGGCAAATGGCGGCGAACAACGGGTCGATCAAGCTCGTCGCCGGCAATTCCAATCGCGCGCTCTCGGAAGCCATCGGCGCGTATCTGCAAACGCCGCTGACCCGCGCGGAAGTCCGCCGTTTCGCCGATATGGAGATCTTCGTCGAGATCAAGGAGAACGTGCGCGGCGCGGACGTCTACGTGCTGCAGTCGACCTCGTTCCCGGCGAACGATCACCTGATGGAACTGCTGATCATCATGGATGCGCTGCGGCGCTCGTCGGCGCGGCGCATCACCGCCGTGATGCCCTATTTCGGTTACGCCCGGCAGGACCGCCGCGCTTCCGGGCGCACGCCGATCTCGGCCAAGCTGGTCGCGAACCTGATCACCAATTCGGGCGCCGACCGCGTGCTCACCGTCGATCTGCACGCCGGGCAAATCCAGGGCTTCTTCGACATCCCGACCGACAACCTGTTCGCCTCGCCCGTCATGGTGCGCGACGTCAAAGACCGCTTCAAGGGCGCGAACATCACGGTGGTTTCGCCCGACGTGGGCGGCGTGGTGCGTGCGCGCGGCCTGGCCAAGCGCATCAATGCGCCGCTCGCCATCATCGACAAGCGGCGCGAGCGCGCCGGCGAGTCGGAAGTGATGAACGTCATCGGCGAGGTTGCGGGCACGACCTGCATTCTGGTGGACGACATCGTCGATTCCGGCGGCACGCTGGTGAACGCCGCCGACGCGCTGATCGAGCAAGGCGCGACCGATGTGCACGCCTACATCACGCATGGTGTGCTCTCGGGCGGCGCGGTGGCGCGTATCACCGCCTCGCGCCTGAAGGAGCTGGTCATCACCGATTCGATCCAGCCGACCGAAGCGGTACGCGTCGCGCGCAACATCCGCGTGCTCTCGATCGCCACGCTGCTCGGCGAGGCGATCAACCGCACCGCCGGCGAGGAATCGGTCTCGAGCCTGTTTGACTAAAAGAGTCCGGGTAGGACTCGATGACTCGTCTCCCGATTCGATGACTCGCCGCGATGACTCCAACCCTGTGCATTCGCGATCTCATCCGTTGACTTGAGCGCAAAACGCTCCGCTGTGGACGAAGCAGCGCGTACTTTTTTGACCCGCAGACTCGCGCGGATATATTCGAATCGACCGGTGATTCGTTTCCGTCTGACGCAAACACCGCCAGACGCAATTGAATCGGTGATGCCGGTGCGTCGTGTAACGCATCGAAGACAAGAACAACCGCACAACGGAGCCGGCATGTCGTTACTGGAACTGCACACCGAGCGCACACACAATCCGGTCGACGTGGTCGAGCGTCTCGCCTCGATGCACGACTGGTCGTTCGACCGCGCCGGGGACGACGAGATCGCGATCTCGGTGCGCGGACGCTGGACCGATTATCACGTCTCGTTCACCTGGATGGACGAGATCGAGGCGCTGCACCTTGCCTGCGCCTTCGACCTGAAAGTACCCGAGCCGCGCCGCGCGCACGTGCTGGAGCTGATCGCACTAATCAACGAGCAGCTTTGGGTCGGCCATTTCGACATGTGGGTGAAGGACGGCGTCGTGATGTTCCGCCACGCGCTGCTGCTCGCAGGTGGGGTCGAAGTCGCAGGGCGCCAATGCGAGGCGCTGCTCGACGCCGCGCTCGATACATCCGAGCGCTACTTCCAGGCCTTCCAGTTCGCGGTCTGGGCGGGAAAAAGCGCACGCGAGGCGCTCGACGCCGCCATGTTCGATACCGCGGGCGAAGCGTAGCGCCTCGCCCGTCGTCCCGGCAACACCCTCCATTCGTCATGCCCCGCGAAAGCGGGGCACCCAGTAACCACAAAACCGCGTAGTGTGTTTACTGGGTCGCCCGCCGGAGCCTGTCATCGGGCCGGCCGGAGGCCGGACCCGTTGGCGGGCGATGACGACCGAGAGTAGCGATGGCCACGAACGATTCTCTCCGCGATTTCTCCGGCACGCTGGTGCTGGTCGGCGCCGGCAAGATGGGCGGCGCAATGCTGGAAGGCTGGCTCGCGCTCGGCCTCGATCCCGCGAAGGTCGCCGTGATCGAGCCGAAGCCGGCAGACGCGATCGCGGCGCTCTCGGCGCGCGGGGTACGGCTCAACCCGGCTTCCATCGACGACGCCAGCGTGATCGTCATCGCGATCAAGCCGCAGGATGCGGTGGCGGTGGTGCCCACACTCAAGCCGCTGACCCGCGCAAACACGGTTGCGGTGTCCATCATGGCGGGGCCCAAGATCGGCTTCCTGCAGGATGCGCTTGGCGATCTTGCGATCGTGCGCGCCATGCCGAATACACCCGCCGCCATCGGCCGCGGCATCACGGTGGCGGTGCCGAATGCGCGCGTAACGCCGCATAAGCGCACGATCGCCGACACGCTGCTGCGCGCGGTCGGGGCGGTTGAATGGGTGGACGATGAATCCCTGATCGATGCCGTGACCGCCGTGTCCGGCTCGGGCCCGGCTTACGTGTTCCTGCTGGCCGAAAGCCTCGCGCGCGCGGGCGCCGCCGCCGGGCTGCCGGCCGATCTCTCTGCACGCCTGGCACGCGCCACGGTCTCGGGCGCGGGCGAACTGCTGCACCGCTTGCCGCTCGATGCCGCGATCTTGCGCCAGAACGTCACCTCGCGGGGCGGAACCACGGCGGCGGCGCTGGGTGTGCTGATGGCCGAAGACGGCCTCGATCCATTGATGGAAAAGGCGGTTGCGGCAGCGACCAAACGATCGCGTGAACTCGCGGGCGCATGATCCCGAAAGTGGGCACCGGTTTTCGGACAAGATCATGCGCCAATGAGGGGCATGGAACTGCCTTCGCGGCGGGGCTATTCTCTCCAGATATCCGCTCGTCCCCGCGAACGCGGGGACCTAAAGCCAAGAACTGGATGCCCGCTTTCGCGGGCATGAGCGGAGTGTGATGGAGTTTATCCATGGCCCGTAAACCGCAGCGCCCGCGTTCCGCTCCAAAGCAGGCTCGTGCCCTTCCCCCGCCCACCGGAACCGATCGCGACAAGATCATCGCGGCGTTCATGGCGCTGCTCGCCGAGAAACGCTTCGAGGAAATCGGCTTTGGCGAGATCGCGGCGCGCTCCGGACTGACGCTGGCGAACTGCCGCGCCGAATTCGGCTCGACGCTTGCGATCTACGCCGCGCACGTGAAAGACCTCGACCGCAAGGTTCTGGCCGGCGCGAGCGGCGACATGACTGAGGAGCCGCCGCGCGAGCGGTTGTTCGACGTGCTGATGCGCCGCATCGAGGCGATGGCGCCCCATCGGGAGGCAACCCGTTCGGTGCTCAAGTCCGTGTCTTGCAATCCGGGACTCGCGCTAGCTCTGAATGGGCTCGCGGTGCGCTCGCAGCACTGGATGCTGACGGCCGCTGACGTCCATGCAGCCGGCCCACGCGGCATGATCCGCGCGCAGGCGCTCGCAGCGCTCTTCGCCCAGGTACTGCGCACTTGGGTGGACGACGACGAGGACAACGCGCGCACCATGGCGGCGCTCGATCGCGCTCTGGCCCGCGGTCAGCGCTGGTCAGGCATGCTCGACGATCTCTGTCGTTTCCGTCCGCCGAGCTTCCTTTGCCGCCGGCGGCGCCGCGTGCGTGATAACGAGGAGGGGGCGGAGGCCGCCTAAACCGGCACCCGCACCGTCCCCCTCAAGCCGCCCATCGGGCTGTCGCCGAGCGTGATGTCGCCACCATGCGAGCGCGCAATGTCGCGCGCGATGGCCAAGCCAAGCCCGGTGTTGCCCTCATCCTGGTTGCGCGAGTCATCGAGCCGCATGAACGGCCGGAACACCTCCTCGCGCATCTCGACCGGAATACCGGGCCCATCGTCGTCGACATTCACTGTGAGCCAGCGGTGGTCGCGGTGGCCGGTGATGGAAATCTCCTTGGCGAAGCGCGCCGCGTTCGACACGAGGTTTGCGAGGCAGCGCCGGAACGCCGCCGGCCGCACCGTGACGATCGGGTGACCGTAGAACACCACATTGGTCTTGTGCCCGTTGCGCTCTGCGTCGGCCTTCAGCTCTTCGAGGAACGCCGCCATGTCGGTCGGCGCCGGCTGCTCCCCGAGGTCGCCGCGCGCGAAGGCGAGATAGGCTTCGAGCATGCGGCCCATCTCGTCGACGTCCTTTTTCATCGCCTCGATTTCCGGCCCGCTGCCGAGCAGCGCCAGCTCGAGCTTGAAGCGCGTCAGGATGGTGCGCAGGTCATGCGACACGCCGGCGAGCATGGTGGTGCGCTGCTCGATGGTGCGTTCCACACGCCGCTTCATTTCGATGAAAGCCTGCGCGGCGCGGCGCACCTCCTGTGCACCGCGCGGCTTGAAGCCGGGCACGTCGCGCCCCTTGCCAAAGCTCTCCGCCGCGTCGGCGAGCCGCAGGATCGGCTTGATCTGGTTACGCAGGAACAGGATCGCGACGAACAGCAGCACCAGCGAGGTGCCGATCATCCACCACAGGAAGATCTCCGAGTTTGACGCATAAGCGGCGCTGCGCTGCGCGAACACGCGCATCACCGTGTCGTCGAGACGGATGCGAATCTCGACCAAGTTCGAGCGGCCGACGGTGTCGATCCAGAACGGCCGCCGGATCTGCTGGCTGATCTGTTGCGACAACGCCTGGTCGAGCAGCGAGAAGAATGGTTTCGGCCCGGGCGGCGGCAGCTCATTTTCGGGCAGGAAATCGACCGAGAGGCCGAGGCGCTCGAGCGCGATCCGTCGAATGATCAGGCGCTCGGCGTCCTGCGGATAGCTGCGGTAGACATCGATCAGCGCCGAGATGTCCTGCGTCACCGCGGCGGAAAGGCGCCGTGTCACCGTGTTCCAGTGCCGCTCCATGAACACGAAGGCGACCACCGACTGCAGCACGACCATCGGCGTGATGATGATGAGCAGCGCCCGGCCATAGAGGCCGGTCGGCATCATGCTTTTCAGCCAGCGGGTGAACCAGTCATAGGACGACGACACCAGCCCGGCCGCGGAGCGCAGCGTGGCAAGGCTGGTGTCGAGCGTGGTCACGGCGCGACCACCAGCCGGTAGCCGATGCCGCGCACCGTCTGCACGAATAGCGGATTCGCGGGATCGCGCTCGATCTTGCGGCGCAGGCGGTTCACTTGCACGTCGACGGCGCGCTCGTTCACGCCGCCGCCGTTGCCGGCCAGCGCCATGCGCGGCACGGTCTCGCCG
>JBAVXH010000034.1:0-9606 GCA_049698215.1 Xanthobacteraceae bacterium | reverse complement strand
GTGCGTGGGGAAGCAGGTGGAGCGAACCTTTCCGGATTATCGGGAGCTGGATTGATCTTTCTTTCTTCCCCTCTCCCGCTTGCGGGAGAGGGTCGCCGCGCAGCGGCGGGGAGAGGGCCGTTCTACGATCCGCAAAAAGACCCTCTCCCGGCTCGACGCTTCGCGTCTCGCCACCCTCTCCCGCAAGCGGGAGAGGGGAAAGAGAGAGCTACGCCAACCTGCTCAGCTCAAACCGCTCCACATCGCGCAGCAGCTCGATGAATCGCTCCGCCTGAAATTCCACCCACTGCTTGCCCTTCTCGGCTGTGCCGAGCGAAGCATCGCCCGCGGCACCCGAGGGGTGGATGTCCTGCGCGATCCAGGCATGCGCATGCAGGCCGGTCGGGCGCAGGAACTTGAACTCGTTCTCCATGCGCACCGAGGAGGGCACAAAGTTTGCGACCTTCTCCTTGCGCACGAGGTCGGGGCGGAAGTGCAGCATCAGCGAGGTCTCGATGTCGCCCGCATGGATGCCGTGCAACGCCTCAGGTTCAGAGAACAGCCCCTTCGGCACGCCGAAGCGCCAGCCCGTGGTGACCACCAGCATCTGGCAGTTGACGCGCAACTCGCGCGCCACCACGCGCATGGTGTCGACGTTGCCGCCGTGCGACGTGACGATCACAAGCTTGCGCACGCCGGCGCGCGTCACGCTCTCACCGATCTCGGTCCACACCCGCTGCGCGGTCTCGGCCGTGTAGGTGATGGTGCCGGGCGAGCGGATGTGCTCGTTCGACTTGCCGACCGCCTGCACGGGCAGGAACAGCGCGGAAAGATCCTCCGGCAGCTTGGCGATCACGGTGTCGACCATGCCCTGACCGATGATGGTGTCGGTCGAGACCGCGAGATGCGGTCCGTGCTGCTCGATCGCCGCGATCGGCAGCACGGCGATCGTCTTCTCGGAATCGAGGCCGGCGAAATCTTCGGTGGTGAGCTGCAGCCAGTGGACCTTGCGCATGGTCAGAACCTTACCACCGCGGCGCGCACCTTGGCGATGAAGGCCTTGCGCACTTCATCCGTCGCGACGTTCATGTGATAGAGCGGGTAGTAGTCGACTTTCGCGCCCGGACAAAAGCGCGGCATGTAGCGCGTCATGATCTTCTTCGGCGGATCGCCGACGAAGAGTGCATTCCACCACGGCCGGCCGTAGGTGGTGATCCCGGCGATGCGCTTGAGATTGGTCAAAAGCGGAATCGCCATGTTGGGGTTCGACAGGTCGAACGCGACGCCGGGCATCAAGAGCCGGTCCATCCAGCCTTTCAGCATCGCGGGCGGGCCGAACGACCACACCGGAAACTGGCAGATCAGCGCATCGGCCTCACGCAGGCGCCGCACGTAGTCGGTCACGCCGGACTGGTTCTTCGACAGATCATGATAGTCGCGCCGCTCCTGCTCGCTCATCACCGGATCGAACTTTTCCGCGTAGAGATCGCAGAGATCGACCGTGTGTCCGGCTTCCTTCAGGCCGGCGAGGGCCTCGGCGCGGATCGCGGCGTGGAAGGATTCGGGTAGGGGGTGGCAGAAGATGTAGTGGACTCGCACAACTCAGCCCTCATCCTGAGCAGCCACACACTCATCCCTCATCCTGAGGAGCGATGCGAAGCATCGCGTCTCGAAGGATGGCGGCAGGCTCGGTGTGTGTGGCCATCCTTCGAGACGCCGCCTTCGGCGGCTCCTCAGGATGAGGAGAAGAGTGTGCGGCGACGCCATCGGGAGATGTTCTAGCTCTTCACCGGCACATAGGTCCGCATCTTGCCCGGATTGAGCAGCCCATACGGGTCGGCCTCCGCCTTGAACCCAAGCTGGTCTGCGCCGGTCGACTTGTGCCTTGTCCCGTCCTCCAGCGTGTAGACGTGCGGGTTGGCGATGAACACGCCGTTCTTCTCATGCAATGCGATGATCTCGTTCAGCCGTTCCTCGGTGGTGTAGCGCACGATCGGCAGCGCCGAGCAGGTGATGCGCCCGGCGAAACGGATGAACTCGGTGTGCGGCAGCACCTCGTCGGGAAACATGTCCATCATCTGCTTGACCGACTCGATGACCCGGTCATGCGGAAACAGGCACTGCAGATAGGTGATGGAGCGGTCCTGCTTCAGCCACTGCAGGGTCGTGTGGTTCCAGGTGTATTCGTAGAGCGGCTCTTTGCCAGCCGAGTCGTCATGCGGTTGTTCGAACGTGATCGTGCCGCGCGCGCCGACGATCGCCTTGAAGCTTTCCAGCGACGGCTCGGCAATCATGCAGAAGATGACGTGCTTGCCCTCCGGGCAATGTTTCTTCAGCGCCGGGAAATGCTGCGGGATCGGCCAGATCATCGGCGTGATCAGCTTCTTCACCACGCCGTCGGCGAGCGCCACGTCGTAGCCGGCCTGCATCGCCTCCATGAAATCGTCGAACGTCACGATCACATCGACCCAGGGCCATGCGGGGCTAAGCGGCATTTCCAGCGCCGTGATGATGCCGGTGGTGCCGTAGGCGCGGTTCACTTTCTGGGCCGCATCGGTGCGCAGCTCGATGACGCGCGGGGTTTCCTCACACGTCACCACGCGTGCGCACAGGATGTTGCCGGGCTCGCGCAGGCCGCCGTAGTTGATCGAGCCGATGCCGCCCGAGCCGCCGCCGACGAAGCCGCCGACCGTCGCCATGCGCTTGGTGGAGGGATGCATCCGGATCTCCCAGCCGTTCGGCCGGGTTGCCGCGTCGAGATCGTTCATCTTGATGCCCGGCTCGCAGCGCACTAGGCCTCCCTTCTGCCACTCGATTTTCGTCATGCCGGTGAGGTCGAGCAGCACCCCGCCCTGGAGCGGCACGGCCTGGCCGTAGTTGCCGGTGGCGGCGCCGCGCGGGGTGAGCGGGATGCGCAGCTTCGCGCAGGCGGCTGCGACCACGATCACGTCCGCCTCGTTGCGCGGGGTGACCACGATGTCGGCCGATTTCCCGTGCAGCTGCTTGTTCAGCACCGGCGAGTACCAGAAGTAATCGCGCGAGCGCAGCCGCACCCGCTGCATGTCGGTCGTGACCGGCACGTCGGCGATCAGCTTGAGAAAACCCTCGATGTCGTAACGTGAGGTGGTCGCGGCAGCGGCAGTTGCAGGCATCTATCTCTCCCTCAAGCCGAAACTGGCATCCGCTCGGGGGAAGCGCAATCGCGCTCCAGTGGCCTGTCCACGCAACCTTGAATGGCGGGTACGCGGAGCCTGTGCTCGGACGGCGCGAAGCGCCGATCCGAGTGCTTTGCCCGCCCTACGGCCTTGCGGCTGTGGGTTATCTGGCCCGCGACAGGCCGTGCCTCTTACCTGGGCAAGCCCGTGCTGTATCCTTAGGCATGCGGGCTGCCGCGGCGGATTTTCCTTGAGGCTCGCGCGGCGGCATATCTGTTGCTAGGGAATCCGCTTGGTTTCGCCCCCGCGGCGCATCTCGTGAAAGGATTGAGCATGAACACGAAATATCGCGTCGACCGCCGCAAGGCCCTCGGAGTGATCGGCGGCGCCGTCTCGCTGGTCGCGGTGCCCGGCGCGCGCGCCTTTGCGCAGTCGCTCGACAAGGTGAGCTATCAGACCAACTGGCGCGCGCAGGCCGAGCACGGCGGTTTCTATCTCGCGCGTGAGAACGGCATCTACAAGAAACACGGGATCGACTGCGACGTGCGCATGGGTGGGCCGCAGCAGAATCCCTCGCAGCTACTGCTCGGCGGGCGCGTCGACATGATCATGTCGAACTCGTTCGAAGGCATCAATTACGCCAAGGAGAACATCCCGTTCCTGGTGATCGCCTCGATCTTCCAGAAGGACCCGCAGGTCATCATCTCGCATCCGAATGTCGGCCACGACAAGTTCGAGGACTTGAAGGGCAAGCCGATCCTGATCGGCGCCGGCGGGCGCACTAGCTACTGGCCGTTCCTGAAAGCGCGCTTCGGCTTCACCGAGGAGCAGGCGCGGCCCTACACCTTCAATATGGCGCCCTTCCTTGCCGACAAGCAGCTGTCGCAGCAGGGATTCCTGTCGTCCGAGCCCTACGTGATCATGCAGGCGGGCGTGCAGCCGGTGGTGCATCTGATCGCCGACGCGGGCTTCGACAACTACAACACCACGATCAACATTTCGAAGAAGATGGCCGACGAGAAGAAGGACGTGGTGCAGCGCTTCGTCAACGCATCGCTTGAAGGCTGGGCCGAGTACATGAAGGGCGGTGAGGCGATAAAGGCCGCCAACGAGGCGATCAAGAAAGACAATCCCGAGATGACCGACGACAAGATGGCCTATGCACTCAAGGTCATGAATGAGAAGGGCATCGTGAAGTCGGGCGACGCGCTGAAGCTCGGCATCGGCGCGATGACCGACGAGCGCTGGAAGCGCTTCTACGAGACGATGACCGCGGCCGGCGCGTTCTCGCCCGGCATCGATTACAAGAAGGCCTACAGCCTGGAGTTCATCAACAAGGGCGTCGGCGCGTGACCATGGCCGTGGGCGCAGCCACGCGCCCGCTCGTTTCGATCCGCAACGTCTCGAAGCAGTTCGCGAACGGCACGGTGGCCATTCGCGGGGTCGATCTCGACGTGCGCGACGGCGAGTTCGTGAGCCTGCTCGGGCCTTCGGGTTGCGGCAAATCGACCCTGTTGCGCATCATCGCGGGTCTCGGCGCACCGAGCGCCGGCACGGTCGACTGGCCGACCGCCTCGCATGACGCGAGAGGGGAGGCGCACCCCGATCTCGGTTTCGTGTTCCAGGATCCGACGCTGATGCCCTGGGCGAATGCGCTGAAGAACACGATGCTGCCGTTGACACTCGCGGGCGTGGGCAAGAGCGAAGCGGAGGCGCGCTCGGCCGAGATGCTGACGCTGGTCGGGCTGAAAGGCTTCGAGACATCCTATCCGCGCGAGCTCTCCGGCGGCATGAAGATGCGCGTCTCGATCGCGCGCGCGCTGGTGACGCATCCCAAGATCCTGCTGATGGACGAGCCCTTCGCGGCGCTCGACGAGATCACGCGCCACAAGCTCAACGACGATCTGCTGACCTTGTGGTGGCAGAACCGCTTCACGGCCGTGTTTGTCACGCATTCGGTGTTCGAGTCGGTCTATCTCTCGCAGCGCATCGTCGTGATGGCGGCGCGGCCCGGCCGCGTGATGGCGGATCTGCGCAGCGAGGCGCCGTATCCGCGCGACGGGCTGTTCCGCACCTCGGCCGAATATGCGCATCTCTGCCGCGTTGCCTCCGGAACTTTAAGAGAGGCGATTGCCGCATGAGCGATCTGCCACTCTCTCACGTCCTTCCTCACGACGGCACCGACTCCGAAGCCCGCCCCGTTTTCGCCGAGGAGCGGCGGGTGCTTGGCATCCGCGTCAGCTCGTGGCCGGGCATCATCGCGCCGGTCGTCATCGGCATTCTGGCGCTCACCGCCTGGGAGCTGACCGTCCGCCTCAAGGGCATTCCGCATTACATCCTGCCCGGACCGCTCCTGATCGCGCAAACGCTCTGGAACGACTGGGGCACGCTCTCGGGCTCGCTGCTCATCACGCTGCGCATCACCTTCGCGGCGCTGATCGCCGCGATCGTCGTCGGCGTCTCGCTCGCGATCATCTTCACGCAATCGAAGTGGCTGGAGAAATCGCTGTTTCCCTACGCGGTGATCCTGCAGGTCACGCCGGTCGTCTCGATCGCGCCGCTGATCATCATCTGGGTCGGCGACATCAACCTGTCGCTCTTGATCTGCGCCTGGATCGTCGCGTTCTTCCCCATCCTGTCGAACACCATCCTCGGACTGAACTCGGCCGATCACAATCTCATCAACCTGTTCCAGCTCTACCGCGCGAGCCGCTGGCAGACCTTGCGCTATCTGCGCCTGCCCGCGGCGCTGCCGTATTTCCTCGGTGGTCTGAAGATCTCCGGCGGGCTCGCCCTGATCGGCGCGGTGGTCGCCGAGTTCGTCGCCGGCACCGGGGGGAGCGCCTCAGGGCTGGCCTACCGCATTCTCGAATCCGGCTACCGGTTGCAGATCCCGCGCATGTTTGCGGCGCTGATCATGATCTCGCTCACCGGCATCGCGATCTTCTTCCTGACCAGCTGGATCGCGCACCTCGCGCTGCGCCACTGGCATGAAAGCGCCGTGCGGCGCGAGAACTAGCCCTGTGAGCACGCTCGCCGCGACGGTTGAGGCGCATCGTGGCGGCGCATCACCCCAGGACACCATCGCGCAATGCTACGCGCGCATCCGTGCGCACAATGATCCGGCGATCTTCATCACGCTGCGTGACGAAGCGGACGCCTGCGCCGAGGCGAGAGCATCGGCCGCCAAGGGCAACACCTCATTGCCGCTCTACGGCGTGCCGTTCGCCGTCAAGGACAACATCGACGTGGCGGGCCTGCGGACCACGGCCGCGTGCCCGGCTTTCGCCTACACGGCGAAAGCCGATGCCATGTGTGTCGCGCGACTGCGCGCCGCGGGCGCCATTTGCATCGGCAAGACCAACCTCGATCAGTTTGCGACCGGCCTGGTCGGGGTGCGCTCGCCCTACGGCGTGCCGCGTAATGTGTTTGACACGAAACTCATCCCCGGCGGATCGAGCTCGGGCTCTGCCGTCGCGGTGGCTGCCGGCCTCGTGCCGTTCGCGCTCGGCACCGATACGGCGGGCTCCGGCCGCGTGCCGGCTGCGTTGGGCAACATTGTCGGGCTCAAGCCGAGCCTTGGCGTTGTCTCGACTGCGGGCGTCGTTCCGGCCTGCCGCACGCTCGATTGCGTGTCGGTGTTCGCGCTGACGGTGGACGAGGCGTGGGCGGCCTTCGCCGCGATGGCGGGGCAAGATATCGCCGATCCCTTCATGCGCAACCGGGCGCCGGGCGTGCCCGGCCCAGTGCCGCCAGGTTTGCGCATCGGCGTGCCGCTCAAGGGCCAGCGTGTGTTCTTCGGCGATCAGGTGTCGGCCGCGGAGTTCGCGGCGGCAATCGAGCGCTTCGCGAAGCTTGGCGCTGTGGTCACCGAGATCGACATCGAGCCGTTCTACGAAACCGCGCGGCTGCTCTACGAAGGCCCGTGGGTCGCGGAGCGCTATCTCGCGACGCAGAAGGTGATCGCCTCTTCCCCGGAGGCGCTGCATCCGGTGACGCGCGAGATCATCATGAGCGGTGCGCGCGCGAGCGCCACCGACGCCTTCGCGGCGTTCTACAAGCTCGAAGATCTGCGCCGTGTGCGCGATCACATTTTCCGGCAGATCGACGTGCTGCTGGTGCCGACCATGCCGACCGCCTACACGGTCAAGCAGGTCCTCGCCGATCCGATCGGCCTCAGCAGCCGGCTCGGCACCTACACCAATTTCGTCAACCTGCTCGACCTTGCAGGCCTCGCGCTGCCGGCGAGCATGAAGGGCGATGGCACGCCGTTCGGCGTGACCTTGCTTGCTCCCGGCGGGCAAGACGCACTGCTCGCCTCGCTCGGCCGCGTGTTTCACGCGGATACCGGACTGCTCCTGGGTGCGACCGGCGAGCCGCCGCCGCCGCTGGCGCCGCTTTCGCCCGTACCGCAGACGGGCGAGATCGCGCTCGCCGTTGTCGGCGCGCATCTCTCCGGCATGCCGCTGAACGGCGAGCTGAAGTCCTTCGGTGCGCGGTTTCTGGAAACCGCGCAGACCGCGCCGGACTACGCGCTGTTTGCATTGGACACGCAGCCGCCAAAGCCCGGTCTATTGCGAGTCGCAACGGGACAGGGTGCCTCCATGGCGCTCGAAATCTGGTCGCTGCCGGCGGCAGGATTCGGCCGCTTCGTCGCCGCGATCCCGCCGCCGCTCGGCATCGGCACGCTGCGCCTCGCGGACGGTCGCGCTGTCAAAGGCTTTCTGGTGGAGGCGAGCGCCGTGCAGAATGCCCGCGATATCTCAGGCTTCGGCGGCTGGCGCGCATACGTGGCCCGCACCTAATTTTTGTCCTCGATCAGGCTCACATGCGCCGCCACCACGTGCCAGCCATCGGGAAAGCGCACCCAGGTCTGTTGCTGCCGCCCGACCTTGCCGGGCACGGTCTCGCGCCTGAACAAGGTCGAGGCGACCGCGCAATCGCGGCCGTAGGTCGTGATCACGGTTTGTGAAATCGACCGCATCAACCCGACCGGCGAGCGCGCGCCGCGGAACGCCTTGATCTGGTCGTAGCCGTAGAGATTCTCGGCGATGCCGTAACGGATCGTCTGCGGCGCGGCGCGGAAGATCAAGTTCAACGCATCGAGATCGTTTGTGGTCAGCGCCTTCTCGTAGCGGTCGAACGCGGCCCGCACCTCGGCCACGACCTCCGGCAGGTCGATGTCCATGAACTCCTCCCTGATCTTCTGGTTCTATAGCTTGGGCCGCGGCGCGACGCACACGCCGGTCTGCTCCAGCGCATACGCGATGCGCAGCGCGATGTCCTCGCGCCAGGGCGCCGCGATGATCTGCACGGCGGTCGGCATCGGCGGCATCGGCACGATCGGCACGGCCACCACCGGCAGGCCGATGAAGGAGATCGGCTGGGTGTAGATGCCGATGTTCGGCCGCACCGGCAGCTCGACCCCATCCAGCACGAAAGTCTTCTGCCCGATCATGGGCGCCGTACAGGGCGTCGCGGGCGCAAGGATCGCATCGACCTTGCCGAACAGCTTGAGCACCTCACCCTGGTACCAGCGGCGGAACTTCTGCGCCCGGTTGACCAGCGGCGCCGGGATCATCGCGCCCGCGATCAGCCGGTCGCGCGTCGCCGGGTCGAAATCGGCCGCGCGCGTACGCAGCCGTTCGAGATGCAGCGCCGCGCCTTCGCTCGCGGTAATCACGTAAGCCGCCGCACGCGCCCGCGCCGCCTCGGGAATTTCGATCTCGGCATTGGCGCTTAGCGCTGCGGCGACCTGGTCCACCGCGGCGCACGCCTCCGGGAAAGCCCTCTTGCGAAAATACCCGCCCGCGACCGCGATGCGCAGGCCCTTGGTTCCGCGCGCGAGCGTCGGCACCGTCGGCACGACCGGCAGATCGGCGCACACCGGATCCTCCGGATCAGGCCCCTGCATCGCGTCATAGGCGAGCGCGAGGTCGCGCGCCGAGCGCGCCAGCGGTCCGAGATGATCGAGGCTTGCGACGAACGGGAATGAGCGCGCGCGCGTGAGCCGCCCATAGGTCGGCTTGAGCCCAAACAGTCCGCAGAACGACGCCGGCACGCGGATCGAGCCGTTGGTGTCGGAGCCGAGCGACAGCGGCACGAGCCCGCCCGCGACCGCGCCGCCCGAGCCGCTCGACGAGCCGCCGGTCATGCGGGTGACGTCGTGCGGATTGTGCGCATTGCCGTCGTGCACGTTCTCACCGGTGAAGTCGTAGGCGTATTCGCCCATGTTGAGCGCGCCGATCAGCACGGCGCCGGCGGCCTCCAGCCGCTCGATCAGCGGCTGGTCATGCGGTGAGGGCGGAAGCTCGCGGTTGATCTTCGAGCCGGCGCGCGTCGGCAGGCCCTTCACGTCGAACAGGTTCTTCACAGCGAAGGGTACGCCCGCGAGCGGACCCAGCTTCTTGCGTTTGGCGCGCGCCGCATCGATCGCGCGGGCGCGTTTGCGTGCCCGCTCGGCGAGCACGTC
>JBAVXH010000033.1:0-12494 GCA_049698215.1 Xanthobacteraceae bacterium | reverse complement strand
GCACGGTCTCGCCGGGCGCGGCCGCCAGCACGCGCAGCATGTCGCGCTCGCGGTCGGTCAGGTGAATGATCTCGTCGCCGCGCTTGAGCTCGCCGCGCGCGAGATGAAACACGAAGTCGCCGAAGCGCGCGGACTCGATCGTCGGCGGGGGCGCCGGAATGGTGCGCTTGAGAATGTTGGCGATGCGCAGCGAGAGCTCGCGCGGCTCGAACGGCTTCGGCACGTAATCGTCCGCACCCAGCTCAAGTCCGTTGATGCGGCTCTCCGTCTCGGCCTTCGCGGTCAGCATCAGGATCGGCACCGCGGAGGTTTCGCGCAGCGACTTGCAAAGCTGCATGCCGGTTTCGCCCGGCATCATCACGTCGAGCACGAGCAGGTCGAAGGAGAGGCTTTCCAGCTTGGCACGCGCCTCGATCGCGTTGTTCGCGGTGGTGACGCGGTAGCCTTCGGCGAACAGGAAGCGGGACAGCAGATCGCGAATGCGCCGGTCGTCGTCGACGACAAGCAGGTGCGGCGCGTTGTCCGGTAGTGCGACCGCAGGCCCGGCCATGTTGCCTCCCGTCCGCCTCAGCGCGCCCGGCGCGCGCGATCGGCCCGGGCAATGAAGCGCAGCACACCCTCGCGGTTCTCGTCATCAACCATCGCGGCGAGGAAATTCCGCGCCGCCTCATGCGCATCGGGACCAAGCCCGGCGAGCGCGCGGGTGATGCGTTCGGTCTGCAGGCCGGCGAGCTTCATGGCGAGTTGCTCGCCCTTCGGCGTGACGAACAGCAGGCGATGCCGGCGGTCGTCCGGCCCTTCCTTCTGGATGACGTAGCCCTCATCGACGAGCTGCTTGAGCACGCGCCCGAGCGACTGCTTGGTGATGCGCAGGATGTCGAGCAGGTCGGCGACCTTCATACCAGGGTTGCGATTGACAAAATGCAGCACCCGGTGGTGCGCCCGGCCAAATCCGAACTTCTCCAGGACGTGGTCCGGATCGGACACGAAGTCCCTGTAGGCAAAGAACAAAAGCTCGATGACGTCCCAGATCGGCTCGCCGTCGGGAGCCGCGTCGGGGGTTGCCTGACGCTTGGCAGCGGAGGAAAAAATTATGTCAGCCATATTGACATATTTGGGATTGATTGTTACTCCTAGAGCCGCTTGAACGAAATGATCGTGCGCGGATGCTCCCGTGGCGGTCTACCCTCGGTCCGGCAAGCGCAAATGCGCCGGACACGTTAAAGACAATACCCCAGAGGTGGCCGGCGAGGCAAAAAACGCCGGGCCCGGGAGGAACAGGACCAACCTGATGAACGCCCATCAGAAGATCGAGATGATCGCCTTTTCCCGCAACCCGACGAGCAAGCCCGTTGAAGCCGCCGCGCGGGCAGAGTTGTTGCAGGACCCGGGTTTCGGCCGTGTCTTCACCGATCATATGGTGACCATCCGCTGGACCAAGGACCGCGGCTGGCACGACGCGCAGGTGCGCGCGCGCGAGCCGATCTCGCTCGATCCCGCGGCCGCCGTTTTGCACTACGGGCAGGAGATCTTCGAGGGCCTCAAGGCCTATACCCGCAGCGACGGCAGCTTCGCGTTGTTCAGGGCCGACCAGAATGCGCGGCGCTTCCGCGCCTCCGCAGTGCGCATGGCCTTGCCGGAGCTGCCGGAAGCCATCTTCATGCAGGCCATTGATGAGCTTGTGAAGATCGATAGGGCCTGGATTCCCGGCGGCGAAGGCAGCCTCTATCTGCGGCCTTTTATGATCGCGACCGAGGCCTTTCTCGGCGTCCGTCCATCCCACGAATGTCTTTTCATGCTGATCGCCAGCTCGGTCGGCTCCTATTTCAAGGGCGGCGCGAAGGCCGTCACCGTGTGGCTGAGCGATCGGTATACGCGCGCGGCCGAGGGCGGCACTGGCGCAGCCAAATGCGGCGGCAACTACGCCGCCAGCCTGCTCGCCCAAGCCGAGGCGATCGAGCAAGGCTGCGATCAGGTCGTGTTCCTCGACGCCGCCCAGCATCGCTGGGTCGAGGAGCTCGGCGGCATGAACGTCTTCTTCGTCTTCGACGACGGCTCGATGGTGACGCCACCGCTGAGCGGCACGATCCTGCCCGGCATCACCCGGGATTCGATCATCACGCTCGCCCACAGCGAAGGCCGCACGGTCCGCGAGGAGCGCTACAGCATCGAGCAATGGCGTGCCGACGCCGCGAGCGGCAAGCTGCGCGAGGCTTTCGCCTGCGGTACCGCCGCGGTCGTCTCGGCCATCGGCAAGATCAAGAGCGCGAACGGCGATATCGTGATCGGCGACGGCATGGGCGGCCCGATCACGGCGGCGCTGAAGGCCAAACTCGTCGGTATCCAGCGGGGCGATGTCGCTGACAGCGAAGGTTGGGTGCGCAAGATCGGCTGACCGCCGTTGGCGCTATGAGGCGCGCGTGACCAGCGCACGCGCACCCGGATAGTGCGCCAGCAGGTCGATCCCCCTCTCCTCGCCCGCCACGCAGATCGCAGTTGCCAGCGCGTCCGCGATCATCGCGCGCGGCGCGATCACCGCCGCTTCGCGCAGCGCGTTGGCGCTCGCCCCGCTCGCCGGGTCAAAGATATGGTGGAAGCGGCCGCTCGGCTCGAACGCCGTTCCGTAGCCTCCCGACACCGCCAGCGCATTGTCGGCAAGCTCGACGCTCTCGCCGCTCCGTAGCGCGGTCCGCCACGGGCGATTTTCCGGATGCTTTCCAAGTGCCCGGAGTTCCCCGAGATCGACCATCGCGTGCTCGAAGCCCTCGTTGCGCAGCAGATCAGCGATGCGGTCGGTGATGGCGCCTTGCGCGATGCCGTTGAGCGTGATCGCCATGCCGGGCGCAAGATCGATACGCGCCGATCCCGGCTCGATGCGGCGGTAATCCACCAGCTTGCCCGCGACGTCCTGCGCGCGCGCCGCAATGTCCAGCACAATCTCCTGTCGTGACCAGAAATGCGCTTCGTAGACCCGCCACAGCGGCTGCACCGTGACGTCGAAGGCGCCATGGCTGAGGGCGCCGAGCCTCTGGCTCGCGTCGATCACCGCGACCAATTCGGGCGACGGCTGGACCAGCACGCCCGCGCGGTTGAGCCGCGCGATTTCGCTATCGTCGCGATAAAGCGAAAAGATGCGCTCGTACCGCTCGATCTCCTGCCGCACTTTGAGGATCGTGCGGCGCGCGAGCGCTTCGTCCCAGTGCCAGAGCGTCAGCTCCGACGCCGCGCCGAGCACTTCACCCTGCCAATGGAAGAAGCGCGCGTTCGGCACCGTTGCGCGCACGCCGGCTGCGATCAGCGGCAGCCCGGCTGCGGCAGCGATGACACGGACGGCGCGGCGGCGCGTGACCTTACGCATGCGCCACCTTGCCGTTCTCGCGCAGGCGGCGCGCCACGACCAGCGGCGGGCAGCGCTGATCGTCGAAGTATTCGACCTGGCAGTCGAGGCACTGGAAGCATTCCGCCGTAACGATTTTTCCCGTCTTCTCGATCGCGCGCACCGGGCAGGCCGCTTCGCACAGCCGGCACGGGCTGCCGCACTCCGCACGACGGTGCAGGCGGTCGAGCAGATGGAAGCGGTCGAGCGCCGCCAGCACGCCACCGAGCGGACACAAGAAGCGGCAATAGGCGCGCTCGGTGAAAAGGCCGATGGCGAGCAGCGCAAGCGCGTAGGCGACATAGGGCCAAGCGCGTGTGAACTTCGCCGTGACGGCGGTCTTGAACGGCTCGATCTCGGCGGCGCTCTCGGCGCTCTCGATGGACACGAACGCGAGGGCCAGCAGCACGGCAGCCGCGACGTACTTGCCGTAGCGCAAGCGGCTTTCGAGTGTCGGCGACGGCGTCCACTGCGGCAAGCGCAACCAGCGTGCGCCCTGCGCCAGCAATTCCTGCAAGGCGCCGAAGGGGCAGAGCCATCCGCAGAACACGCCGCGTCCGATCAATACCAGCGAGACGAGCGTATAGGCCGCAATGATGAGGATCAGCGGCTCGAGCAGCAGCGCCGTATCGAAGCCGCGCAGCGGCGCAATCGCATAGTGCATTACGTTGATGATCGAGAGCTGACCGCCGGCAACCCAGCCGAGCCAGATCAACACGAACAGCAGGAAGCCGGTGCGCACGAGACGGTGTGCGAGCCGCGAGCGCGCGAGCCGGTCCTGAAATACAAAGATTAACGTGAGTACGAATAGCGCGCCGAACAGGATCGCGATGTTGATCCGCGCATCGCGCCACGCCTCGACCCAGACCGGCACTGGCTTTGCGTCGGGCATCAGCACGTAGGACACCGGCAGCCGATAACGCAGCGGGAACACCACATAGGAGTCACCTACCGGCACCAGCAATTCCAGCCGCCACTCCTTCAGCGAGTCGAACGTGGGGGGCATCGCGAACAAGGCAGCGTATTGCCGCGAGAGGAAACCCTGGTGCTCGCGCGTGTCGAGCCGCAGGAAATCCGAGTTGACGAAGTTGTATGTCCGGTTCTCCTGCGCGACGCGGACACGGTCGAAACGATAGCCCTTCGCGGCGCGGACGTAATCGTCGCCGAGGAAGTCAAACGGTCCCGACGACGCGACCGCGATCACCTGCGCACCTACCGGAAACCGCCGCATATACTCGTTGTAGCGATTGAGCCCGATCAGGCTGCCGCCGAGCGCGGCGGGGGTGAACAGCGCTGTGTAAAGCTCGGTGTCACCTCCGGCTGTGGTCACACGCCGGTGCACCACGGCACCTTCGGCAAGCAATTCGGTCCATGTCTGGCGCCGGTATTGCTCGCGATTGAGCGTCGGCTCGCTCACCTGCGGCGCCGGCACGCGCGCACGCAGCACCAACCGCGCTGCATCAGCCACTGCGCCCCGCATGGCGCGCGCCGAGATCGTCGCGCCCGCGACGAAATCCGGCGGCAGCGCCGGAACCGTGCCGTCATGGATGGTCGATCCGGCCTCGCGCGCAAGGAACGTGTCGAGCTGCGGCTGGCGAATGGCGTCGTTGAGAATGAAAGGCTCGTTGTGGAATACGGCCTTCGCGCCGGTGATGCGGCCGAACCGATCGACGCCCGCGATCACGTCGAACGGCACGCTCGAATAGCCCGACGCGCGCACGACATCGAGCGTCGAGAACAGATACGCGACGACCTCGTTGCCCTTGTAGACCGCGATCGCGGGCGGCGAGCCTTCCTCGCCGCCCAGCCGCTCGGCGTTCGGCATCACCACCGCGAGCACGTCGGGCGTAATGCGCTCCCGCAGGCTCGCGGCCTCGGCCGCGCCAGCAAACAGGATCAGCAGCAGAAGAAGAACGCGCGGCGACCATGTTAGCAGCCGCGCCGCCGCGCTCAATCGCCGTCAGGCCGCCCGCCTTTGCGACAGTGACCGGGCGCGCGAACTCTGACGGCCTGCGCGGCCTGATATTCTTTCGCACCTCATCATCGTGACTGATGGGCGTACTGCATTTTTGGGTGAATAATGACAGGCACTCGCTTGCCGGCATCATGGTGGCCATGCGACTGGAGATTGTCCGGCCCGCTTGCTCGTTCCGCTTTTGACTGGAGGCACGATGGCGAACGCTGACGATCGCGCGGTGGCGCAGGCCCTTGCCGAGCTCGAAGAGGCGCAAGTCGAGCCCTATTACGACGAAGCCGCCGATGCGGCGGAGCGGCAGGCCTATTACGCCGGTGTCACAGAAGACCGCTCCCGGGCGCCCTCTGCGGAGAGGCTGAGCGCTCTTCTGCGATCGACGCACACGCGCCCCGTCCGTTATGACAGCGGCCGGTCGGTCTATGTGAAAGCGGAGCTGCACGAGGACGGACTGCTGCGCTCGATCTATTCCGACGTGACGTTCGAGCCCCGCGAGGCGATCCGTGAGGTCGTCATGCTCGACGAACGGCGAAAAGCGGCCGAAGCCAGCATCGCAGCGGGAAACTTCAGCGAGGTCGCAGCTCTCCAGGAGATTGACCTGCTCGAGGCAACCTCGCCGTTCAACTGCGAGCATGTGGTCCCGCAGTCCTGGTTTCGCAAGAAAGAGCCCATGCGCGGCGACATGCACCACTTGTTCGCCTGCGGGAGCAATTGCAATTCGTTCCGCGGCAACACGCCTTACTACGACTTCCCGGATTTCGAGGACGCCATCATGAGCGACTGCGGGAAGCGCGAAAGGATCGAGTCTGACTCACCGGAGGACAGCGGCTTCGAGCCTGAGCGGGGCAAGGCGGTGGTCGCGCGCGCGACGCTCTATTTCCTGCTGCGCTACCCGGACACGATCTCGACAACGTCCTTGCCGGCAGACCGGATCGACATTCTGGTCGGATGGAGCAAGGCGACGCCGCCGAGCACCTACGAGCGCCACCGCAACCGGACGATTTTCCAGCGCCAAGGGAATCGCAATCCGCTGATTGACTTCCCGGAATGGGCCGAATCGATCCGATTTGAATCGTTGCTAAAAGACGGCGGGATTGGGGATGCCCCCAACGAAGATGACGGCGCTACGCTTCCGCCCAACTATCCGACCTGAAGCGCGGCGTCGTCCTACTCCGCCGTCAGCCCGTTCGCCTTCATGACCACCGCCTGACGCTCGACCTCGGGCGGCAGGCTCTTGGCATAGTATTCGCGGGTACGCCGTTCCGGTGGCTCGACCGCGACGCCAAGCGTTGCGAAGCGCTCGCGCACGAAAGCGCTGTCGACCACCTTGTTGGTCGCTTCCGCGAGCCTGTTCACGATCGCCTCGGGCGTGCCTTTGGGGAATTCGAACGCGCTGAGCGAGGCGCAATTGATGTCGAAGCCTTCCTCCACGGCCGTCTTCAGATCGAGCAGTACATCGGAACGGCTCAGTCCCATCGTGGCGATCGCCTTCACGGTGCCGGCCCTGATCTGCTGGATCGCGGTCGACACCTGCTCGCAGATGTAGTCGATGCGCCCGCCAAGCAGGTCCTGCATCGCGGGGCCGGAGCCGCGATAGGGTACGTGCGTCACCTTCACGCCCATCGCCTGGTCGAGCAGCAGCGCGCAGATATGCGCGCCGGCACCCGCGCCGGAAGAGCCATACTGCAGCTTGTCTGTATTGGCTTTGGCGTAGGCGACGAATTCCTTCAGCGCGTTGGCCGGAAAATCCCTGCGTGCGATGAGGATGCGCGCCGAGTCGGCGAACTGGATGACGTGCTCGAAGTCGGTGAGCGGATTGTAGAGATTCTTTTTCCCGTTCAGCGCCGGCACGGTGGTCATCGTCGCGCTGCCTCCGAGCAGGAACGTGTAGCCGTCGGGCGCACCCTTGGCGACGCGGTTCGCACCGGTCATCCCGCCGGCCCCGCCAACGTTTTCGACGATCACCTGCTGGCCGAGTTCCTCGGTCAGCGCCTGCGCCATGATCCGGCCGACGGTGTCGACCGGTCCGCCGGCTGCGTAGGGCACGATCATGGCGACCGGGCGGGTTGGCCAGGTTTGCGCCTGGGCATGGACCGAAACGAGGGCTACGAGTACAGCGAGGAATGCGCGTGTCATGACGCATTCCTATCCTCCGCTCGTTCCCGCGCAAGCGCCCCTTAGGAAGGGCACATAAGCTATCGACTAGTCGGTTGGACTGGCGTGGGAGACGGCGGATGTCCTGCCTCTCGCGGCAAGACTAGCATGCCCAGTCGGAAGCATTGCGCCAGCCCGGAGGCGGCAAGGCCGCCAATTCGGCCCGTTTCGTCCCCAAACCGGGAAATCTCCGTTCGATCGCGGCTGCGTGGTGGTGTGGGCAGTCGAGATCGAACCTGTCTTTGACTTCTGATCTCTGAAAAACAGGAAACGCCGCGTCTCTGCGCGCCGATCCCGAGTTCTTTCCGTGTTTTCACCGGCTTGCTAGGCGAGGCTCACTCGCCCAACGAGCCAATTTCGTTGCGCGGGCGGTCTGATAACAGGCAAATCGTAGTCGTTATCCGGGATCTGATTGTCGCTATCCGGGATGCGATTGTCGTTATGTGGGAACGAAGTGCCACTTGGCGGGAAGGCATTGCGACTATGCGGGACGGCGGTGACGTTGCGTGGGAATGGCTTGCCGAAAGCCGGGAAGACATTGCTGGTCGATGGGAAGCGATTGCGCGATAGCGGGATTGATCATCCGCGTTCACCGCCGAAGCGCTTTGCGAGCGCAAAGAAACGGTCCGCGTCCCTATCGGAGACGATCACGCAGTCGTGATCATTTCCTTTTTGAACGTTTCGCGTTTAAGACCCCTTTAAACGGCCTTAAATGGATTATGATCCTACAGAAGCTTAAATGACTCGTGACGCGCTGCGACGAGCCGCTTTTGACCCATTGATCTGTCTTGATGAATCATCTTGTTCTCGTTCCGTCTTCTTGCGCCAGCGGACAGGCCGCTGGTTGCGGAAGACAGGAACGAAGTCATGGCAACTCAAATCGAGATGATACCGGTCGCCGCGCTGAGACCCTATCCGGGCAACGCACGGCGGCATTCTAAAAAGCAAGTCCAACAGATCGCCGACAGCATCAGGCGCTTCGGCTTCACCAACCCCATCCTGGTCAGCGACCAGAACGAGATCATTGCCGGCCATGGCCGGTTGATAGCGGCGCGTGAGCTTGGAATGGCAATTGTCCCGACGGTCCGGCTATCGCACCTCAGCGCGGAAGAACGACGAGCTTACGTGCTCGCCGACAACAAGCTGGCGCTGAACGCCGGTTGGGACACTGAGACTCTCGCGATCGAGCTGCAGGCGCTCGTCGAGCTGGACTTCGACGTAACGCTGACAGGATTCTCCGTCGCCGAGATCGACTTCACGCTCGACCAGGCGCGGGACGCCTCGACCACGACACCCGACAGCCCGGCCGATCGGATCCCCTCGCCTCCCGCTGTTGCCGTTTCCAGATCCGATGACCTGTGGCTGCTGGGCCGGCACCGACTCCTGTGCGGCAATGCGCTCTTACAGGGCCATGTGACGTCTCTTCTCGGTCAGGAGAAGGCCAATCTCATATTCACTGATCCGCCCTACAACGTACGCATCGATGGGAACGTCTGCGGGCTCGGTTCTGTTCGGCACCGCGAGTTCGCCTTCGCGTCGGGCGAGATGACGCGCGATCAGTTTACGGACTTTCTCACCACGACGCTCTCAAACGCGACATCGGTAGCGAGGGATGGCGCCATCGCATTTGTCTGCATGGACTGGCGGCACATGGGCGAGCTGCTTCAGGCGGGCGAGCGGGTGTTCTCCGAACTCAAGAACCTGTGTGTCTGGAACAAGACGAACGGCGGGATGGGCTCCTTCTACCGCTCCAAGCACGAGCTGGTGTTTGTTTTCAAAGTTGGAAACGCGCCGCATACCAACAGCTTCGGCCTCGGAGAAACCGGACGCTATCGCACCAACGTCTGGGACTACGCCGGCATCACCGGCCTCGGGGCCAACCGCATGGACGAGCTTTCGATGCATCCGACAGTCAAGCCGGTCGCTCTGGTAACGGACGCGATCCGCGACTGCTCGCGCCGCGGCGAGATCGTTCTCGACATTTTTGGCGGGTCAGGAACGACGTTAATCGCTGCCGAGACCTGCGGCCGGCTGGCTCGGCTGCTCGAGTACGACCCGACCTACTGCGACACGATCGTGAAGCGCTGGGAATCCTTCACCGGCAAGCGCGCAACTTTGGCTCAGGACGGGCGCGCATTTGAAGACGTCTCTGCCGAGCGGCTTGTAGCGGCGTAACGAGGAGTGCTCCCGTGACTGACGATGACCGCAATGGCGACAAACCCAAGTCGCGAGGCATAGATGGCCTGTCGGACGAGGCGATCGAGCGCGTGAAGCGCGCAGTCCTCTTCGGCGAGAACAACGACCCACCACGCAACTCAGGCCAATTCAAGAAGGGGCAATCCGGCAATCCGAAAGGCCGACCGAAAAAGCCGGACCTTGGAGGTCGATCCGTGGACGCTCTGGTCCTCGCGGAGGGTGATCGCCTGATTCCTGTCCGTGAAGGCCAAAACACGAGCGAACTGACGGAGATCGCGGCCGTCATCCGAAAGCAGTACGCGATTGCGCTCAGCGGCAACGCCTACGCCCAGAAGCACGTCATCCAGCGGCGCGATTGGGCCGAGCTTCGAAAGCGCGAAAGGATAGCGAGAGATATCGAGGTCTGGGAGAAATACGTTCACGAGACGCGTCAAGCGATGGCTCAGGCGAAGGCCAAGGGCGAGCCAATGCCCGAACCGCTGCCGCACCCGGACGACATCATCATCAACTACGAGGAAGGTGTCAGTTGCATCGGCCCTATGAACGAAAAACAGCTCGAGGGAGTGAAGAAGCTTGTCAGGATGCGCGATACACTGATCATGCAGCACGCCCTCGACGAGAAACTTTGGAAAGTCGACTACACCTGCGACCCGCTGCAGGGTCCCGGCACCGCTTGGCTGGCAGCACTTTGGGTGGATCAAAAGTTTGTCCCGAAGCGCTTCCGGCTTTCCGAGACCTTAGGGATGATGCGCTTGAGGCGGTACCAAGTGACGAACAAGCGCACCTTGCTCAAGGACGTCTACCGAGCGTGGCGCGCCTTGCTTGGGCTCGATGTCCGAAGAGGGAAGACAACCCCTCCCCTCGGGGTTGGAAAGGCTTTTTTCGAACGCGTGAATGCACTCAGCGCCGAAGAGGATGCCGCCGCATGACCAAAGGGCTGCGATCTCGACGTAAGGCAAGGCCGTGGCGCGGCTATGCCCTCCTATCCTTGCTGCTCAAGGATTTCCGCCAGCGTCGCTAGCGCGTACTTGGTGGTGCGGGAGCCGATTCCCGCATATCTGGAACGCACCGCCTTGGATGGGTGCGGGGAGCCGCTATGCTGGTGATCAATTTCGGCTCCAACACTCTCCGATTGCGCCATCCAATGAGCGGTAACATGGTGCTACGCCACATGGCATAGCGCGCACCCGTCGCGGATTTCCTCTCTGGTTGTCCACAAAGTGCTTTACAACTATTCACCGTTCGTTAAGCTCTCGGTTGTAGCAATCCGCATGTTGTGTAAACCTGCGATTGCGAGGCCGACGCAGGGGGCGATCGCGTCATGTCCACTGAACCATCGTGTTCCGAGCAACGGGTAATTGCCGAAGATCCGCTATCCGCCGCGGGCGCTTTGTTGCCTATCCAAGGCCGGTGATGCTGATGGCTGATCCCGCCCCATGACTCACCGAGAGACTGGTTACTATCTGGCCCGGGTCGCGCGGGCCGTGCTCATTCAAGCCGTACTCATGATCGCCGTCGCGATTGTTTTTTTGGCGAGCGACAGCGCTTCGACTCTTTTCCACAATCACTTCAAGTTTCTGGAAGACATCATACCAATACTATGGCGCTATCATGCGCTTTGGATGCAGCGGCGCGGAGTCTTCGAATACGACAAGATATTCTCGATATACACGCTTTACATTTCCATCCAGCTCATTGTGCTCATCGTCATTTGCTGGGCCTTGTTCAACACAATCGATGTGAGCCGTCCAAATCGCATGAAGGCCTGGCAATGGTCATGCTTCGCCTTTTTGATGGTTGGAACACTATTCCCGAACGTCGACCTGTTGTTCGGGCCACAAAATATTTCCGATCCTGGATATTTCGATAACCGGCTTGCACAAGGCAGCTATCTGTCGGGTATTTTTCGATTCTGTTTGATGTTTCCGGTGGGCAACATCTGTTTCGTTTTTTTCATGATTGTCGCGTTCGGCAGGCCCGACCATTTCCTGGATAAGCGCAACCTGCCCCCGATCCAACAGCTTCGCCGCTAACCTACAGGAGATCGCACCATGTCCAGCGACGGCGGATCACGTCCATCGACACTCGCTGAGGCTGTAGCAAAGGCTCTTAGCGCTCTTGGATTGGGCATGAAAGCCGCGTCGCCGAGCCCCGCCGGGAAGGCGATCGGTGAAGGGCTTGCCTCCGTGGGCCATGCGGCGGAAGGCATGAACATCGCCGGACACGAAGCCGCGGGCGGACAATCCTTCGGCATGGCTATTGGGAAAGGCCTCGCTTCGGTCCTCGGCGCTATCGGCCTGCCTATGGCGGCGTCGGCGCTCGCGGGAAGCGCCGTCGCGGGTGCGGTCGGAATAAGCGGCGGTGGGGTCAGCATTGGCCTCGCGGCCGCTTTGGCCGTCGGCGCCTCTCCGGCGGTTGGGGTGGCGGCCGTCGGAGGTCTGGCAATTGGCTTGGGTTTTTTGGGCGCGGCTGTAGCGGGCGCGCTTTTCGATGGAGTCGCAAGTGCGCTGGGTTTCGGCGGTCACGGCAATCACGGCCAAGCCGTCGGCGGGTCAGGCGGTAGCGGGGATGGCTCGTCGTCTGGTGGAGGCGGCGCATCCGGCGACGGCGCCGGAGGCGGTGGCGATTCCGGAGGCGGCACTTCCGGTGGCGGTCAGGGTAGCGGCGCCGGCACGTCAGGCGGTGGGGGAACGGGAGGGAGTGGCACCTCCGGTGGCGGGAGTGACGGAGGCGGCGGTAACAGCGGTGGCACCGGCAACGGAGGCACGGCAAGCGGCGATGCGAGCGGCGGGGCGG
>JBAVXH010000032.1:0-12505 GCA_049698215.1 Xanthobacteraceae bacterium | reverse complement strand
GCGCACATTGGGGCTGAACATCACTCTGGTTGAGCTTGATCCAGCGCTTGGCGCGCTCGCCGAGCACAACGCGGCGCGGAACGGCCTCGCTGGCCGCGTGCGGGTTGCGGTGCTGGACGTCGCGGGGCTGGACAGCGCGTTCGCCAACCGGGGCATGCCGGGAGGATCAGCTGCCTGCGTGCTGATGAATCCGCCCTTCAACGATCCGGCGCGGCAGAACCTATCCCCGGATCCGCAGCGCCGGCTGGCCCACGCGAGCTCCGGCGCTACGCTTGCAGAATGGATGCACCGTGCCGTTTGGTTGCTGGCGCCCTCGGGCGTGCTCACCCTGATCTGGCGCGCCGATGGGCTTGGCGGTGTGCTGTCCGCTCTCGGCGCCAACTTCGGAGGCGTCACGGTGCTTCCGGTCTATCCGCGTCCCGATGCCGCAGCGATCCGGATTCTGGTGCGCGCCATGAAGGGAAGCCGCGCGCCACTTTTGCTTGCGCCAGGTCTGACGCTCAACGATGCAAATGCGCGCCCGACTGCCGAAGCGGAAGCGATCCTGCGCGGCGGAGAAGGCTTGCGCTGGCCGGATTAGGCGTCGGCCTTTTCGGCCTCAGCTTGGGCGTTGCGGCGGGCGCCGAGATGCGCCAGCAAAGCTATTGCGGCAATCAGCAGGTACAGGAAATAGAGCTTCATCGATCCCTCGGGGAACTTGAGACGCATGTTTTCGATCCCCCTTCCTATCCCTCCGATGGTTAATCGTTTGTTGCCGCCTTGAGCCTCCGGTGCTTGCGGCCTATTGAGCAGACGATGGCCCGGTCAGGCATTCTCGACAAGACGCTGCGCGCGTTGCGGCCGCTTCTGCCGCGCCGGTTTCGCGCGGACATCCCCGTTGTTCCGGTGGTGCGCCTCTCCGGGGTCATCGGCTTTTCCACGCCGCTGCGGCCCGGTTTGACGCTCGCCTCGGTCGCAAAGCCGCTCGAGCGCGCCTTTGCATGGCCCCGCGCACGCGCTGTCGCGCTCCTGATCAATTCTCCGGGAGGTTCAGCGGTCCAATCACATCTGATCTTTCAGCGCATCCGCCAGCTCTCGGCCGAGAAGAAAGTGCCGGTCATCGCCTTCGTGGAGGAAGTCGCGGCCTCGGGCGGCTACATGATCGCGTGTGCGGCAGACGAGATTTTCGCCGATCCGTCCTCGATCGTCGGCTCGATCGGCGTGATCGGCGCGACGTTCGGGTTCAACAAGCTGATCGAGAAGATCGGAGTCGAGCGCCGCATCTACACCTCGGGGGTCAACAAGGCGATGCTCGACCCGTTCCTCCCTGAAAATCCCGACCACGTTGCGCGGCTGACCGCGATCCAGGAGGAAATCCACGCGACCTTCATCAGCCTCGTCAAGTCGCGGCGCGGCGGCAAGCTGAACGGCGCCGAGGAGGACTTGTTCTCCGGCGAATACTGGGCCGGGCTGAAGGGGCGGGAGCTGGGGCTTGTCGACCGCATCGGCGACCTGCGCTCGACCTTGCGCGAACGCTATGGCGAGAAGGTCGAGACGCCGCTGGTGGCGGCGAAGAGCGGTTGGTTCGGCCGTACATCGCCCGGGATTGCCGGCCGCTTCGATGCGTTGCTTGACCGACCGGCTCTTACCGATGAACTGATCTCCTCTTTGGAAGCGCGCGCGATCTGGGCGCGCTACGGATTATGAGACCATGCCTCCGCTGATCCTCTGGGCGCTGGGCGCTGCAAGTGCCGCAATCGTCGGACGCGTGCTCTTTCGCGAATCGCAGCGCATCAATGCCGAGCTGCATCCGGAGCGTCCGCCCGCGAGCGAGCGCGACTGCGGGCGCAAGCTCGAGCGCGACCCGAAGACGGGTATCTACCGCCCGAAGTGACCGTTCAGTCGATCTTGATCCCGCGACCCTTGATGATCTTGCCCCAGCGGGCGAGGTCGGTCTTGAGGATCTCGCCCAGCTCTTCCGGCGTGGTCGGGGCAGGGACCGCGCCTGCCGCGAGCAGCTTCTTGCCGATGTCCGGGTCCTTCAGCGCAGCCGCGAATGCGCCGTTCAGCTTGGCGATGACCGGTGCCGGCGTCTTCGCCGGGGCGTAGAGCGCATACCAGTTGTCCGCGTAGACGTCGCGGTAGCCTTGCTCGTCGAGCGTCGGCAGGTCGGGCAGCACCTCGTCGCGCTTGGCCGAGGCGGTGCCGATCGCGCGCAGGTTCCCGCCGATGATCTGCGGCATCACCACCGGCAGGTCGAGAAATCCGCCGATCACTTGCCCGCCCAGGATGTCAGTCACGGCGGGCGCGGCGCCACGATAGGGCACATGCACGACCTTGATGCCGGCGGACTGCTGGAACAGTTCGAGCGCAAGGTGCGGCAGGCTGCCGACACCGGTCGATGACATCGGCAGGCCGCCGTTCTTCTCCTTGGCGAGTTCGACCAGCTCCTTGACGGTCTTGATCTGCGACTTCGCGTTGACGACCAGCACCTCCGTGGTGAGCACGATGCGAGTGACCGGCACGAAATCGCGCACCGGGTCGTAGGGCAGATCGGCGCGCATGTGCGGATTCAGCGCGACCGCGCTGATGGTGGTGAAGAACAGCGTGTAGCCGTCGGGTTCCGACTTGGCGACATAGTCGGCGCCGATCGCCGCGTTGGCGCCCGCCTTGTTCTCGATGAGCACCGCCTGCCCAAGGATGCCCTTGAGCTTGTCAGCGAGAAGCCGTGCGACGAAATCGGTCGGTCCGCCGGCCGGGAACGCGACGACCAGACGAATGGGGCGTGCCGGAAAGTCCTGCGCGGCCGCGCTCGCCGCCGAACTGAGCAGCGCCGCGATGCACGCCAAAATACCGAGGTACCGAGAGAGCCGCATGCCGCACCCCATAAGCCGCCCCCAGTGGCGGCTTTGCGAGGTTAATGCGCGCGGGCGCGATCGGCCAAGGGGCGCGATGAGGATGCGATCAGCGTTGGAAACGCCGGGCGCGGGTCGGAGGACGGACGAATGTCCTTCTCGGGGTTGCTGACCGGGATCAGCGGGCTGGTTGCAGGTTGCTGAGCCTTGCCGTCGGCCTGGCGACGGCGAGCTTGGCGACGAAAGGGCGAACATACGCCTCGATCAGGAGGACGTGGCCGAGCACTGCAGCGACGATGAAAGCGAGAAAAAGGCCGGTGAAAGCGATTTGAAACAGCGTCGCCATATGACCCTCCAAAAAAGCCCCAGTCCCAATGTCCATTCGTCGCCGTGACGTTTCGGCAGGTTCAACGGTGTTTGGAGACGGACGAATGTGAAAAGATGAGATATTGCAGGCCATTAGAAGCGCCGCGCAACGCCCGATACAAACTTTTCCTCGGAACTCGCGAGCCCACGTTTTGCCTGCTTGACCCCCTGACAAGCCGACGAATAGGGTCCGCGACCTTTTCTCCACCTCACTTCGAATCGGCCAACTCCTTATGCCCGACGTGCCTGCGCACATGAGCCCGAAGAACTCGTTCCAGGGCCTGATCCTGACGCTGCAGCGGTATTGGGCTGACCATGGCTGCGTGGTGTTGCAGCCCTACGACATGGAGATGGGCGCGGGCACCTTTCATCCGGCGACGACGTTGCGCGCGCTCGGGCCGAAGCCCTGGAACGCGGCCTACGTGCAGCCCTCGCGGCGGCCGAAAGATGGGCGCTACGGCGAGAACCCGAACCGGCTGCAGCATTACTATCAGTACCAGGTGATCCTCAAACCCTCGCCGCCCGACCTGCAGGAGCTGTACCTCAAGTCGCTCTACGCGATTGGCATCGACCCGGCCGTGCACGATTTGCGCTTCGTCGAGGACGACTGGGAGAGCCCGACGCTCGGCGCCTGGGGACTCGGCTGGGAGTGCTGGTGCGACGGCATGGAGGTGTCGCAGTTCACCTACTTCCAGCAGGTCGCGGGCTTCGAGTGCAAGCCGGTGTCGGGCGAACTCACCTACGGGCTCGAGCGGCTTGCGATGTACGTGCAGGGCGTCGAGAACGTCTATGACCTGAACTTCAACGGCCGCCAGGGCGCGGACAAAGTCACATACGGCGACATCTTTCTGCAGGCCGAGCAGGAGTACTCGCGGCACAATTTCGAATACGCCGATACCGAGATGCTGTTCGCGCAGTTCAAGATGGCGGAGGGCGCGTGCCGCAAGTATCTCGATGACGGCTGGAAGGCGGGCCACAACTCCAAGCGCCATTTCATGGCACTGCCCGCCTACGACCAGTGCATCAAGGCGAGCCACGTGTTCAACCTGCTCGATGCACGCGGCGTGATCTCGGTCACCGAGCGCCAAAGCTACATTCTGCGCGTGCGCGAACTCGCAAAAGCCTGCGGCGAAGCGTGGCTCGCGACCGACGGCGGCGGAGCGGCGTAGCCTATGCCCGATCTCCTGCTCGAATTGTTCTCCGAGGAAATCCCCGCCCGCATGCAGGGCAAGGCGGCCGATGACCTCAAGAAGATGGTCACGGACCGGCTGGTCGACGCTGGGCTGGTCTACGAGGGCGCGCGCGCGTTCGTGACGCCGCGGCGCCTCACGCTGTTCGTTCAGGGCATCCCGGCGCGCCAGCCGGACCTGAAGGAGGAGCGCAAGGGCCCGCGCGTCGGTGCGCCCGAGAATGCCCTCGCAGGCTTCCTCAAGGCGGCCGGGCTTTCCTCGATCAACGAGGCCGTGATCCAGAAAGACCCGAAGAAGGGCGACTTCTACATCGCGCTGATCGAAAAGCCGGGCCGTGCCGCGATCGATGTGATCGGCGAGATGCTCCAAGTCGTGCTGCGCACCTTCCCGTGGCCGAAGTCGATGCGCTGGGGCGCGCAGTCGGCCAATCCCGGCAGCCTCGAATGGGTGCGGCCGTTGCACTCGATCGTCGCGACGTTCGGGCCCGAGACCGAGGAGCCCGAGGTCATGCGCATCGCGACGTCGGGCATCACGGCGCAAAACATCACCCACGGCCACCGTTTCATGGCACCGGGCCCGATCAAGGTGCGCCACTTCGACGACTACGCGGCCGCGCTGGAAAAGGCGAAGGTCGTGCTCGATCCGGCGCGCCGCCGCGAGACTATCCTGAACGACGCGAGGAATCTTGCGTTTGCGCAGGGCTACGAGCTGGTCGAGGACGAGGGGCTGCTCAATGAGGTCGCGGGCCTCGTCGAATGGCCCGTCGTTCTGATGGGCGCGTTCGAGGAATCGTACCTGACGATTCCCGGCGAGGTGATCCGCGCCACCATCCGCAACAACCAGAAATGCTTCGTGGTGCGCGATCCCGCGACCGCGAAGCTCACCAACCGCTTCATCCTCACCTCGAACATCGAGGCCGCCGACGGCGGCAAGGAAATTATCGCCGGCAATGCGCGCGTGATCCGCGCGCGCTTGTCTGACGCGAAGTTCTTCTATGAGACCGACCTGAAGATCCGGCTGGAAGAGCGGCTCCCGAAGTTCAAGGACATCGTCTTCCACGAGAAGCTGGGCACGCAGTACGAGCGCATTGAGCGCATTGCGCGATTGGCTGTGGAGCTTGCGCCTCTCGTCGGCGCCGACCCCGAGAAGGCAAAGACAGCGGCGCTGTTGTGCAAGGCCGATCTGCTTACCGAAGTGGTCGGCGAATTCCCCGAAGTGCAGGGCACGATGGGGAAATACTATGCGCAGGCGCAAGGCGAGGACGGCTCGGTCGCTGCCGCAATCGAGGATCACTACCGGCCGAAGGGGCCGGACGATCTCGTGCCCGCCGATCCGGTCTCGATCGCGGTCGCGCTCGCCGACAAGATCGACACGCTGGTCGGCTTCTGGGCGATCGACGAGAAGCCCACGGGGAGCAAGGATCCCTATGCGCTGCGAAGGGCGGCGCTGGGGGTGATTAGGATCGTCTTAGACAATGGAATTAGATTGCGTCTATGGCCGATCTCTTTGAAAGCATTGGGTCAAATTCGGCGACCTGTTGTGTCTGAACAAGCAGCGTCGGAGCGAAGAGTCTTCGATGAGCTGGCGAAGCGAATCGATTTGTCGGCAGTCTCTGAAGATTGGAATCAGCAATTCTTGGCACAAGGTAAGGGTGTTGCAGCAGCTGAAATGACGTTAGCCCGAGCAACGTGCGATGAATTGCTCTTATTCTTTATCGATCGTCTCAAGGTCCAACTGCGTGAGCACGGCTCACGCCACGATCTCGTCGACGCAGTGCTGGCCAGAGAAAGCGGAGTTCAAGACGACCTCCTCCTCATCGTGCGCCGCGTCGACGCGCTTGGGAAATTCCTCGCAACCGACGACGGCAAGAGCCTGCTCGCGGGCGTGAAGCGTGCGTCCAACATCCTGCGCATCGAGGAGAAGAAGGACGGTCGCGAATATCATGGCCGGCCTGACTCGCACCTCTATCTTCAGCCGGAGGAGCGTCAGCTTGCTGCGGCGATCAACGCCGTGAAGGAAGAGGCCGCCAAGGCCGTCGCGCGCGAGGACTTTGAAGGCGCGATGGCGGCGATCGCCAAGCTGCGCGCCGACGTGGATGCGTTCTTTGAAAAAGTCACGGTGAACGTGCCGGCTGCCGACCGGCGCGAGAACCGGCTCAAGCTGCTCAATGAAATCCGCGAAGCGACGCGGGCCGTTGCGGATTTCTCACGGATTGAGGGATGATAGCGCCACCTAACTGGAGGCTTCCATGACCGTCAGCATCAGCCACCTGCAGCCCATCGTGGCGCTCGTCGCCGGCATTCTCATCCTGATCATGCCGCGCCTGCTCAACTACATCGTGGCCATCTATCTCATCATCATCGGCATCATCGGGCTTGGAATCATCAAGTAGCGCCAAGGCCCTCCGCGCCCGCCTGGACGCGGAACCAAAAGTTCATTTCCGAGTTAGATTTCAAACATTTACCTGCGTGGGCTCAGCCTGCGCGGGATTTTCCTTTTGGGATCAGAGATGCAAGTTGAATTGGAACTCAAAACCCGCCAAGAGAACGCGCGAAGCGCCGGTCCGGCGCCCGCGACAGCACAGAAAAAGAAAGCTCCCGAGATGGCCAAGTGGGTCTACACATTTGGCGACGGCGCCGCCGAAGGCAAAGCCGAGATGAAGAACTTGCTTGGCGGCAAGGGCGCGAATCTCGCCGAGATGGCGAACCTGGGCCTGCCGGTCCCGCCCGGCTTCACGATCTCAACCGAGGTCTGCACAACCTTCTACGCCAACAAGAACACCTACCCGAACGAGCTCGAGGCTCAGGTGAAGGACGCGCTCGAGCACGTTGCGCGCATCACCGGCAAGAAATTCGGCGACCCGAAGAACCCGCTGCTCGTCTCGGTGCGCTCGGGCGCGCGCGCCTCGATGCCGGGCATGATGGATACGGTGCTCAACCTCGGCCTCAATGATGCGACGGTCGAAGCGGTGGCGAAATCCTCCGGCGACAAGCGTTTCGCCTACGACAGCTACCGCCGCTTCATCACCATGTATTCCGACGTAGTACTGGGCGTGGGGCATGATCACTTCGAGGAAATCCTCGAAGGCCACAAGGAGCAGAAGGGCCTCACGCTCGATACCGAGCTCTCCGCGGACGACTGGGCCGAGCTGATCAAGCGCTACAAGGCGCGCGTGAAGGAAGAAACCGGCGACGATTTCCCGCAGGACCCGCAAAAGCAGTTGTGGGGCGCAATCGGCGCGGTGTTCGGCTCTTGGATGAACCAGCGCGCGATCACCTATCGCCGTCTGCACAACATCCCGGAAAGCTGGGGCACGGCGGTCAACGTGCAGGCGATGGTGTTCGGCAACATGGGCGACGATTCGGCGACCGGCGTTGCCTTCACGCGCAATCCCTCGACCGGCGAGAAGTCGCTCTACGGCGAATTCCTGATCAATGCGCAGGGCGAGGACGTCGTCGCCGGCACCCGCACCCCGCAGGAGATCACCGAGGCGGCGAGGCAGGCCGCCAGCTCCGAGAAGCCTTCGATGGAGAAGGCCATGCCGGAGGCTTATGCGGAGCTCACCCGCATCTACCGCAAGCTTGAGAAGCACTACCGCGACATGCAGGACCTCGAGTTCACGGTCGAGAAGGGCAAGTTGTGGATGCTGCAGACGCGCTCGGGCAAACGCACCGCCAAGGCCGCGCTGCGCATTGCGGTGGAGCTTGCCAACGAGGGCGTCGTCTCCAAGGAAGAGGCCATCACGCGCATCGACCCGGCCGCGCTCGACCAGCTTCTGCATCCGACCATCGACCCGAAGGCCGAGCGCAAGGTGATCGCGAGCGGGCTGCCGGCTTCGCCCGGCGCCGCCTCCGGCGAGATCGTGTTCTCGGCCGACGAGGCCGAGGCGATGAAGGCGCAGGGCAAGAAGGTCATTCTGGTGCGCGTCGAGACCTCGCCGGAGGACATCCACGGCATGCACGCCGCCGAGGGCATCCTCACCACGCGCGGCGGCATGACCTCGCATGCGGCTGTGGTGGCGCGCGGCATGGGCAAGCCCTGCGTCTCCGGCGCGGGTACGCTGCGGGTCGACTATGCGGCGCAGACGATGAGCGCCGCCGGCAAGTCGTTCAAGAAAGGCGAGGTCATCACCATCGACGGCTCGACCGGCCAGGTGCTGGCGGGCTCGGTTGCGATGCAGGAGCCGGCGCTGTCCGACGAGTTCGCGACGCTGATGGGTTGGGCCGACAAGGTGCGCAAGCTGAAAGTCCGCGCCAACGCCGACACGCCGAACGATGCGCGCGTCGCGCTGAAGTTCGGGACCGAGGGTATCGGGCTCTGCCGCACCGAGCACATGTTCTTCGATGCGGATCGCATCCTTGCGGTGCGGGAGATGATTCTGGCCGACGACGAGAAGGGCCGCCGCGCCGCGCTCGCCAAGCTGCTGCCGATGCAGCGCGGCGACTTCACACAACTGTTCGAGATCATGAAGGGCCTGCCGGTCACGATCCGGCTGCTCGATCCGCCGCTGCACGAATTCCTGCCTCACTCGGAAGAGGAAATCCGCGAGGTCGCGGAAGTGATGAAGACCGATCCGCGCAAGCTCAAGGAGCGCGCGACAGAACTTCACGAGTTCAACCCGATGCTTGGGTTCCGTGGGTGCCGTCTTGCGATCGCCTATCCGGAGATCGCCGAGATGCAGGCGCGCGCGATCTTCGAGGCCGCAGTCGAAGCCGGCAAGAAGACCGGCGCGCCGGTGGTGCCGGAGGTGATGGTGCCGCTGATCGCCACTAAGGCCGAGTTCGATCTGGTCAAGGCGCGCATCGACGCGATGGCGCAAGCCGTTGCGAAGGAGACCGGGACCAAGATCGACTATCAGGTCGGCACCATGATCGAGCTGCCGCGCGCTTGTCTCAAGGCCGGCGAGATCGCCGAGACGGCGGAATTCTTCTCGTTCGGCACCAACGATCTAACGCAGACCACTTTCGGCATCTCGCGCGACGACGCGGCGAGCTTCCTCGGCACCTACACCGCAAAGGGCATTCTGGCCGTCGACCCGTTCGTCTCGCTCGACCGCGACGGCGTCGGCGAACTCATCCGCATCGCGACGGACCGCGGCCGCAAGGTGCGCAGCGACCTCAAGCTCGGCATCTGCGGCGAGCATGGCGGCGATCCGGCATCGGTCGCGTTCTGCCACGAGGTCGGGCTCGATTACGTGTCGTGCTCGCCGTTCCGCGTGCCGATCGCGCGGCTCGCCGCCGCGCAGGCCGCGCTCGGCAAGGATATCGCGAGCACGGCTTGAGCAGCCGCGATTGAGGGGCGCGTGACGCGATGGGGGCATGATACCGATCAACCGCTTCTTCCTCGCTTTCATGATCGTGTCCGGGCTCGCGGCCGGTGCCTTGCTGGTCGCAAAGCCGGAGCTGCGCGACTTCCGCATCTCGCCCTATTTCTGGATCCTGATCGCGATGGCGTTGTTCGAGTTCGCCGCCTTCGCGCGCGGGCGCGGCGCGCCCGGCACGACGATCGCGATGGAAATTCGTTTGCTGGGCTTCGTGCTCGCCGTCGTGCTGATGGTTGCAGTGCCGGTGATCGCGGGGTCGCCCGGCCGCTTGTTCTAAAAGTCTCACGCACAACGTGGTTAACGGAAGACGAACGCGCCGCATCGATTGCGCCGCGCTACGCGTGGCGCGGTTCCATCTGCGCGATTAACGCGATCTCAAGGTTAATGCCGCAGAAGGGTTAATCATCGGCGCTCGCCGATGAGTCAATCTTAAGCATCTCGGCATCATCATCGTTCTCGTGAGTGTCGCGTAGCGTTGCGTGAGTTGCGTATGGTCCCGTCGCGTAACGGGCCGAGGGGGGCGGAAGTTGCCTCCTTCGGCCTCGCCATTCTCCTCTACGTCGTCACGCCGACGCCGATCGGCGATCAGGATATCGTGGCGCCCGAAACGCCCGCATCGCGCTGGCGCGATCCATCGATCGCTTCCCCGTTCGGCACCATCCATTCGGCCATGTTCCGGATGCCGCAGCCGGTCGGCACGCAAATCCCCGAGCCGCCGCGCGTGCGCCTCGCCAGCCTGGGCTTGAACGATATCACCGGCTCGCTCGGTCTCGATCGCGCCGCGCGGGCGGACGACATCGTGTTCCCGACCATCAATCGCGCCGCCAAGGGCGACCGGCTCGTTCCGAGTGCGCCCACCGAACCGACGAACTCGGTCGAGGAAGCGCCCGGGCAGACCATCATGCCGGCACGCGCCAAGACGGTCGAGATCGAGACGAACGATCACACCGACACCGAGCTGCCCGACGCGCAGACGGTCGTGCTCGCCGACATCGCGCGCGATGCCCAGCGCCGCAATGCGCCGGTAAAGCCGGACGAGATCGCCGCCGCGATGCATGTTGAGCCGTTCCCCGAATACGACATCGCGCTGTCGCTCGAGATGAATCCGAAGGTCGTGACCGAGGACCCGGCCGATTTGGCCGATCTCGATCCAACCGAATTCACCCCGAACGCGCCGCCGAGCCTCGAGGGACTCAACGCGGCCGTGAAGGAAACGCGACTCTTTTTCGGCAGCGAGCTATTCGGCAATTCGCTCGGCGACATGAAGCCGTGGGCGGTGGGCGAAGCCCCGGTGCTGATGGGGCCGCGCGCGCCAGCCGATCCGGACATGAAGCAAACCGCGGCTGCGCCGGCGACCGCGGTGCCCGGCGTGACGGTTGCCGGCAAGGGCGAGGTGACGGGCGAAGACCGGCGGCCGAAAAGCCCCGCCGAGCGGCTCAATCTCTCAGGCGCGAAGCGCGCCAAGGCCGAGAAGTGTCTCGCCAACGCGGTCTATTTCGAATCGCGCTCCGAGCCGGTGCGCGGCCAGATCGCCGTGGCGCAAGTGGTGATGAACCGCGCGTTCTCCGGCTATTACCCGAGCGATGTCTGCGGCGTCGTGTACCAGAACGCGCATCGCCATCTCGCGTGCCAGTTCACGTTCGCGTGCGACGGCATTCCGGATGTCGTCAACGATCCGGACTCCTGGACGCGGGCGCAGCGCATCGCGCGCGAGACGCTCGACGGCAAGCTCTGGCTCCCCGAGATCGCGAAGGCGACGCACTACCATGCGTCCTACGTGCACCCCTACTGGGTGCGCGCGATGCGCAAGAACTCCAAGATCGGGCTGCATCACTTCTATCGCCCGCGCAAATGGGGCGACGGCTCGGACGAGCCGTCATGGGGCAGCGCGACCTATACGGCGGATGCGGCGGCGAAGATGTGAGACTCTCGCCGTCATTCCGGGGCGCCGCGGAGCGGCGAGCCCGGAATCCATAAACACAGACGGAGGTTATGGATTCCGGGCCCGACCCTTCGGGTCGTCCCGGAATGACGGGCTCTCACATCTCTATATCCAGCGCCACGTCGAGATTCGGCGCCGAGTGCGTGATCGCGCCGGACGAGAGATAGTCGACGCCGGTCTCGGCCACAGCAGCGGCGGTCTCGTGCGTGATCCCGCCTGAGGCTTCCAGCACCAGTCTGCCGGCCACCATGTCCACCGCCTGGCGCATGTCGTCCGGGCTCATATTGTCAAGCAGCGCGACATCGGCGCCGCCCGCATCGAGTACCTCGCGCAGCTGATCGAGTGTATCGACCTCGATCTCGATCTTGACCAGATGCCCGGCGACGGTCTTCGCCCGCTGCAGCACGGCCGCAATCCCGCCCGCGATGGCAATGTGGTTGTCCTTGATCAGGATCGCATCGTCGAGGCCGAAGCGGTGATTGAAGCCGCCGCCGCAGCGCACCGCGTATTTTTGTAATGCGCGCAGGCCGGGCGTTGTCTTGCGCGTGCAGCAGACCCGCGCCCTGGTGTGCGCGATCAGCTTGACGAAGTCCGCGGTCGCGGTCGCGATACCCGAAAGATGGCCGAGGAAATTGAGTGCGGTGCGCTCGGCTGAGAGCAGCGCCCGCGCGTCGGCCTCGACGGTCATCAGTGTGGTCTTGGCCGCGACCGCCGCGCCGTCGCGCTTGTGCGCGGTCATCGTCACGGACGGATCGAGCATGCGCAGCGTTGCCTCGACCAGAGGCAGTGCCGCAATCGTCCCGGCCTTGCGCGCGACCACCACCGCGCGCCCGCGTGTGCCGGCCGGCAC
>JBAVXH010000031.1:0-9006 GCA_049698215.1 Xanthobacteraceae bacterium | reverse complement strand
ATCGAGCTGCGGCCGCAGAGCGCGCGCTGCTATCACATCCTGTTCAACATCCTGTTCTTCCTCGGCGAGAACGAGGGCGGGATTCAGACCGCCGAAAAGGCGATGGGGCTCAACAAATACGACCTGCTGGTTCCCGCGGATTTCGGTGGCCGCCTGATCTGCGCGGGCCAGATCGAGCGCGGCATGGACATCCTGCGCAAGGCGGTCGCCGCCGCTTCGATCCTGCCCGGCTGGTATCATTTCTATCTGTTTCTCGCCCATTACGTTCGCGGTGAATGGCAGGAAGCGGGCTATCAGGCCGCCCAGATCACGAGCGAGACGTATGTTTATGGCCAGCTTGCCCGCGCGATCGTCGCGCACCGCGACGGTGATGCAGCCGAGGCGGCGCGCGCCGTGAAAGCGATCGTCACCGCTCAACCGGGTTGGCGCGACAATCCGCGTTACGAGATCGGCAAGTCGATCACCGCGCCGGACATTGCGGACCGCCTGACTGCAGACCTGATTGCAACCGGATACCTGCAGCAAGCGGCGGTCGGCGCGCAGTCTTAACGCGCGTTCAGAAAAATATGCTCCTGATCTCGGGATCGGCAGGCGCAAAGACGCAATCACGCAGCATTTAACAGTAAATTTCTCCCGCTGAGCCGCTGCGTCATTGACTGATGGCCCCCGACGCCCGCTAGGGCAATCACCACAATTTGTGAGGTCATCGTGCACTCGTGTGATTCATCCGATTCGCTTTTAGCCCAGGACGCTTTCTGGATCGCGTCTCCTTCGCCTGACGATCAGCCGGGTTCGGCTTCCGGCAGCGAGCAAGCCGAATACACCATCGCGGAGCTCGCAAAGGAATTCGGCCTCACCCTGCGCGCGCTGCGCTTCTATCACAGCCGCGGGCTCATCGCGCCGGAGCGTGAGGGACGCCGGCGCGTCTTCAGCCGTGCGGATCGAGACCGCCTTGCGCTGATCGTCAAGGGCAAGAAGCTCGGCTTCACGCTCACGGAAATCAGCCAGATGATCGAGGCGCAGTCCGGGCGCGCGACCGCGCACACGCTCAAGCTCACGGCCGAGAAGTGCCTGCAGCAGATTGCCTTCTTCGAGCGGCAGATGCGCGAGGCGGCGGAGGCCTTGACCGAGCTGCGCGAGGTTCACCTCGCACTGTCCAGGCAGGCCATGGAGCGCGCTCCGAAGGCCTGACGCGTTCCCGCGCGTCAGAACCCTTCCAGCACCAGCTTGCCGCGCGTGCGGCCGCTTTCCACCATGGAGTGGGCGCGGCGCAGGTTCGCGGCATTGATCGGGCCGAGGTTCTCGGCGACCGTGGTGCGGATCGTCTTGGCGTCGACCATCTGCGCGACCTCGTTGAGCAGCTTGTGCTGCGCGTCCATGTCCGCCGTCTGGAAGGTCGAGCGGGTGAACATCGCTTCCCAGTGAAGCGAAGCGCTCTTGCCCTTGAGCTTGGAAAACTCGAACGGCTTCGGATCGTCGATCAGGCCGAACTTGCCCTGCGGCGCGATCACGTCGGCGATCGCATCGAAGTGCTGGTCGGAGTGGGTCACGCCGAAGATGTAGTCGACGAAGCGGCGGCCGATTGCGGTGAGTTGCTCGGCCATGGGCTTTGAGTGATCGATCACATGGTGCGCGCCGAGCTCCTTGCACCAGGCCTGCGTCTCCGGGCGTGAGGCGGTCGCGATCACCGTCAGCTTGGTAAGCGTGCGCGCAAGCTGGATGCAGATCGAGCCGACGCCGCCGGCACCGCCCACGATCAGTAGCGACTTGCCTTCGCCGCCGCCGCGCGGAATCGCGAAGCGGTCGAACAGCATTTCCCACGCGGTGATCGAGGTGAGCGGCAGCGCGGCCGCCGCGGCGAAATCGAGCGACTTCGGTTTGCGCCCGACGATGCGCTCATCGACCAGATGGAATTCGCTGTTGGTGCCGGGCCGGATGATCGAGCCCGCGTACCAGACCTCGTCGCCCGTCTTGAACAGTGTGACGTTCGGCCCCGCCGCTGCCACGACGCCGGTTGCGTCGAAGCCCAATATCTTCGACGGCTCGCCATCCTTCGGCGCCGCGCGCCGGCGCACCTTGTAGTCCACCGGATTGACCGAGACGGCCTTCACCTGCACCAGCAGGTCGCGTCCCTGCGGCACGGGCTTATCGATCTCGATGTCGAGCAGCGACTGGGGATCATCGATCGGCAGGCACTTGCGGTAACCGACGGCACGCATCGTTTCCTCGTTTTGTTTGACGGAATTTCGTCGCTAGTGCCTTGGGGCGCTAGCGTCTTGTTGGAGCATGATCTTGTCCGAAAACCGGTACCCACCTTTCGGGATCATGCTCTAGGATTGGCGGCAATTCGGATTTGACGCAAGGCGTGGGCAGGAGGGGACGATGGGCATGCTCGATCAAAAGACCGCAATCGTGACCGGCGGCGCGCGCGGGATCGGGCTTGCGATCGCCAAACGCTTCGTCGCCGAGGGCGCGCGCGTCGTGATCGGGGATATCGACGAAGCGGCGGGGAAGGCAGCTGCAAGCTCGCTCGGGAGCGCGGCGCGCTTCGTGCGCACCGATGTCGGCGCGGCGGGCGATGCCCGCAATGTGGTGGCGGAAGCCTGCGGCGTCTCCGGCGACCTCGACATCCTGGTGAACAATGCCGGGATCATTCACACGGCGGATTTCCTCGACATCGCGGAAGCCGACTTCGACCGCGTGCTGCGCGTCAATCTCAAGGGCATGTTCCTGGTCGGGCAGACCGCCGCCAGGCAGATGGTCGCGCAGGTGAAGGCCGGCAAGCCGCCGGGCACGATCGTCAACATGAGCTCGGTCAACGCGCGCGTCGCGATCCCGAACCAGGTGCCGTACTGCGTCTCGAAGGGCGGCACCGACCAGCTCACCAAGGTGATGGCGCTGTCGCTCGCGCCCTACGGCATCCGTGTCAACGCGATCGGCCCGGGCTCGATCATGACCGACATCCTCAAAGGCGTGGCGAACGACAAGGCCGCGCAGAACCGCCTGCTGTCGCGCACGCCGCTCGGGCGCATCGCCGATCCCGACGAGATCGCGTCGGTTGCGGCGTTCCTCGCCTCGAAGGAGGCAAGCTATCTCACCGGCGAGACGATCTACGTGGATGGCGGGCGGTTGGCGCTGAACTACACGGTGCCGGTGAAGGAGTAGACGCTGGTGACGCAAGGTCGGCAAAAGCGCGCAAGCGCGCCGTGCCCAAGCGTTCTTTGGCGATGCGGTGGGCATGCTTGCTCCGCTTGCGCGTCGCAGGCTTTGCCCACGCTACGGCTTTGAGCGTGAGCGAAAGCGCTACTCGCCCTTATCCTCTTGCTTGCCGCCGAGCTGCTTGAGCTTGGCGAACACCGACTCGACATTGAGCTCGTCGGCAGGCTTTTTCGCCTGCTCGGCCTCCTTGGCCTCGGCCTGTTCGGTGGTGGCGGCGGCGGGGAGCAGCGTCGGGCCGGCATCGACGCGCACCGGCTTCTCCTTCGCGGCGCGGCCGACCTCGAAGTCGAGGTCGATCTGCGTGCACAGGCCAAGCGTCACCGGATCGAGAGGCTGAAGCTGCGCTGCGTTCCAGTGCGTGCGGTCGCGGATGCCCGCAATCGTCGACTTGGTCGTGCCGACCAGGCGCATGATCTGCGCGTCCTTCAGCTCGGGGTGATTGCGCACCAGCCAGAGAATCGCATTCGGACGATCCTGCCGGCGCGATACCGGGGTGTAGCGCGGGCCTTTCTTCTTCTTTGCCTCGGGCAAACGCACCTTCGGATCGGAAATATGCAGGCGCGAATCGTGGTCCTTCTCGGCCCTCTCGATTCCCTCGCGGGTGAGCTGGCCGGTCAGCACCGGATCGAGCCCCTTGATCCCCTGCGCGGCGTCGCCGTCGGCGATCGCCTTCACTTCGAGCGGGTGCAGCTTGCAGAAATCGGCGATCTGGTCGAACGACAATGCGGTGTTCTCGACGAGCCAGACGGCGGTCGCCTTTGGCATCAACGGCGTGGTCGCCATGGCAAATCTCCTCTGTGCTTCGCCCGCCCTTCGGGCGAAGCCTGTTTGTCATCGTGGATGACGGGAATGGCCGGAATATAGGTGCGGCGCCCGCTGATGTCCATCAATTCGGCCTGCTTGACAGGGCGTGGCGGCGCGGCCATTCCGGCCGTGTAACCGCTTCGGGGCGGAAAAAGGGCGCGAAATGGCCGTCTACACCGACGTCTCGGCGGACGATCTGGCCGATTTCCTGAGCGAATACGATCTTGGCGAACTGCTCTCCTACAAGGGCATTGCCGAGGGGATCGAAAATTCGAACTTTCTGGTCCACACCACCAAGGGCTACTGCTTCCTCACACTCTACGAGAAGCGCGTTGCGCCCGAGGACCTGCCGTTCTTCCTCGGCCTGATGGAGCATCTCGCGGCGCGCGGTCTCACCTGTCCGCAGCCGGTGAAGAACCGCACGGGCGACATGATCGGCTGGATCGCGGGCCGCCCCGCCGCGATCGTGACCTTTCTGGAAGGTATGTGGATTCGCCGGCCGAGCGCCGGCCATTGCGCGGCAGTCGGCGCCGCGCTTGCCAAGCTGCACCTTGCGGGTGCGGATTTTTCCATGACGCGGCGCAATGCGCTCTCGGTCGATGGCTGGCGGCCGCTCTGTGTCGCATCAGCCGCGGGCGCCGACAGCGTGCAGCCCGGATTGCGTGAGGCGATCGAGCGCGAGCTGACCTTGCTTGAACGCTCCTGGCCGTCCGGACTGTCCGATGGCGTGATCCACGCGGATCTTTTTCCCGACAACGTGTTCTTTCTCGGCGATCAGTTGTCGGGCCTGATCGATTTCTATTTCGCCTGCACCGACACGCTCGCCTACGACGTCGCGATCTGCCTCAACGCGTGGTGCTTCGAGCCGGATCACTCCTACAACGTCACCAAGGGCCGCGCGCTGTTGCAGGGTTATGTCGCGCAGCGCCCGCTTGCGGTCGAAGAACGCGCCTGCCTGCCGCTGCTCGCGCGCGGCGCCGCGCTGCGCTTCCTGCTGACGCGCCTTGTCGACTGGCTCAATGTGCCGCCCGGCGCGCTGGTGCGGCCCAAGGACCCGCTCGAATACTTCCGCAAGCTGCGCTTCCACCAGACGGTCACGAGCGTGCGCGATTATGGGATCGATGCATGAGCGAGGCGCAACAGCCCCACGTCGTGATCTACACCGACGGCGGCTGCGCGCCCAATCCCGGGCCCGGCGGATGGGCCGCGATCCTGCGCACCGGTGAGCACGAGAAGGAGCTGAAAGGCGGCGAGCCGACGTCAACCAACAATCGCATGGAATTGATGGCCGCGATTTCGGGCCTCGAAGCGCTGAAGAAGCCGTGCGTCGTCGATATGCACACGGACAGCCAGTATGTGCGCGACGGGATCACCAAATACATCAACAACTGGAAACGCAACGGCTGGCGGACCGCGTCCAAAGAGCCGGTGAAGAACCAGGACTTATGGCAGCGCCTCGAAGCCGCGCGCAATATGCACACCGTGCGCTGGCACTGGGTGAAGGGCCACGCCGGCGATCACTACAATGAGCGCGCCGACGCACTGGTCCACGAGGCGAGAGCAGAAATCCGGCAGGGTGCGGATCCATCACGCGCAGCGCCGCACGATGCGAACAAGCCGGCGCCACGCAAGCGGCGCACGAAGAAGGCCTAGTTGCTCGCCATCACCGTCCGCCCGCCGCTCGCCACGACGATCAGCCGCTTGATCTTGCCTTGCTTATAGGCGCGCAGGAACGCGTCGTAGTCCTTAAACGACACGCAGCCGTTCGAATCGCCGTTCGGCCCAAGCAGGTAGCTGTGCGCGAGCAGGCCGGTGCGCCCGAAGATCGCGTCCTCGCCCCCGACCGGGATGAGGCGGACTGCCTCGACACCGTGAAACAGCGCCTCGCGCGGAATGAGGTCGTAGGTGTGAGGCGGCGTTGCGCCGTGCATCTTCACGTGCACGTGGCGCGGATCGTCCATCTTGTCGCGCAGGCCAGAATGCGCTTCCAGCGTCGTTCCGTCCGGCAGGTAAACGATGCGCGCCGTGATGTCGTAGACCGCCGTGAAATTGTCGTTGGTCGGGCCGCGGCCCATCGGCTGGCTCTGGCTCTTGTTGGAGATGCCGCCGTCGGTCGGCGCATAGGCCATCGTGAGGTCGGTGTCGCGCCGGCCGAACAGCTGGTCGAACGGTCCTTGGCTCACGGCCCCCGTCGCGATCGTTTCACGCGGCGCGCGAGTCGGGATCGAGGTGGTCGTGAGCGGCGCAAGATCGGCCGGCCGCGGCGTCGGCAGCGGCACGCTGGCAACGATCCGTGCGGGCGCCGGCGGTGCGTCCAGGCGGAAGGCGTGCAGGGGCAGTTTCACCGGCCGGTCGGACGAGAACGTCACGGGCGGCATCGCGGCGCTGCGATCGAGCAGCGCTCCGTCGAAGCGCGGTGCGGTGAGGTAATCCGGCCGTGCGGGTTTCGCCGGTGCGGCCCGCTGCGCCGCAACGGTGACCGGCGCTGCCGCCCGCGCGGTGACGATCGTCACCTTGGGCGGCGTCACGATGTCGTCGACACGGTCGCCCGCGAGGTTGTTGTAGAGGGTCAGGCCGCAGGCGAGCGCGAAGCAGGCAAGCGCCAAGCTGCCGAGGAGCTTCTGCGGAGCAGCCCTGCGGGACGAAACCTGATTGTCGGAAATGTCGTCATCAACGCTGACGCAATACGCCACCACTCACCCCGTCCCCAACACGCACGCAACACCCGCCCGAACCGGGCGGTCACTCGCAGGCTCACATGCCCGCATTAGGGCGAATTTTAGTTAAATGCCGATTAAGTCGGGGCGTGATTGGGGCGATTGTCATGCATACCCCGCGAGGGCGGGGCATCCAGTCAATGCCGGCCGCGCGCAGTACGAAACCGCGCGCCGTATGGAACTTTGGTGACTACTGGATCATCCGCCGGAGTTTATCATCGCGCCGGCTCTCGCCGGACCCGTTGGCGGATGATCCGAAGGGAGAGCCTCACAGCCCCTTCAGCAGGTTCTCCGCGCCGGAGATCTCCGCCTTGCCGGGCGTGTCCTCGATGTTGAGCGTCTTCACCACGCCATCGTCGACCACCATGGCGTAGCGCTGTGAGCGCGTCCCGAGCCCGCGTTCGCCGAGGTCGACCGAGAGGCCGACCGCCTTCGCGAAGGCCGCGCTGCCGTCGGCAAGAAACTCGATCTTGCCGGCCGCGCCGGTCTTCTCCTTCCAGGCGTCCATCACGAACACATCGTTCACGCCGGTCACCGCGATGGTGTCGATGCCCTTCTGCCTGATCTTGTCGGCATTGGTGAGGAAGCCGGGCAGGTGGTTCTTGTGGCACGTCGGCGTGAAGGCCCCGGGCACGGCGAACAGCACCACCTTCTTGCCCTTGAAAATCTCGTCGGTGGTCTTCGGCTTCGGGCCTTCCGCCGTCATTGTCATGAACGTGGTGCTGGGCAAACGATCGCCGACCTGGATGGCCATTGTGCGTGTCCTCTCGTTAGGGGTTTGGTTGTCTGAAATCCGGGCCGGTAACTTACCGACTTAATTCGCCGAGTCGAGCCGGTACGGGACCTCGATCGCGCGCTCGCCGGCGACCGCGGTGAGCTTGAGCGTCGCGCCGTCCGGCTTGGTGTCGCGCGGCAGGCCGTCGAGCTCGAATGTGAAGCGCTGCGCTCCCGCCGGGGCGCCTGGAGCTGGCGAGGGGACCGGCAACGCCCAGTCGGCGGTCGGGCCTTCGGCAAACAAATCGACACTCTCTCCCGCCGGATAGGCCACATCGACCACGATGCGTGAGCCTTCGCGCTTCACAGAGTGGATGCTGAGTGCGCCGTTCTGCCCGAGCGCGGCAGGCTTCGGCACGCGCGCTTCGGCCGCCGCGATGCGCGCATCATATGCGGTCGGCTTGCCGTTGATGGTCAGCTCCGCCTTCGCGTCGACCGGCACGCAAATTTTCTCGCACACGCCATAGTCGATCGCGAGGGATAGCGTGACCGGCTTGCCGCGATCCTCCGGGACCACATCGAGCGGAAAAATCAGGGCATGCTTGTAGCCGATCGAGGTCCCGCCTTCGTCGGCGAGGCGCTGCGGCGCCGGCCAACGCACCGTGACGGATTTCACATTGCGAGATTTTGCGAAATCAAAGCGCGGCGGAATTCCGGAGTCGCCCGGATAGCGCCAGTAGGTCTTCCAGCCCGGCGCCAAACGCAGCTCAATGCCCGCGCGCAATGTCGCGCTGCCCTCGTTGCGCCCGCCTGCGATCAGCCGCACCGCGGAGCGCTGCGTGCCGTCCCATGCGGAAGCATCCGCGGCGTGCGCAGGCGCGGCCACCGATAAAACAAGATTAGCGCTGAAAAAGAGCGCGGCGCATGCTTGATTGAGCGTCATCACGCACGATCTAGTGACAGCCGCTACGGCAAGCCACTGAATTCGCCGTGATCGGAACAAAGGGGGCGAAAACAAGTTTCGATTCGCAGGAATCGGGAGTAAATTCGGCTCATGAAGGCCACCAGGCGAAGCGGGGGACCGAAGCGCGGCTATCTCGACGGCCAGATGCTGATCGCCATGCCGGCCATGCGCGACGAGCGCTTTGCCCGCAGCCTCATCTATGTGTGCGCGCACTCTTCCGAAGGCGCGATGGGCATCGTCGTCAATCAGGCTGCCGGAAACATCAAGTTTCCCGATCTGCTGGTGCAGCTCGACGTCATCCCGGCGGAGCAGCTGATCCAGCTTCCACGCAAGGCGGGCGCCGTGAAGGTGCTCAAGGGTGGGCCGGTGGAAACCGGACGTGGCTTCGTGCTGCATTCGAACGACTTCTTCATCGAGAATTCGACGCTGCCGATCGACAACGGCATCTGCTTGACCGCGACGCTCGACATCCTCAAGGCGATCGCGCGCGGCGACGGACCGCGCAGCGCGATCCTCGCGCTCGGCTATGCCGGCTGGGCGCCGGGCCAGCTCGAGACCGAGATCCAGCACAATGGCTGGCTGCATTGC
>JBAVXH010000030.1:0-5950 GCA_049698215.1 Xanthobacteraceae bacterium | reverse complement strand
GCTGGCGCCGCCTCGTGCGCGACTACGAGAAGCGCATCGACGTCTCCAAGGCGATGATCCATGTCGCCATGGGAAGCCTTCTGCTCAGGCGCATCGCACACTAAAATGCATTCTCAAACGGACTCTTACTCGGCAGGTCGCGGCCTGACCGCCTTCACCTCTTGCGCCGGGCGTTGCCGGTGCTCTTCCGCATCTCGCGAAATTCAGAAGGGCCTTTCAAGAGTCTCCTCTTTCGATGTTCGCGGTCGTCATGCGTTGCCGACTGATCCCCCAGAGAGTCGATCATGTCACTGGCCATGCCGGCAGCCTGTTCAGCGCCTCGACCGGATTGTCCCGCTTTCGAAGCCTTTGCGGCACCGTCCAAACCAAATTCCGCGAGTTGGCGAATTGCCTCAGGGCGGCTGAGCGGGCTGTGTTGACTAGCGATCCAGCGATCAATGCGTTTGAGCAGGTCGCGCGACAGCCGAACAGTGATCGCATCCTCTCCGGCTTTCGGTGCGGACGATTGACGCGTGGGCATGTTGTTCTCCGGGTCTTGAATTCGGGGCAAGACATATCATCGACGCATGAAAAAAGCCCGGCATACGCCGGGCTTTCTCTCGCCGAACCCGGCGCAGCTACTTCTGCTGATTGGCAGGCTTGTCCGTGCCCGGCTTGTTGTCACCCTGAGTCTGCTGCGGCGCGGGTTGCTGCGTCTGCGCCGGATCGACCTTGGTGGTGCTCGGTGCGACCGGCTTCTGATTCTCGTTGTTCATTCTTATAAATCCTCTGGAATGAAAACATTTTCCCAGGTACTCTATGAGATAGCTACGCGCGGCTGAAGCACAAGCCGCGCGCGATATATCTTTCGTCATGCTCATAGACTTTGCGCCGCAATGCGCGCATAATCTGCGTGACCGAAACGCCAACTCAAAGCGGCCGGCCCTTCAATTCAACTTCATTTTCGATCGGAGCCCGCCCGGGCATCCGTTGCACTCGCGCCGGGACACCTCGGGCGAAAGGGAAAACATATGGAAACGCCTGCTATTCTGCGCGGGGATTCGCTGACCCGCCTGCTACAAGGTGCTGCCGTCGGCGCCGTCGCAACATTGTTCATCGGATTCTACTGGGGCGGCTGGGTCACAGGCGGCAGCGCGAAGGACATGGTCCAGCGCAGTACCACTGCTGCGGTCGTGACCGCACTCTCGCCGATCTGCGTCGACAAGTTTCAGCGCAGCACCGAGGCTGTGACCAACATGGTCGAGCTGAAGAAGGTGAGCTCGTATCAGCAAGGCTCGTTCATCGAGAAAGGCGGGTGGGCAACGCTCCCCGGCAGCGACAGCGCGAACTCGGCTGTGGCGCGTGCCTGCGCCGAACTGCTCGGCGCCCTGAAATAACTCGGAACTCCGACGCGCCGCACCGGTTAACAAACTGGTGCGACGCATTTTCCGCAGGGCGGACCGATGGCCTTGATGTTTCCAAACGCCAGCCGCAGCTTCGACGGAACCCGGCGCGCGGTGCGGTTCTGGGGTCACGACAGCGCGATGGAATGGTCGTTCTTCGTGACGGAGGACGCACTGAAACACGTGCATCCTGCGATGGATCGGGACGAGGCCGGAATGCTCGGCGCGTTTGATGCGCATCGCGAACTGATTCATGCCGCAGCATCGAAGCTCTATCGACGCGAGCAGAAGGGCTCCTACGAACTCGGTGTCGCGGATCTCTGATATGCTGACGCGCACGCGCGACCAGACCTGGACGTTCGGCAAGCCGTTCCTGCTTAAGGGCGTAGACCGCCTCCTGCCGGCCGGTAGCTACCGCGTCGCGACCGATGAAGAACTCATCGAGGGGCTTTCGTTCCCGGCTTACCGGCGGGTCGCGACCATGATGTTCGTGCCCGGATCGAACGGCACATCGCTTGAAATGCTGACGATCGACCCCGCGGAGCTGCAGGCAGTGCACGAACGCGATGGCGGTGACGATAAACACGCCTGACTGGCTAGAATCGGAGTCGGGCTCTAGCTTTTTGTTTGAGCATGATCTTTTCCGAAAACCGGTACCCACTTTTCGGGATCATGCTCTAGGATCGGCCTTCTTGTTAATCAATCGGTGCGCAGGGTGCCGCCTGAACCGCGGAGAGCCCGATGGCAAACGATGCGATACGCGCGCAATATGACAAATTCTTCGGCGCGGATTTCATGCCGCTGATCCGGCATGACCAAACCCAAGGGTCGGATGCGCGCATGGCCTACGCGGCCGAGTTCGCCGCTTTCCAGCTTGGGCAGATCGACAAGAAACTCGGCCGTCTCATCGAGTTGATGGAAGCGCAACGCCACTTGGCTTGAGATTACGCCGCCCGGTAATAATCCTTCGTGGTCACGCGGCGCAGATCGCGCGGATGTGTCGCGTCGTCATAGGCTCGGCCGCGATGCAGCGTGCAGCGGTTGTCCCACATCACGAGATCGCCGGCGCGCCATGCATGGCGGTAGACGAACTCGCGCTGCGTCGCGTGCTCCATCAGGTCGCGCAGCAGGAGCCGACCGTCGGGCATCGGCCAGCCCACGATGTGCGAGGCGTGCGAGCCCATGTAGAGCGTTTTGCGCTGCGAGCCCGGATGCGTGCGCACCAACGGGTGCCGCACCGGCGGCAGCGCGGCGCGTTCGGCCTCGGTGTAATCGGCGTGTCCGAGCTGTCCGCGCGAATGGAAGATCGAGTGCTCGCACGTAAGGCCTTCGATCTTGGCTTTCATGTCGGGGGCAAGCGCGTCATGGGCGGCACGCAAGTCGGCGAACTCGGTCTCGCCGCCGGCCGGCGGCACGATGTGCGCGAACAGCATCGAGAGCGCGCCCGGCACCTCGCGGAACGAGGCGTCCGAATGCCACAGCCGGTTGCCGAGCGAGTCGAGGCGGCGGTGGTCGTCGGGCGCGCGCAACTCGTTCGCCGCGGTCAGGTTCGAGATGTCGGCAAGCTCGGCATGCTTTAGGCGCTGCTGGACGCGATGATTGCGCGGCGGCTCGACGTCCCCGAACAGGCGGCCGAGATTGAGCAGCCGGTCGTCGTCGAGCTTTTGCCCGGGAAAGACCAGCACCGCATGGCGGCTGCTTGCGGCCTGGAGCGTCGCGACCTGATCGGGCGTCGGCGAAGCGAGATCGACACCGGTGACTTCGGCGGCAAACAACGGATGGATCTGGCGCACGCTGATCATGGCTTGCCTCCCATGCCGGATTTCGCCATGTGCGTGATAGTTGCAGGAAAGAACGAGGCCGCCAAGCGGAGCGTGGCGGCCTCTCACATCGCGAGACGCCGCAGCCAGAGCGGATGCGGCGTTGGTGTTGGAGTGCAGGTTTCGAGCGGTGCCTTACTGGGTCAGTATCGGGCGGCCACCGGTTTGCACGTAGAGCGATTTCGGAAGCGGCAGAGCGGTCAGCGACGTGTCGTTGTTGATCACGAGATCGCCGTTGCCGACGAACCGCAACGTGTCGCCGATGTAGGAGGTGTACGGCGAGGGCGCGAAGGCGGAGGCGTTTCCGCTGACCGTGACCTCCTGCTTCGGCAGGTACACGATGCCTTCGAAATAGAGTTCCGATTGACCGGAGAGCGAGCTCGCCGAACCCGCAAGTCCACTCGGGCCATCCGGATCGAGGAAGATCGCAAAGCCGGGCAGCGGTCCATTGGTTGGGGCAACGAGATGCCAGTTCGCCTGGCCGCTGAGCTGGACCGAGGTGTTGTAACCGGTCAGGAAGAACGAGACACCATTGCCGGTGAACGTGCCGCCGGTCTCACTGATGACCCCATCCTTGATCACGTAGAGGCCGGGGGCGAACGTGACATTCACGTGGCTTGAAAAGGTCATCCCGCCGCAATAGACGCCGGGCTGCAGCGTCACGGTCTGGTTTCCGGAGAGTTGGTAGTTGGTGTAGGTGCAGGCGCCGACCGTCGGCCGCGGGTAGTTGGCGAACGGATCGGGGATCGGCGCGCAGGTCGCGTCGGGTGCCGGCGAGATGCTCGAATTGCCCACCGCGCTGATGCCGCCGACGAAGCAGTTTTCGACCGCCTTGATCACGGTATTGCCGTTCATCTCGACAGCGCGCGAGCTGCCTGAGTTGACCTGGATCACGCACTTGGGTGCGTTGATCGTGATCGAGGCGTTGCCGGTGAGCTGCAATGCCGCTTGAGCAGTGCGGTTGAGCGCCATGACGCAGTAGTACCCGCCGGTGCTCGGCGGGACGGTCGCCGTGCCGGTCACGCCGATGTTGATGCTCGACACGCCGAGCACGCCGAGAAAGTTCGAAGGCACGGCTGCGGTGACCGAGCCGGTGTAGGCGCGGTCGCGGGTGATCTGGAAGGTTGGACTAACGTTGCTTGCGAATTTCGGGTTGAGGTTGGCATTGAACGCGTTGAGCGCCGCCGTCGTCCAGTTGGCGCTTCCATCCTTCGCGCCGGCGATGAGCGCCGCGTCGAGCGCGATCTGCAAGTTGGTGCGCGCGTTGTTCGCCGCGGAATAATCGACCGCCGCGCCCATCAGCCCGACCAGGGGGACGAGCGACAGGGCGAATGTGGTGGCGACCGATCCTTCCGAGTTCTGAGCGAGCTCGGAGCGATATCTCTGCAGTGCGTTGCGTATCCGCGTAAGCATGGCGGCGACCTTCCTCAACCCCCTCCCGAGGATCAATTTAGTCGCCTGAGTTCTTCTGTTGACATAATTTGGAGCGCTGGAATTTCCGCTATTGCGTCAAGAAATCGATTCAAAACTGATGCAACGCCGGAGGCGCGTCTTTACCCTGCCGGCACGGCTCTTCGATGAGGGCGCGCCTACTGCAGCCGCGCCGACTTCGGCCCTGATTTCCCGAGCGCCGCGGCTGGATCGACCAGGCCGGCGCCGACGTCGGTCTTCACGCCGCCGATGTTCTTGGCGGTCGCGGTGAGGATGGCGCGCACTTCGGCGGGCTTGAGCTCCTTGTTGCGCTCCAGCATCAGCGCGACCACGCCCGAGATATGCGCGGCCGCGACCGACGTGCCGGTGGTGAGCTGGTAGCCGCCTTCCGGCGCCGGCACCAGGATGTCGACGCCCGGTGCCGCGATCGCGACATACTTGCCGCGGTTCGCATTCTTGTAGGTCTTGTTGTCCACGTCGGTCGCCGACACGGCGATCACGTTCGGGTCGGCGCCGGGGAAGAGGGGCGGCGACTTCGGGCCCGCATTGCCGGCCGCCGCGATCAGGATGATGCCCTGATCGGTGAGGCGCTGCATCGCCTGCTGCAGGATCGGATCCTTCGGGCCCGCGAAGCTCATGTTGATGATCTTGGCGCCCTGGTCCACCGCCCACTGCAGGCCCTTCACGATGTTCATGCTGGTGCCCTGCGCGCCGCCGGTGTTCACGCCGAAGGCGCGCACACCGAGGATGCGCGCGTTCGGCGCGATGCCGAGCAGGCGCTTGTGCGAGGCGATCGCGCCCGCCATGCCGGTGCCGTGCGGATGCGCGGTCTGATCGTCGGAGGGCAGCGCGTCGTAGTTGGCAGTGACGGCGCCTTCGAGATCGGGATGCTTCTGGTCGATTTCCGAATCGATCACCGCGACCTTCACATCCTTGCCGGTCGCAATGAGATGCACTTCGGGCAGGCCGAGCTTCTCGACGATGTACTGCGCCGAGTCGCCCTTGCGGTTGGTGTCGGCCGGCGAGGGCGCCTGCGCGAGATCCTGCGTGAGCTCGAACTGATAGATCGGCTGCGCCGCGAAATTCACGCCCTTCTTCTCGAGCGCCGGGATGATGCCGCGCACGGTGGCGCCGGGCGGCAGCTTCAGGCGCAACACCTTGCGGCCGAGCAGGCCAATGTCTTCCTGGTAGAGCACCCGGAGGCCGAGCTGGTTGAGGAGCGCCCCGAGTTCCTGATCCGACATCCGGGCGCCGAGCTGGAACGCGACCTCGTCATTGAGGAAGCGCGTCTCGTTGAGCGGCGGCATGCCGCTCGGC
>JBAVXH010000029.1:0-4050 GCA_049698215.1 Xanthobacteraceae bacterium | reverse complement strand
GCTCCGGGCTCGGCCTTGCGATCGCGGCGGAACTGGTGCGCGCACACGGCGGCGAAATCCGCCTGGTCGAGGGCACCATCGGCGCCACCTTCCGCCTCATCATCCCGGACCGCGCGGTCGAACTCGGCGCCCGGCGCGGCGAGCGGGCGCGCGCCTAGAGCATGATCCCGAAAAGTGGACACCGGTTTTCGGACAAGATCATGCTCCGACCATGCTTGCCATGGCGCGGGTGACCCTATAGCTATGCGCCCGTTCCGCCACGGGCGATTGGCCCGACCGGTACCAAGCGCCCGTAGCTCAGCTGGATAGAGCACCAGACTACGAATCTGGGGGTCGGGAGTTCGAATCTCTCCGGGCGCGCCAGTTTCTCCGAACAAACTCCGGGCAGGCTCTCTCGTGCTCAACCGCCGAATGCATGCAGACGGCGCGACGTTTCCTCGGCAAGGGATTCGACCAGTGCTGCCGCGTCCGTATCCCTGCCGAGCGCAGCCGACTGTCCGGCCAGCAAGAGCGCGAGCTCCCTGTCTCCGGTTGTTTCGAGTGGAGCTGTCAGGCTCAGCTGCGCGGGAAACGATACCGGCTCGAGCCCTGAGGCGATCAGGTCGTCCGCGAGCCTGTTCCGGATGTAGCGCGCGGGTCTGCCCGTGATCATGTCGGTGACGATGGTGCAGGCATCGTTGGCTTCGCGCAATGCCGCACGGTGGGCGTCCCGCACGTTGGCTTCCTCGCAGCGCAGGAACGCAGTTCCCATCTGCACGGCACTCGCGCCCAGCATGAAGGCCGCAGCCACCTGTCGCCCATCCGCGATCCCGCCCGCCGCGATGACGGGCACGCTCACGGCGTCCACGACCTGAGGCAACAGGGCGAGGAGGCCCGGCTGCATGCTGATATCCACACCGCTGAACGTGCCGCGATGGCCGCCGGCTTCGGCGCCCTGCGCGATGATTGCGTCGACACCGCATTGCTCCAGCGTCTTCGCTTCGGCCACCGTGGTGGCGCTCGAGATGATGAAGATCCCGGCGTCCTTGATGACCTGCACGATCTCGGAGCCCGGCAAGCCGAAATGGAAACTCACCATCTCGGGCTTCGCGCGCAGCAGCATGCCCAAGTGCTCGCGGCTGACCTCGCTTGCTGCTCCTTTGGGCTCAGGGACCGCACCCAGCCCTTTCGCATCGTAGTGAGGCTGCAAACGCCGGCGCATCGCCTCGCTGGCCTGCGGGGTGATCCTGGGCTCCGGCCAGAGCGGATAGTTGACGTTCAAGCTGCCGCCGCTCTGCTGCCGGAAACCGGCAATGCGGCGCTCGGCATCCTCGGCGGAAAATCCCCACATGCCGAGGCCGCCGAGGCCGCCTGCATTGCTCACGGCAGCGGCAAGAGCGGGTGTGCTGAGCCAGCCCATCGGGGCCTGCAGGATGGGCCACTTGAGACCGAGCCTTTCGGTAAAGGCGTTCCTCGACCACACGGGATTGTCCTTCCGATGATGTCAGTCAAACTCTCATGGTGTCAGCTTGCATCTGTACGACAAGTGCGGTGCAAGCCGCCATGGTGACGCGGTGGCGCCGGCCAATCGGGCCGAATACGCTTGCTACCTCACACCGGAGGGGCGCATGGGGAAGCTGGCATTCATCTCGGCCACGGTCATGGCGATGTCTTTCGCGAACGCGGCGGCCGCCGCTGACATCAAGCTGCTCGGCAGCCCCGGCGTGCGCGGGCTCGTCGAAGCGCTGGCGCCGAAGTTTCAGGCCAGGACCGGCCACACCATCGCCGGAGACTTCGAGGTCATCGCAAAGATCAAGAAGCGCATCGACGGCGGCGAGCGCTTCGACATTGCGGTGCTGAGCCCGGAGGCGCTCGCTGCCCTGATCGCGGACAAGAAGGCCGACGGCCAAGCGCCGTTCGCGCGCGCCGGCATGGGTGTCGGCTTTCGCAAGGGCGCGGCGAGGCCGGACGTGTCGTCGGCCGACGCGCTGCGGAAGACGCTGCTCGCCGCGCGCTCGGTCGTCTATTCGGCGCAAGGGTTGAGCGGGAAGGCCTACCTCGCGCTGGTCGAGCGGCTCGGCATCGCGGCGGAGATGAAGGACAAGGCCAAGGCCGATGACGGCAACATCCTCGAACCGGTCGCGGCCGGCGCCGTCGAGCTGGTGGTCACCTCGATGTCGACGATCGCGCTCAACAAGGGTGTCGAACTGGCCGGCCCGTTCCCGGCGGAGCTTCAGCAGTACGTGGTGTTCAACGCCGGCGTTGCATCGCAAGCCGCGCAGAAAGATGCCGCCGGGCAGTTCCTGGATTTTCTCAAGAGCGCGGAGGCTGCGCCGCTGTTTGCGGCGGCGGGATTGGAGCGGTGAGGGGGGCGGGGTTTTTTGTTCGTAGTCCGGATCAAAGCGAAGCGTGATCCGGGGATGGACTCACAGGCCCCGGATTTCGCTACCGCTCAATCGGGGCGACGCTCAATGCGGCGCTCGCTTGAGATAGTCCTGTGTCAGCTTCCAGCCGAACCCCTCCAGTCGTTTGTAGAACTCCTTGAATCCTTGAGTGCGGTCATCGATCTCCTTAGCCGTAAGCCGGTGCTTGGGACGGAGGTCAAAGCGCGACGGGTTCGCCTGGAACTCGGCCAGTTGCTCGTGCGTGTCGGCTAAGAAGGACTTGTAGAATGAGGGAATGAAATAGGTTTGTTCGGGCGACCCAAAGTTCATGACGCTGCCGTGGGCCAATTCATTCCGATTAGTGTTCTTCTCGCGCGCTCGCTTGTGTAGCAGCTGCCAATCGCTCAGGCACTCGGGGACGAGAGCGAATCTGAACCTGATCGCTGCGTCGGTCACGTTCAGCTTGCCGCGGAAAGATTCCACCGCCCAGTACGCCGACATTATTTGCCCGACTGAACTGGTGGTCCCCACCGGGACCGAAGCATGCGTGAAGATGGACCCGATGATTTCTTCGACGTTGCTCCACGTGGACAGGGCGCGGCCCACGGCGGCATAGATGTCTTGGGCGTGCGGGTTTGGGGACGGCTTGGCGCTCATGACGTAATTCCTTAGGGCTTTCCAAGGGCTAGGGACGTATCAAGTTTAAACGAATGGGAAGCGCGGTAGGGCGCAATAAGCGCAGCGCATTGCGCCGCTCCGGTGATTCTGGCGCAATGCGCTCCGCTTTGCGTCGCTTATTGCGCCCTACATCTCGGAAAGACGTGGATGCCCGGCACAAGGCGCGGCATGGCGAGGGACAGGCCGCGCTTCGCATCAGGTGATTGGCGGGCACGTCGCTCCGCTCCTTTGCCCGCCTACGTGACCTTCGCGGGGGACAACTTTTGCGGCTATCCCCTATGGTCCTATCATTTGAAAAAAATCACAATTCTTCCACCTTTCCGCCCTGCGCTTGCCGCACCCGCCTTTCATGTTGCATGCGCCTCGCTCTCCAAAGGGGCGTCAACCGGTGACGCGGCTTGATGGAGCGGGCGGGATGCGCGGGCGGAGATCAGCCAAGCGGTCCCGGGGCGAGTGAAGGCGGTTGAGCCAACATTCGCTTGTGCGGCGCCCGCGCGGTGAGCCTCGTCAGCTCGCCACCCGGGCGGCTTCGGGACCCGCCCTTGGGGCACTACGACCCCTGCGCGAGGTGCTCGCTCAAAGCCCGGTCTGATCGCCGGGGGAAGCGCGGCCCGGAGCTGGGCGAAAGCCTAACGGCTTTCGCTAGAGCCGCTGCAGAGCGCCGAGAGGCGCGCCGGCCGGCGTATCCGGTCGGCGATCTCCGGCGATCCGGAGATCGGTCCGCTCGCGAGACGGACCACGGGTGCGGCGCTTCCGCACCAGCGCCTGTCGGCGCTCTGCTCCCCTCATTTTTTCGGGGGCAGAAGAAGACAAGGGGCACCCGGCCCCTCTCAACGGGCGGGCGGAGCGTTGGCTGTTTGACAATCGAATCTCGTGGAACTTTCAGCGCGCCACCTCTGTTGGTGCGGGACGACCCGCCCCATGACAACCCACAAACGCAAACTGCGGACCGACGGCACGCTGTGGCAGCACGTGCGCGCGCCGCGCGTGCCCGCTCGCGCGCTTGCTC
>JBAVXH010000028.1:0-5239 GCA_049698215.1 Xanthobacteraceae bacterium | reverse complement strand
CCGCTTCTGTTTTGTCACGGCCGTGGTCCGGCCGGCAGGATGTCGATCTCGCCAGTCACCGCGGAGACCACTTTGCGGCCCCCGACGTGACCCGGCAGGTTCTTTGCCACCGACTTGTCCTTCACATAAACAAGCCACGCCGGATCGCCGATCGCATCACGACCCTCGCCAACTCCTTGAACGCCTGGAATCTTGCGAAGGGTCGTCTCGACGGCCGTGCGCTCCGGCGAAGTTTGATCTTCAGGCGCATAGACAACCGGGCCGCTGTCGGAGAAGGCAGGTTGGTCAGCCATGAGGCACCTTCTTTCCGCCCGGCCCGGTATGCACGCAATCAGGTATAGAGATTGATATCCAGCGCATCCAGGACACGGGCAATCTTGTTGCCGAACGTAAACTCGCCACCGCCTGCGAACAAGAGGCCGACCGGCGCGCGCCGGCTGTCCCAGGTCCAGATCAGGGAACCTGAATCGCCGCCCGCGCTGAACTGCATGTTGTTCCCGCGAATGGTGATCTGGTCGCGGAAGTTCGCGACGCCGACGCCGTAGTTGACGCGTATCGACGCGTTGACATCAATGACGCGACCGTTGGTCAGCTGCGTTGTGCGGCCCGATTTGCCGACCGGCATGTTGATCGCTGCCGGGATCGGCGTGGAGCCGACCCGGAAGTACGCCCAGGCCGCTCCGCTGCGATAGATGAACTCCTTGCGCACCAGATTCGGCCAGCACCAGCCGGTGGCGCAATCGACATAGTTCACACCCGCTGCGGCGAAGTTGATGGGAACCCATTTCTCCAGCAGGGCGATGCGGTCGCCCGGATTCACCCCGCCGTCGAAGCTGCCGGGCTGGATGATGTTGTCCCCCACGGCGCCCGCATTTGAATTGGCGAGCACGTGGTTGTTGCTGAGCAGCAGCAGCCGATTGACGCGCGGGCCGGAGCGGCCGCGCGACAACGCGCCTTGCGTGCCCGCCGTGACCTTGAAATGCCCAACGGAGATTCCGCAGGGCGACGGGCGCTCGCGATGGCGGTGCGCATAGGCGTCGATCGGTCCCGTGTGGATCACGTTGATCGGCTGCCGGTCGGACGAGAGAGCGCGCGCGCCGAAGCTGTCCACGCAGACCGCCTTGGCTTCATCCGCGTCCATTTTCTCCGCCACATAGACGTTGAGCACCGGAACGCCCGGCCCCCCAGGGCCGACCGATTCGAAATCGCGGTGCGCCGGACCGATGCCGACGCCGACGATGAGGTCGGCGCCCGCGGGTGCGCCGCGATCCCCAGCTGCCATGGCTTCGGCCGTGTTGGGGGCGGGACGCGAGAAGATCTGCCGCTCCAGTTCCTCTTTCATGTTCTGAAGATCGGCGCCGACCTCGTATGAGGCGAAGGTGGCCTCGTCGCCGCTCGTTTCCGGGCCGCCGGGCGGCGACTCGAACTCGCTTGAGGTGTCCGACGATTGACTGGTGAGATCCGAATTCGGCGCTTCGAACGTCTGTTCTCCACTGCCTGAATGACCACGTGATCGAGATACCATGTTAAATCTCCATTAAAAAAATTTACAATCTATCATTGCATATTTCAGGCGCGTGCGCAAGACCTTTTGGCGCCGGATCGAAGGGTTGACGTCTCGCTTGCCGGCGGCCGGAGATGTCCTCCCGCTCGACGCTGCCCGGGCGGACGCGCACCGCATTGTCCGGGCCGGAGGATTGCGACGGGGCAGCAGCCAAGCGGCGCGGGACTGCGCGTCGCTTTTGCTTGCGCGGATGCGCGGCGGCATCTGCCTACCGCGGCTACGCGGTCTGCATCAGGAGCAGGAACACGACGACAATCATCCCGACCCCGAGCACCGGCGTGAGGTCGACCTCATCGGTCTGGTAATCGCCGACGCGAAACGCGGCGTGCACCGTCCACATGGCTGGCCTCCTCCGAGGCTAAGTTGATTGCGATCGTGCGCATGATCCCATGCGCGCGGCGGCCGGTCTGTGATGCGGATCACGCTGCGGCGGGTTACGGAAGCGGACGCGGAACCGCTCAATGGATCGATACAGTCTGCACAGTCTGGGGCACCGGCGGCCGCTCCCGATCGCAGGCCCCGACGATGCGGTCGAGACAAGCCGCCAGCTCGGTACGCATGGCGTAGTCGGCGGCCGCATCGCGGCTGCGCAGATCGCGATAGCGCGCGAACTCGAGGAGCTTGATGTAGGCCTCGAGCAACGCCGTGCGCACCTCGCGGTGCGCCGCAAAGCTCAAGCCCGCCAGCTCCGCCCGCGAAACCTCATCCCCATCGAGCACGCGCATCAGCACGCCGACGATTTCCTTCAGATCGCGCAGCATCGAGCCCCTCCTGGAGGCGCGTCGTCCTCAAACCGTTCTGCTTGTCATGAGCGCGCAATGCTCATGCAGCCGCCTGCATGCCGCTGGCGTTCACGCCGGGCTACGAGCACTATTCTTGACGGGGAATCCGCGCGCGAGGCGCGAGGCATTTCGCGTGAATCTCCCAAAGGCGGCAAGCTGTTCGTCGTTTAGCATGTACATATCCCCGCCCGGATCGGGAACCGGGCGTGGGGGCGCGGCGGGATAATGGCGGCCCTCCAATTCATTCAGAAACGCTTTGTACATCAGGTATTTCTTCTTCCCGCGCATTCTCACGCCGAATACGACGCCGTCGTGATAGATTTCAATTCGAAATAACTGATGGTCTCGCATCGGATCTCCGCGCCATCGAAGAACGTCTGGCGCATCAGCGCGTCGGATCGCCCCGGATTTTGCTTCGCTCAATCCGGGCTACGCTTGCTTGCTATAGTCAATAAGCCGTAGCGCGCTTGCTCGCGAAAACTCAACCGGAAAGTCGATTGCAGAGGGTCCGAACTACCGACTCCGCCGGCTCTTTGGCTGGGCTACTGCCAGATTATGGCATCGACAACGCGACAGGTTTTTTGGTCGATGCTGATCTCCGGTTCATATCCAAGCGAACCGTCAGGCAGCAGGAACCGCACCTTCCAAACGTTGCCTTCGACCACGCTGGACCGGCGCCGATCAGTAAAGTCGAATTGCGGCCAGCGTGCTTGTACGTAATCGTCAGCTATTTTAACGACGTTACAGTTGGAAGTAATCATAGCCAGATTCCCCATCGGTTGCATCGTTCCGACGACCATCAAGATCTTGAACATTGGATCACCGTCCATTGCTTGTCGCGCAAGTCAGGGCGAGGGGCTCGGCCGCAGCAACGGACCAAAGTAATACATCCCGTGGTGCGACTGAACCAGTCCAGGGAGACCGGTGCTTGCGGCAAAATTCTGGTCAGGCCTACTTGGACCGGGTCCTCCGCCAAAATCTGACCGAAGCGGGTGAGTGTGAAAGAATGCTATCGCGTCGTTCGGGGGCGGGCCAGGCACCAAGCTTACCAATCCGCCAGGATTCGTGAATGGACGCGTGAAGAGTTCGCCTGTCTCATTGTTTCGCGAAATCCAAAAGCCATGCTCTCGGCCCAAGCCGTGCGGATTTGATGCGACCCATGCCTCATCGATCCGTGTGCGAATGGACGGGTGGTCTGCGATAGCCTGGAGGTCCAACAAATCTCGCCGGGGCTCTTGGCCGGGACCTGGCGCAAACAAAGACCCTCTCTCCTGCGCCAGTGACTCGCCGTCAGAGGCCGTATCACTTCCGTCGCTTTCCGTGCCTCCGTCCCCGCTCGTCCATTGCCCGCCATCGGGATTGCCGGCCGGCACGCGCGGCTGGTTGGGGCTGTACTTTTGCTGGAAGCGGCGCAGCTCGTATTCAAGCTTGAGCTTCGCGAAGTCATGGCGCAGGGCCAATACCTCGCGCTCGAATTCCTCCTGCGCGGCCGCCTCCTGCGCGCGCGCCTCCTCTTCCTGCGCCTCCTTCAGCCGCACGCGCGTCGCCGAGGGGTCGAGCCAGCCCGGCATCTTGGCTTCGGGCGTGCCGGGCGCGGCGAAGCGATAGGCGTCCGCGCGCGTGTAGCGCTTGCGCTGGTGTTCGAGCCAGGCCGGATGGAAGTAGGTCATGACATTCTCTGACTCGTAGGGCGGGCAAAGCACGTTGCGCGAAAGCGGAACGTGCGTGCCCGCGGCCAAACGAATTGGTGGGCACGCTTCGCCTCGCTGGCGCGAGACGAAGCTTTGCCCACCCTACGCGTGCGCGTCAGCTCGCCGCGAACTTCATCAGCTTGATCGCGTCGAAGTCCTGCACCCCGCCGCCCACGCGCTTGGTGGTGTAGAACAGCACGTAGGGCTTGGCGGTGAACGGGTCGCGCAGCACGCGCACCCCTTGGCGGTCGACCACCAGATAGCCGCGCTTGAAGTCCCCGAACGCGATCGACAGCGAGTTCGCCGCGATGTCCGGCATGTCCTCGGCCTCGACGATCGGGAACGTCATCAGCGTGGCGGAGCCGTTCGCCTGCGCGGGCGGTTGCCACAGATAGTTGCCCTGCGCGTCCTTGAACTTGCGGATCGAGCCTTGCGTCTTGCGGTTCATCACGAACACGCTGTTCTGTCGGTAGCCGGCCTTCACCGCATAGATCAGGTCGACCAGCACGTCGGAGGGGTTCGAAGCGGGGAACGCGCCGGCCGCCCCGCTCGCGATGTACCCGATGCTGCCCCAGCTCCACGACGCGTTGGCAACCGTGGTGTACTGCAGGAAGCCTTTCGGCTTGTTGGTGCCGTCGCCGTTGACGAAGGCGGCGCCTTCCTGCACGGCGAACACCTGCTCAACCTCGCCGGCGAGCCACTCGTCGATGTTGACGGCGGAGTCTTCGAGCAGCGTCGCGGTCGCGGCCGGCATGGCGTAGAGCTCCATCGCCGGGAACGAGAGCTGATCGAGCGTCGCCGATGCGGTCTGCGCGCGCACATCGGTCTCGCCGACCCAGCCGACGGCCGGGCCCGTCGTCATGAACGGCTTCTTGTAGACGTTGCCGGAGATCTCGCGCACGCCCGCGATCTTGCGGATCGGCGAGATGGTGGCGAGGCGCGCGCCGATCGCCGTCTCGATCTCGACCGGCACCGTGTAGCCGCCGTCCGGATTGGACCCGGCCGACATCGCCTTGGTCTCGAGTGCGTGCAGGTTGGCGCTTTCGCCGCGACGCACGTACTCGTGGAATGCGTCTTTGTGCTCGAGCGCCTCGGGCGTGAGCGAATCCTTGCGCTCGGCGCCGAGTGCGGGGCGGGCGTCTTTTACGGCCAAGCTGTCGATGCGCGCGTTCATCCGCGCCATTTTTTGTTCGGTCAGTGGA